>CAJLKN010000001.1 GCA_905207235.1 uncultured Eubacteriales bacterium
AAGGCGGGAAACATAATGGATAGTGCCGTCGCTGTCCTTTTCAGCGATTGTCTTTGTCACCCATGTTTTGGTAGGCTCGCTGGGGAGATTGTCAGCGGTATAGTGTCCCGCATAGAATTTCCATGTGAACTCCGCACCCTCTAGGGAAGCGTCGCCCTGTGGAGCGTCTTTCTGTGTTTCCATGTCAATCTTGAAAAGCTCGATAAGGGTATCTGTAACCTTTGGCGTATCGGATACGTTCAAGGTCGCTGTCTTGCCAGCTTCCACATTTAAGGAATACACTGTATTGTCCACCTTGTAGCCAGCAGGAGCGGAAAGCTCTTTGATGTAGACTGTGCCAGCCTTTACTTCCACAGTATCAGTATTTCCGCTGTTATCCGTCGTAAGGGTGGCAAGCTGTTTTGTGCAGTCCTTATCAGAATAGACACCATAAGTCGCACCAGCGATAGAGTAAAGCCCGTTCCCGTCGGTAATGCTGGCATTACTGGAAGTCTTTTTAAGGGTGGCATTTCCTACGGCAAGTTTCGCCCAGAACTGTCCAATGTCCTGTCCCTCGCCAGAGTAGATATAACCGCCACATTCATAGCGTCCCTTGTTCTCGCTGGCAAAGGTTTTTGCCCCGGCGTACACCTCGTCCTGTATCGCTTTTGGGATTTCATCATAGGAAGCTCTGACGTTATCGCATTGCCAGCCCAGATGAACACTCAATCTCTGCCATACGACGCACTGTTTCAAAAGGTAGATATGCTGACTGCTCAATCCGCTGTGGCTCTGCACATACTGATTGACATACTCGATTGAGAGGGCAACATCTGAAATCTGGTCGTAGCTCATGCGTGTGCTTGCGTCGGCTCTGGTCTTGTAGCCGTTGCGGAAGTTAGTGTTAATATCCACGCAGAAAGCGTCCTCGCCCTCAACGGTCATGTGTCCCTCGTTGAATGTCGAACCGATAGAACCGTCATTCATCACTTTTTCAACGATACCGACACGCTCGGCACTTTCTGTCCAGTATTGCTTCTCGGAAGCGTGGACTGCCGTTGTCGGCAAAGCGGTAACGATAGTCGCAAAGGCAAGGAAGCCCGTGGCTAATCGCTTCAATATCTTTTTCATAGCTTTTAAAATTTTCCTTTCGTTTGGATATAGAAAAAGCCGTCCATTTCTGAACGGCTGGAAATAGAAAAGGAACGTCAATATCGGCGTTCCATAATCTACTTGCGATATTCAATTTTTAGTTTATCAATACTGATGTGCTGTACCATATCTTTGCAAATCTGGGATTTCTAACGTATCAAGGCTCATTCAATGGTAGTAAAATCGTAGTAATTTGAAGTATTTAAACCCTTGAAAATGCTGATAGATACAGTGTTTTAGCGGACAATCAGATTTTTAGTTGGTTTTTTATATAAAAAATTACATATTGACATAATCAATTTAATAGTTTAATATATTAATCGGTAATTAAAACAGAAATAGGTTTAGTTACATAAATTTTCAGGAGAGGCTTTATGAAAAATACTGTCAACAGTGAAACTCACGGCAAAATTGAGTACGAATAAAGTTTTTGGACAGGCAAGAAAAAACTTTCCATTAATGACGTACAGCTACAAAAGGTAAATAAAAAGACCTTTGTTACAGAAAGCGGCGAACAACTTATAATTGAGGGAAATTATCTGAAAGGTTCAAGCGTACAGATAGGCTCGGAAAAAATACAACTGACACCTGCCGTAAAATGGTACGAAGTTGTGTTGTCCGTACTTCCTTTTATACTTATAATGGTTTGGGGCAACAGCGTAACATTATGTCTGATTGTTCCCGTAGTCGGCGGTGCGATAGGCGGCGCAATAAGCGCAATTTTTTCCTTTCTCAATCTTTTTATAATTAAAGACATCAAGCCAATCTGGTTAAAAATTCTTATTTCGATAGCTATGCTCGGCGCTACATTCGCTATATGCTTCCTTATCGGACTTGCGTTTTTAAGCGCTTTAACATTAGCTTAATCGCACTATGAATTTAATAATCAGCTAAATAACAGTAAATAATTATAAATATTATAAATTCTAATGCCCCTCGGCTCTGTAAGCCGAGGGGCATATTTTAAAATTATTTTAATTTTATTGCCTCAATAATGGCGTCCACCGTATCGTCCAGAGAAAGATTGTCGCAATCTACGATGATGTCGGCATATTTTTCATATAAAGGTACGCGTTCAGCATAAAGTTCAGAAAGATTATGAACTTTTCCCTGCATAACAACCCCGCGCAGAAACAAATCTTTACCGTAAAGTCGCTTTTCAAGTTCTTCAAGACCGACTTTCAGATAAACTATTTTTCCGAGTTTCCTTAAATGATCCATTGCTCTGGCGCCGTAAATAACGCTTCCGCCGGTAGAAATAATGCTTTTATCCGCTATGACCGATGCGTTGACGTCTTCTTCTATTCTGATAAAGCCGTCAACGCCATGTTTTTCTAAAACCTGGCTTATAAAGGCATTTTCGCGCTTCTGAATGAGCAAATCACAGTCTATGTAATCAAACCCTAATTTTTTTGCCAACAGGACACCCGCAGTACTTTTACCGCTGGCGGGCATACCGATAAGAACAATGTTATTCATATTTTATATAATAAAATTACCTTTTAAGAATGTCAAACACAAAATATATAAATTAATCTTTAAATCAAAAAAATTTAAATACAATATAAGACAAGCGATAAGACAAGCTAATTTCAGGCGCACTAACAAAAATGTATGATCAATTAAGTTTTAATTAAATTTTACGGTAAAATATTTTATTTTACCGTAAATAACATATAATATTTAACACTCAAAAGCCAAATAAACATTGCAAGAAAGAAAAACGGATGCAACCTGCACCATTATCAATATAATAGTGTTATCAATAAAATACTATCCTGGAATTACTAATATCATTAATACAATATTAAATGTAATATTGGCAAAAAACAAAAAAACGCCAATCGCAGTTCAACAACAGTGGCCAGATTGCAACAGCTATTTCAAAAGAAGTTGCCTATTGAGCGCGGCACTTGCGTACAAAATGCCAAAGCCGATGGCTGCCAAGTCTTAGGTAATCCATTCAACCTGCGCAGCGTGCACCTGTTTGCTTCAACTCAACTCCTTATTTTCAAATATAAAAAACATAGCACAGACAAGAGCCTGTGCTATGTTTTGGGTTTACAGAATAACGCTATCTTATACAAATTAGTAATTAATACTCGGCTTTAACTTTATTATCTCACAATAAAAAGAAAACTACCTGCTATTGTTCACCCTCTGGGGTTTGTATTGAATTGGATATATCAGTGTCGTTTTATTGCAAAATAAAAAGTACTTACCGTTGTAAATCTACCAAAATATAATGTACAAAAGGTGAAGAATCCATCCGAAGAATTTCAATCGCCTGAGGACAAACTCTTAGGGCGCTCCTGTATTCTTTTATAACCCGTGCTTCAAAAGCACAAAATCATTTTAAAAATAATTTCTTATTTTTATTTACTTTCCGTATCTATTTTATTAAGATTTAACTTACTAATTAAAATACAAACCAACATAACTAAAAACGAAATCAATAACGATAGCAACCAAATACCGCAAGCAGTTTTAATCTGAAACACATATGAAGTAGATGTAACCGTAATTCCGCTAACTCTAGGTTGAAATCCTAGCAATACTCCAGAAACTACACCTATAACCATTGAACAAACTGTACATATAATAACAAAATACTTACAACTTAAAAATTTTTTCATGCCTCTTCCTTTCACAAACAAATTTTGTGTAAAAAATTATTTTATTACTTTTATAAAATATATTATATCAACTATCTTATAGTTTGTCAAGAATTACTAAAAATAACAGTACAAATATTTAGAATTTACCATAGATGTAAGTGATAATAAAACTCAAATTGCCCCTATGCTGGCTCAAATGGAGTTTCACATAGATTTAGTAAAAATACAGCCATAATATAATTGATTCCTTAAACAATCAGATCTATATAATTTTTAGCAAAACAAACAACACCTATTGCTGTCCAACCACAGGGATTTGGATTGCAATAGGTGCATAACATGGTGCACTTAACAGTAGTTGCAGATAGAGCGCGGCGCTTGCGTACAAAATGCCAAAGCCGATGGCTATCAGATTGGCGATAGATTTCGCCGACTTCCCTTACATAAACTCATGCATTTCAGACATAAAAAACACAGCTCAGACAAAAGTCTGAGCTGTGTTTTGGTGCACTCAACAGGAGTTGAACCTGCATGGTCTCCCACAAGATCCTTAGTCTTGCGCGTCTGCCAATTCCGCCATGAGTGCGTACCTTTTCAAAAGCTTTTTTATTCTATAATATTTTAAAATGCTTGTCAAGCTAAAATATCAAAATATTTTAATAAATTTCTAAAAAATTTACTTACATTTTCAGGCAAACTTTAATCTTATTTATAGACCAAAATTTAAGCAGCAACTACAATGAAAAAAGTAAATTCCATTTTAGCCAAGCAGGGCAAACTATAAGTATCGTCAAATAATTTTATCCAAAATATTGTCAACTGAAGCATTTAATTGCATTAAATCGCCGTTATTATGTATGACATAGTACTTCGCAAAATTTAAATTATCATAATCGACTTGATTTTTAACCCTTTTTTGCACCTCTTCCATTGAAAGATTGTCACGCTTCATAACTTCAGATATTCTCTTTTCCCTATCGCGAAGAACTACGATAACTTCATCAAATAAATGCTCTTTGCCGTCTTCAAAAAGTAAAGGCACTTCAAAAAAGCATGTACTGTTATTCTCTGCCGCAAGTGTAAACATTTTTTGATAAATTGCGGGATGAGTTAACTCATTGAGGCGTTTTAATTTATTTGCATCGCTGAAAACTATTTCAGATAATTTTTTTCTGTCAAACCCACCATTATCGTCCAGTATGTTGCCGAACTCGGCGCAGAGTTTAGCAAGAAAGGCTCTTTCAGTTATCAGAACAGAATAAACTTCGTCGCATGAATAAACTTTATATCCTTTATTTTGCAGAATTTTCATTACGGTTGATTTACCGCTGCCAATTCCGCCGGTTATGGCAATTTTTTTATTTCGCTTCATACCAATTTTTACCGAAATGCAGATCTACTTTAAGGGGCACTTTAAGCTCAACCGCATTTTCCATTTCACGCTTTAAAATTTTTGCCGCCTCTTCCTTTTCTTCATTCGGGCAATCGAGAACAAGTTCGTCATGCACCTGAAGAATAAGCCGAGCACTCAATCCGCATTTTTTCAGTGAATTTACGACATTAATCATTGCAATTTTGATAATGTCAGCGCTTGAACCCTGCAAAGGCATATTCATCGCCGCACGTTCGCCGAACTGTCTGATATTGTAATTACTCGAATTGATTTCGCGGATATAACGTTTCCTGCCTGTTAGCGTAGCAACATAGCCGTGTGCTTTTGCAAAATCTACATTTGACTGCATATACTCTTTCACGGCGCTGTATGTTGCAAAATAATTATCTATATATTCTCTCGCCGTTTTTACGGGAATATCGAGATTTCTTGCAAGTCCGAAATCGCTTATGCCGTAAATAATTCCGAAATTTACCGCCTTTGCTTCTGACCTCATTTTTGATGTAACCCGTTCAAGCGGAACACCGAAAACCTGCGAAGCAGTAACAGCATGTATATCTTTCCCCTCATTATACGCTTCGATCAGCTCTTTACAGCCCGAGAAATGCGCTAAAAGGCGCAACTCAATCTGGGAATAATCGGCGTCGATAAGCACATTGCCGTCGCGAGCGATAAAAAGTTTTCTCAGCTCCCTGCCTTCCTCTTCTCTGATCGGAATATTCTGCAAATTAGGATTTGCGCTCGAAAGCCTGCCCGTTGCAGTAACCGTCTGATTATAAGTCGTATGCACAAACCTTGAACTATCAATTAAAGGTCTGAAACCCTCAATATAGGTTGAATAAAGTTTCTGATACTGGCGGTAGCGTAGAATATAACGCACAACCTCATTCTCATCTGCAATTTTTTCGAGAATTTCGGCGCTGGTTGAATATTTGCCGTTTTTATTCTTTTTACCCGATTTAAGTCCGAGTTTTTCAAACAACACTTCGCCCAGCTGCGAAGGCGAATTTATGTTGAATTTACACCCGCACTTTTCATAAATAACTTCCGATAGCTCTTTAATTTTGTTGCTGTAATCAGAAGATAACTGTTCAAGTGCGGAAATATCTACTTTGACACCGCTGCGCTCCATTCCAAAAAGAATTGCCACAAGGGGCTTTTCGATATCTTCGTAAAGTTTAAGCTCGCCTTCAGACGAAAGAGTGTCTCTCAGTTTATCACATATTATTTGAAGAGCATACGCGGGGTATTTTTTATCGTAACCGACCTTTTCGCACAGCTCAACAACCGTCAGGTCAGCATCAGAGTAGTCTATAATGTAATTCATTAAAGCCACGTCATCAACTGAGCATACGTAACTTCCCCCATCGAAATGCACTTCGTGAAGCAATTTTTTAAGGTCATAAGTTATCAGCGTCTTGTCTTTATCGGCTAAAATTCCTCTGATAATTTCACCGAAAGCCTCGTAAGAAACCCCGCCGAGCAAATCTCTGCTCAACTTAACACAGTATTCAATTTCTCCGCAATAAAAATGGGCGTTATCCCCGTCAAGGTAAAGACTGACGACATTATTCTCACGCAAAATTTCGGAAAGGCTGTCAGCGCTTTCTATATCTTTAATATCGGGATAAGCTACGTCCAAGCGACTTTCACCCTTATTTTCTTCAAAAATTTCCATAGAAAGAAGACTTTTGAATTCGAACTGCGCAAACATTTTCTTTACGTCCGATGAAAATTTTTCTGGAACAGTACATTTTTCGAGCGCAACGTCTATATCGCAGTTTCTGTCAATTTTCGCAAGCTTATAAGAAAGATATGCGGTTTCTTTTCCCGAAATCAACTTTTCTTTAAGCGCACCCTTTATGCCGTCAATGTTGGCATAAATATTATCCAGCGAGCCATATTCTTTTACAAGATTTAAAGCCGTTTTTTCGCCTATGCCTGCAACACCAGGAATATTATCTGACTTGTCCCCCATCAACGCTTTAAGGTCAATTATCTGTACAGGCTTTAAGCCAACTTCATCTTCAAAATTAGCACAATTAAGTTTAAGGAGGTCAGAAACGCCGCGCTTTGTAAAACATACATCGGTATTCTCATCGACGAGCTGATAACTGTCCCTGTCGCCCGTATAAATGTAACTGTGCACATTGAATGACTTAGACAAAGTTCCCACGATATCGTCGGCTTCCAGCCCTTCCTTCTGGCACATGGCAATATTCATTGCGGCAAGCAATGATTTAAGCGGTTCAACCTGCGCGGCAAGTTCTTCAGGCATAGCCTTTCTTGTCGCCTTATATTCGGAATACATTTTATGTCTGAATGTAGGAGCTTTCAGGTCAAATGCAACGACCATATACTCGGGTTTGAGGTCGCTTATTATTTTGAACATGAGTTTGACGAAGCCGAAAATAGCATTAGTAGGTTTGCCGTCTTTTGTCGTAAAAACGGGCGTTGCATAAAAAGCTCTGTTGAGAAGGCTGTTGCCGTCGATTAAAACTAGTTTATCCATAATTCAACTAAAATTGCTTGATTTTTGATATATGTTAATATATAATAATATTGCTTGCCGCTGTGGTGGAATTGGCAGACGCGCTGGACTCAAAATCCAGTGGTAGCGATACCATACCGGTTCGACCCCGGTCAGCGGCACCATCAGAATGCGGTAAAAATGAGCCTAAAACTCAATTTTTACTGCATTTTTTGTTTGAAAACTACCCTGCCGCTCATTACGACATTGATATCTTAAAGCAGATTTTTAATAGCGATAAACTCTTAATTTAACGCTTTGCTATTAAAAAATCAAGCCACAATTTAAACATCGGCACCTATCTATATTTTAATATAATTGACCTTAAAAGTCAATTATATTCCCTTAAAGCGGTCTTTCGGATAATATACACATAATAAAAAGCAGACTGATTTTCCGGTCTGCTTTTTAATTTTTTTCAGATAAATTGAAATACAAGTTATTTATTTGTCATTGATGTTATCTTTATTTTTAACAAGTTTTACGATTTTTATAATCTGCCCGACAATAAACGGAAGCGCGATAAGGACAATCAGAAGAATTATGCCGTAGTTCACCATAAAACTGAAAACCGCACCCCATTCGGTTGAATGAAAGACGCATACGCCGACGAAGTTTGCCGCGGTTACAGGGTAAGCGTCGTCAGCGGAGTTGTTTATACCGTATGTTGTTATTTCGATAGTACCGTCCTGAGCAGTCGAAATGCTTTTTACGCGGTGAACAACGTTCTGCCCTCTTATCTGCGGCGAAAATCCGTCGCCCGCTTTAAAGACGATATTGTCGCCTTCCTTTATGTCTTCTATCCCGCCGTGCGTGAATACAATGAGATCTCCGGGGGCAATTTCGGGCTTCATGGAATCTGTAAGAACAATACCGAAAGAATATCCGAAAAGCGAAACATCTGTATTTTTCGCCCGCGCAATTATTACGCTGACAACGATATATGCTGTAAATGCTATGACGAGAACGGTCAGAACCGTACCCGCCACAGAAAAAATTTTTTTAATTTTTGACTTATTCACTTTTATCTTCCGACTGATTATCGACAGTTTTCAGAACAACGCTGGTCTTTTTGACGACTTTCCTTTTCTTCGGCTTTGGTTTCTCTTCAGATAACTCCGACTGCAAAGCCTGTTCAAGTTTTGCGAGCTTTGATTTTGCTCGCTCTTCCATTCTCTGCATTCTTTCAAGCTCTTCCCACTTGAGTTTTGTCAGCATTTCGCGCCTGCGAACGCGCTCTCGCTGTTTCAGAATTTCTGCCTGCTTTTTGCCGTATTCGCTCAATTCTTCTTCGCCGACACTATCGTCAGCTTGCTGTTCAATCAGATCATTGAACATTTCGTCGTTGATGCGCGAAACAGTGCGATAAAATTTATGAAAATTGACGCGTAGGTCGCGCTCTATAACTATATCCTTTTCGGTAGAAATTTTAACAACTTCATCCCTCATTTTGCGGAAATAGTATTCGTTTATACATTCGGCGCCCGCCTGCTCTTTAAGATTATCGAAAGTAGGCTTGTAGGTGTAATTTGTTATGACGTTGAAGTCTTCTTCGTGCGTATCGCCGAAAGGAATATCTTTGTATTTTTCGCGGTTAAGAATATTCCTGTCGAACATGTTTTTGAGGCTCAACCCAGCAATGTATGTCAGATCGTCATAATAATCGTTGTCGAAAGGCAGATTTTTATCGTTGACATAAATGCTATAGCCGATATTCGTGTAGGACGATATAAAAAGCCAGAGCATATAACAGTTATGATAATCGACGTTCTTCATGAGAAGGTTGGTCTTCTGTATGGGCGGACGAACGGGTTTTACGCCGTTGAGCTCCTTCATGAATGGCGTCGTTTGAAGAACGCGAAGACGGCGGCGTATTTTATCTACGCGGTCGAAAAGGTCCTTGCTCTTGCTTACGGCGATATCGTCGTCATGCGGCTCTTTTATCTGCAATTTCAGATCAAGTTTGAAGTTGCTTTCGCCGATATCGAAATTAGATTTTATGGCAACATTGGTGAGCTGCGAGATATCCATCTTTTTTTCGAGCTCGCGATAGCGCTGTTCGACGAACTGCGTCAGCCTGTTTACGAGCGCGCAGATGAACCTGTTTTCATAAATACCGATATCCTCTTCAAGGAATGTAACGAGCAGTCTGTTGGGTCTGACGTCGCCGTTATCTTCTATGTTGCGCACATACTGCGAGTGCGAAGCGAGGTTTCTTACCGTTTTTGTCGTTACCCTGCGTGCCTTTTCCACATCGACGACCTGGTCGTCTTCTGTAATGAACCTTCTGGGGTTGCGGACGATTTGTTCGACAGAGTTAAAGGCGTTTTCAAGCGTCAGCACCCACGTATCTTCGAGCATTACGACCTGTGACACGGTATTGTGCAGCACTTCGTTTTTCCCTCCGCGGATTGCAGAGAGAAAATTATTGAATAGCTCGCCGTCGCCGACGAGACCGTCTATAAATTTTTCGAAATGCTTGTCATTCATATTCCACCTATAAATTTAGCCTAACCGATGAAGTTAGGCTAAACGCATTGCTAAATTAAGATAACTTCTGCAACTCTTTGACGTATTCGAGGCAATAAACCATCTTATTGAGACCGAACTTCTCATCGAAGAACGCAGAAAGTTCTTCAAGTTCCTTGCCGAGGAAAGGCAGGTTGAGCGACCTGAACTTACGAAGTATCTTCGAAGCGATTATGAAGTCAACGCCGCCGTATTCGGTACCGCCGCACGCCATGTAAACGGGAACGAAGAGCGAAAGCTGCTTCATAATACGGTTACCGAAGCTGGTCTTGAACTTTTCGCGTATGAAAGTATCGAATTCCATAACAAGTTCAAGGGTGTGTTCGGAAAGCGTGTAATCAGCCCTTGCCTTTTCGAACAGCCTGTCAAGGTAAGCATACGTACAGTTGTAGCTTTCGGTGAGGGGCGCATCGAAGTAGTCCGCCTTTGTATTGAGCTCGAGCGTTACGGCACGGTCGTAAACCTTATCCGTGATGGAGAAAGTCGAGTCGTCGTTGTTCGCGGTGCCGATGAACCAAACGTTCTGGGGCACAAGGAATTTGCCGTAGATGACATTCTTGGGGTCGGTTGGCTGAGGAGCCGCAATGAGGTCGATTTTCCACTCCGCCACGTCGGGCATTTCCATTATGGAAAGGAAATCTGCAAAATAATATTCAATACGAGCCAGGTTCATTTCGTCCAGTACGATGAAGTTCGGATCTTCGCGAAGCGAACTTTCGTAAAGGCAAGCAAGGAAGTCTGTTTCGTTAAATTTCTTGGTGAATTCGTTGAAATATCCGATAAGTTCGGCTCTGTCGCGCCATGACGGCTGAACGGAAATAATCGAAGCCGAGTTATTAAAGAATTTGGCGAGCGCATAAGGAAGCGAAGTTTTACCTGTACCGGAAATACCTTCGAGTATGAGCAATTTTGAAGTTCCGAGGCCCGCGAAAAATCTTCGGATAGTTTCCTCTGTGTAATAAAGTTTGAGCTGTGAAGCCGCAAAATTCATAAATCTTGTAATTACCTGCGGAAGCGTAAGCATATCTTCGTCGCGCATGTAGATTATGTTGGGCTCTTTTTCATATTTAAGGTCGAGATTGATAAGTTTTGTAAATCTCGAAGCATCGACGGGCGAAGCCTTGTCGCCGCTCTTTTCGTCAATAGCGCCGGCTTCGTTGGGAAGACGGACATCCCCTCCCGATACATCCTGACCGAGTTTAAGGGCAAAAATTCTGCTCTTTTCTTTTACGAGTTCATCCGCCTGTTCTTTAAGGCGAGCAACCTCTTCCATAAGCACGTCTTTATCGACTTCGCGTGCGCGGAAAATTATGTATCTGCGGATGAGCTGACACAACCTGTAGCACACAAAAAACAGCAACGCGATATTGGCGGCTGAAACGATTATAAGACAAATCCAGCCCCACACGTCGAAACCCGAGATATGTTGCCCGAGATTGACAAAATAATCGATTGCGTCGCCTATAAACAACTTATAGAACAACAAGAAAAAATTTTTAATGAAGTACCATACGTTCTGCAACCAGTTCCACAGAAATTCGACATAGTACGTAGCAAAATTCGCCATAAATTTTTACCTTGATATGCTTTAAAGCAATTTTTTGTTGAAAAGGTTAAGTGATAATTTTACTGTGAATTTGTGTCGTCCGATTTGTTATTTTTTTCTCTTTCGAGTTCGGCAAGAATTTCCTGACGCATTCTTGCCCTTTCATCTTCTGCGGCTTTTATATCCGCCTGAAGTTTTGCGGCGTTCTGCGCGTTGCGCTCCCTTATTATTACAAGAACAAGATTTACGGCAAAGTAAGCCACCACTATGAGCGAGGGCACGAGCACGAAAGTGAAAAAGCCCCAGAACGAACCCATGAATAAAACGAAATTACCCGTTCCGACAGATTTACTTTCGTAAACGCCGATAACTTCGCGGCAAAGCACGGTTTCGTTGCTGCCTTCGGGATTGTTGTCGCCGTGGGTTATGTAGTAGCCGTCGTGAACTTCGATAATTCTGTGAGTGTTCAAAACATACTGATTATCCGAAGTTCTGCCGTATTTGAATGTTATTATCGTCCCGACGGGAAGATTTTCCGCCTCTCCCCCCTCAACAAGTCTTACAACGATTAAGTCGCCGGGGTTAAAAGAATCCGCGTTATCCCCTGCCATCGAGTCCGTTTCTACGGCGAGATAGGCTTTGCCCAAAATAGCCGTATAATTTTTGTACCCGCTGGCGCGCGAAGTAATTATGCTGACCGCAAAAAATATTGCAAAAGCAAGAATTACCAGAGCGATTACGTCGATAACGATATTAATAATTTTTTTAGTCTTGGGAGTTAACGCCATTAAACAGCCTTTGTTAATTTAAAAATATACCTATATTATTGTAACATATTAAAACAATATAATCAATAGTCAATTTAAAATTAACTACCTGCAAGCATAATTTATTTAAGCGCGGAACATAAGCTCCGCGCTTAAATATGTACCGTATTAATTATTTATTCTTAAATGGAAGCGTCAGTAAATGATATGGATACAGACAAGGTTGCTACATTTACGGCATTGTTCGAATAGCAATCTTTGTCATCGCCGTCAAACCATATTACAAAATTGAAGTTAACAGGCGTATTGTCGTTAATTCCCGTTACGAGGTCGTCAAACTGTATTGTTGCGGTTCCAGTGGCTTCACCATCAATACCTTTAACCGTCCAGGTATTGCCGTTAAGGAAACCAACTTTCAAATATTTATACGATGTATCACCTGTTATTCCTGAAATAGTAACACTTGCATTAAGACCATACTGTTCCGTGTCGGTGTCTGCTTTACGAACGACAGAAATCTGATTATAAGAAGCATAATTAGACACTTCATATCCGGGTTCATTGGTTGAAGGCGAATTAGCGTTAACAGTTATTGTACCTACCTGCACCATGCCGTCGGCGGCAGGTGTGCCAGGCGATGTAATAGTAGGTTCTTGTCCCGGTTCAAAAGTCTGGGCAAACTCAACATTAAGAACGGTATCTGTAACCTCGTCAGGGGTAATTCTTGCAGGCTGCAATTTCAAACCGCCATGATTGAGATTAACTGTTGATTCAGTTATTAAATCAGGGTCAGTTTGAACGCCAGTTGCAATATAAAGGTTGGTAGGAACGGTTACAGTAACATCCATGCCTGTTGCTGATACCGATGTGTTAGCCGAGAACCATGCGAATGTGGAGCCTGCGGAGAGAGCTAAGGCTGCCACTAACGCTGCGGTTGCGCCTACAATTTTCTTTGTTGCTTTCATATTTTTCTCCTTTATCTTTTAATATTTATTTTCGGCATGCGCCGAGAAAGCCAATTTTAAAAATGCAAAACAATCAATAACCTGTAAAGGTCATGCTCATTTTTGCGCGTTCGCCGTAAATTTCGTCGCTGCACTGCTCGTCGTTGCCTTCCAGCCAAATAATTACGGTGAATTTTTTTGTTTCGCCTGCGGCGAAACCGATAAGTCCGTCTTCGCCCGTTCGGTTGAAAATGCACATATCCGACGCAAAATCAGTCGTCTGATAATTTACGGGAATTGCATTCGCGTTTTCGTGCCACGGGTGAGCGGGGTCCTCCGCCTTTGCATACAGCGAATAATTTCCGTCGGTTATGAGCGCGCTTTCTTCAATTACCATAACCCTCAACACGTCATCGATGTGATGATCGAGCTCGTTTTCGGTAAAAGAAATTCCGTCGAAATCCATCGAAATATCTACATCGACCGCCCTTGCGGAATTGTTTACGAGCCAGAAACTGAACGAAATATATGTATATGCGCCGCCGCTTTCACCGAAAGCCCCGTACTGCATGCCGCTGAGCGTTGCAAGGTTATTCGGGATATTGAGCTGCGTATCTTCGGGGTCGTAATTGAAATTTTCGTACCCTATGGCTTCGGGGTCAAATGTCGTTGCCGTCTGCGTGCCCTCGAAAGGGACGTTGAGAACGGACGACTGACCGCTTAAATCCTCGTTCATGGTAAGCGAAAGCTGAACGTCGTCTTTCTGCTGAACGCGGACGATAAAGTTCTGCGCATCGTCGGCATATACGGTAAAGCCGACAAATATCAGCGAAATTGCCAACGCTATCGGTATTACAATTTTAGACGCCCTCATCCATTTAAGGCGTTTGGACCATCTCAGCCTCACTGTAAACTCCTAAATCAAAGCGCGGCAGCTAATTTACCGCGGTTACCGCACCAAATGTACGATAATTATGCTATAAATAAAAAAACGCCAAAACAACTTTCAATGGTTTGCTTTGGCAACTGACTGCCATGCCGAAATTCGGTTTAGGCTCTTTTAGCTTTGCGTCCCGCGCTTTCGCACGGTTTGCTATTATCAATTTTTACTGTAATTTTATATTTCTTTAACAATTATATCACTTAATAGTACTTGTTGTCAATAGTTGAAAAGCATTTTCAAATAATGTTATTTAAAAAAATTCCTGCCCGCGCCGCGGAAATTTCATTCCGCGGCGCGGGCACAGCACGGGATACGCGCACTGCGTGTGGTCAACACAAATATCAAAGATATTCGTCGTAAGGCAAAGGTTTGCCGAAGCGGTATCCCTGACCGTAGTCGATTTTCAAATCTTTTACATATTTCAAAATTATATCGTCCTCTACGCCGCCTGCGACCAGCTTGCAATTCTTTTGCTTTGCAAAACCTACAAGTGTGCCGACTACACCGCCGATAAGGAAATCGTCCTGCGCCTGTTCGACAAATTTTCTGTCGAGCTTTATCCAGTCAAAACTGATATTTTCAAGCATTTTCAAAGACGACATTTCAAGTCCGAAATTATCTACCGCAATTTTAAAGCCCGTCTGACCGAATTTTTCTATATTTTCCTTGACTTCGGGCACTTTGTCGAAAATAGAAAATTCAACTATTTCCATGCAAATATTTGCGGCGGGAATACGGTAATTTTTATAAACCTTTCTGAGCTCCTCCGCAAGATGAGCGTACATAAGCTGCTTTGGCGAAAGGTTGAACGAAAAAATTATGTCGGCGTCTTCGGGGTGATTTTTAATATGCCTGCTCTGGTCCTTCAACATTTCTTCGAATGCCCAGATACCTATCCAGTTTATATCGCCCGTCTGTTCCATTATGGGCAGGAATTTGTCGGGCGTGAGTATGCCGAGTTCGGGGTGGTTCCAGCGCACGAGCGTTTCGTATGCGATGGGTTTATTGGTATTGAGGTCGAAAATAGGCTGATAATAAAGCACAAACTGCTTTTCGTTTATAGCCTGCTTTATCATTCTGTACTGCCTGTACTCTTCCGTCTGCTGTTCGGCGAGCTCGTTGGAATAGAACGAGAACATATTGACGCCAGCCTTTGTGGCGTTTGCAAGAGCAATTTCAACATTCTGCATAAGTTCGGAGGCGTCTTTACTGAATTCGTTTCTGGACGCTATCGCAACGTTTACAGTTATTGTAGTCTTTGCGCGGCTGATGAGCGAAATGGGCTTTATGACCTCATTCACAGCCATAGTGCCTATATTGGATATAGTTACGGGGTCGAGAGCCTCTCCGATAAATACAATTATTCTGTCGATATCGTAATCGCAGATCTTCGAACCGTGAGGAATTACGCGGATAAGGCGCTCCTTGACGGTTTCCATTATGCGCTTGAACTGCCTTTCGCCGAGAGAGGTGCGCATGTTCTGCGAGTCGTTAACCCTCAGAAGGAGCACGGAAAACTGTGTGTCGTCGTCCGCAATCGAATACGCGTGAGCAACCATCTGATTGAACAGAGTGCTGTTTAGCTCGTTGATGTTGTACTTTTCGGCAATAAAGCGGTTTCTGTCCTTCTTTATGCCGCGTATAAGAAAATAAACGAGCGCCGCACACAGAAGCGTTACTAAAATGACGAGAAAAATTTCCACGCCCGGTTGAAGATTGAGTTCGAGTAAAGAATAGCTCATCGGCTTTTCCCCTTGTTTATTTTACGCGTTGCCGCGGTAATTATTTTGTTTCTTTTTTGTCAGACGGAGCAAATTCGGCATTTTTAGCCGCCGCTACCGCCGCATAATCAAAGCTGTCGATAATTTTTACAGCTTCCTCGGGCGGAAGCGACCTTCCGATAAGCCAGCCCTGAATGACGTCGCATCCGAGCACCTGAAGCATATCGAATTCCTGCGTTGTTTCAACGCCCTCGCAGATTGTAGTGCAATTTATAAGTTTTGCAATGTTTGTTATAAACTTTATTATAGCCTGACTGGTTTTGTCCTTGCATATACCGTGGACAAAGCCCTTGTCTATTTTTATGCTCGAAACGGGCAACTTTTTAATGTACAAAAGCGACGAATATTCCGTTCCGAAGTCGTCGAGATGTATTGAAATGCCGTTATCCTGAAGAATTCTGAGCTTTTCGAGCGTTTCGTCGAAGTTGCTCATCAAGAAACTTTCGGTAATTTCAACGCAGAGCGCACCGGGCTTGAGCTGATATTTTTTGTAAATATTGAGGAAAGTTTCCGTAAAGCCCGCCTGCATGAGCTGTACGGGCGAAACGTTCAACGAAACTCTTACGTTTTTATTTTCGAGCTGTTTTGCAAAGCTCATGCCCGTATTGAATATGAAATCGCCCAGCTGAACCATCGCTCCAGTGCGTTCGGCATATGAAATGAACGAGAACGTATCCACACTGACGTCCCAGTTCTTTTTTACCCTCAGAAGCGCTTCAAAACCCTCGATGCGCCCCTCCTTAATGTTGTACTGGGGCTGATATTCCATTTCGAAAGCGCCATCTTCGAGCATTTGTTTTACGTCGAACTTTATAAAGTATTTGGCGTAAACGCTCTTCTGCGATTCGTGGTAAATGAGGTAATCTGCAACTTTGGAATCGAGGACGCGTTGCAAAGCGGCTTCCGCCGCCTGCATTGCATAATCGAAGTCGTCCGTCGGCATCGTCGCGTCGCAAAGTGCAAAACCCGATTTCAGTTCAACGGTGAAGAGGTTATCTTCAAGCCTTATCGGCTGGCTGAGATATTCCAGATTTTCATCCATGGACGAAAGAAGCGCATTCAGTCGCTGCCCGTCGGGACAGGCGACGCCTATTCTTCCCGTATCGAGTTCGTAAACAAATTCAAACTTTTCACGCGCGCGGACAACGAGCGATTGCTGAATTTTCTGCGACATGTCTTTGCCGAAGAGCGCGCCAATTCGCTGAAGATTTACTATACTTATCACGCCTATGAGCGTGCGCTTGCCGCGGTGTCTGAAATCTTTATATGCGTTTGAAAGCGAAACGCGGACTTTGTCGGGCGCACCCGAAGCACCAACCGCTGCGGGGACGTTGACCGTAGAGCCGACAGAGTTTTTAATCTCGTCGCCGTTGACGGAATATTTGCCGTCCGCCCTCTTCCTTACGGTAAACGACAGCGCTTTTTCGCCGTTGACGCCCTTTATCGAAATGAGGTTGTAGCCGTGATTATCAAATTTGGATATGTCGAAATCGAGCTGATTTAAAGCTCCGAAGTCGGCACGGAACCTGTGATTGTATTTGACGACGTTGTTATCCGCATCTACAGTAAAACGATAGGCGTGTTTTGCAATGGACATGTTTCCGCCCGCCCAGTTTACATAAAATGCAAATACGGCGAGCACGAACACTCCGCAGATGATAAGAAACACAACGGTATTGGAAACAAGTCCGTCAATCTGTATCTGGCGCGATTCGAAATTATCGATTACGCCGACAAAATATGAATCATTGAGGCGGTAAGAGCTGAATATGTAAGACGTTCCGTCCTTTTCGAAAATGCAGGGCGAATTGTAATTTATGCCGTAGTCGCTAAGATTGCCTTCGAGCGCCCAGCCTGAACCTATTATTCTTCCCGAACTCGCTTCGGTAAAAAGCACGTATCCGTCGCCGTGCGCGTCGCTTTCAAGATAGGTTTTAAGCCCGAGTTGCACGCTCTCCTCTGCGTAATCGGCGTTCTCGCCCATTGCAGAAACGGCGCCTTTTCCGATATCTTCGGCAATTGCGCTGCGCTCGGCGTAAACTTCGGCATAAACCTGCGACGAATAGATATTCAAAATCAACGTTCCGCATACGACTTCTATAATAATTATTATCAGAGCCGTCAGAAGCGCTTTCAATGTAGTTGAGCTGTCAACCTTGCGGAATATTTTTGATTTCCCCACAATTTCCCCCAAATTAACGCTTAGGTTAATTATAATAATACATTTTATATTATAACAGGCTTTTGCGCGTTGTCAAGATTGTTTTTCAAAACTGACGGCTAAAATAATTGATATATCCTTTAATCCGACCCAAAAATTATGCAAAATTATAAAAGCGCTCCGCGCTTTTGCGCGGGGCGCTATATAAATGTGTTCAGATGAGGTCTTCAAGAATAAGTTTGTCGGCGACAAGCGCTATAAATTCAGAATTGGTAGGTCTTTCGCTGCCGATATAAACCCTCACGCCGAAAATAGCATTTATGGCGTCTACCCTTCCTCTGTTCCACGCAACTTCTATAGCGTGGCGGATAGCTCTTTCGACTTTGCTTGCGCTGGTATCGAACTTTTTGCCGATATTAGGGTAGAGCTCCTTGGTAACGTTGTTGATTATCGAAGGATTTTCTATCGCCATCTTTATACCCTCCCTGAGGTACTGATAGCCCTTAATATGCGGAGGAATGCCGATGGATATGAAAATATTGCTTATTTTTTCGTCGAGCGAAGCGACGCGCCGCTTGTCCCTTACTTCGGCGGAAACGTTGTACGAAGGCGCTTTTTCATTAAGAATGTCGTTTATTCTCTCGGCTATGTTTTCGGCGGAGACGGGCTTGACAAAATAATATTTCGCACCGCGGGCAATCGCAGAATTTACCATTTTATCGTCCCCGAAATTCGAAACGACTATGACGCTGCACGATAACTTATTCTGACGTATGTAATCCATAACTCCGAAGCCGTCGGTTCCGCTTAAAACAAGGTTGAGAATGACGACGTCGGGCTTGAACTGATTTATAAAACTAATGCCGACGTTGCCGTTTGCGCTCACGCCGCATACATTGAACGAATTGTCAGCGTCAAAATATGACTTTAATTCCGATAAAAAGTCCTCGCTGCTGTCCAAAATTACAATATTAATAGTTTTCATATATTTTTCGCTCCGCTTGCTTATTTGTAAAATAATTATAATATGCTATTTTGTAAAAGTAAAGCGGTTTTGTAAAAAATATAAATAATTATCAATATTAATTTTGTACAATAATAGGTTATTTTGTCATATAATGTCGATTAGTCTGCCGTTATCAGATCGACATATTCGTCATAATTCACGTTTTTATCAAACGTCTTGACATCATTTATTTCAATAATGCGATTTGCGACGGTATTCATAAGCTCCTGGTCGTGCGACGTGAAAAGCATGCAACCCTTGAAATTTTTCATGCCGTTGTTGAGCGCCGTAATCGACTCGAGGTCGAGGTGGTTTGTGGGCTCGTCGAAAATAAGGAAATTTCCGCCCTCAAGCATCATCTTTGCGAGCATGCACCTTACCTTCTCTCCGCCCGAAAGCACTTTGGCCTGTTTCAACGCCTCTTCACCCGAAAAAAGCATTCTGCCGAGCCAGCCGCGGAGATATTCTTCGTAATGGTCGGAGGAAAACTGACTGAGCCATTCGACGAGGTTTAGTTCGCAACCCTGAAAATATTCGTTGTTGTTTTCGGGAAAGTACGAAGCCTGTATGGTCTTGCCCCACCTTATAACGCCCGCATCGGGCTGAACTTTGCCCATTATCACATCGTAGAGCATAGAAATGGTCGTCGATTTATCGCTGACAATGCCTATTTTTTCGTTTTTCTGCACGGTGAAAGAAATATTTGTGAAATACCCCTTCTTTGTCAGCCCTTCGACCATAAGAATGTCGTTGCCTATTTCTTTTTCGTACTTGAAATCGATATAGGGATATTTTCTGAGCGAAGGCTTGAAGTCGCTTATCGTCAGTTTTTCCAGTTCCTTCTTTCTCGAAGTTGCCTGTCTGGACTTTGAAGCGTTTGCCGAGAACCTTGCAATAAACTCCTGTAACTCCTTTGCTCTCTGCTCGTTCTTCTTGTTCTGGTCCCTCTGCTGGCGCGCGAGCAACTGGCTGGTTTCATACCAGAAATCGTAGTTGCCCGGCATCATGTTGATTTTGCCGTAGTCAACATCGCAAATGTGAGTGCAGACTTTATTTAAGAAATGTCTGTTATGCGATACGATTATAATGGTATTTTCAAAATCGAGAAGATAATTTTCGAGCCAGCGGACGGTTTTTATGTCGAGGTTGTTTGTGGGCTCGTCCAGAAGAAGAATATCGGGGTTGCCGAAGAGAGCCTGCGCAAGCAGAACTTTGACCTTCCTCTTGGCGTCGAGATCAGCCATCAGCGTTTCGTAAAGATCTTCGCCGATATCGAGGGCGGAAAGAAGCGTCTGCGCCTCGTACTCTGCCTCCCAGCCGCCGAGCTCTGCAAATTCGCTTTCAAGTTCGGAAGCGCGCACACCGTCCTCCTCGGTGAAATCTGGTTTTGCGTAGAGCGCGTCCTTTTCGTCCATAATTTCAACCAGTCTTTTGTGTCCGAGCATGACCGCGCGTATTACCGTTACGTTGTCGAACGCATTCTGGTTCTGTTGAAGAACGGACATCCTCTCGGTTTTATCCATGGTAACGTCGCCCTTATTGGGTTCGACTTCACCGCTTAGAATTTTAAGAAAGGTGGATTTTCCTGCGCCGTTTGCGCCTATTATGCCGTAGCAGTTGCCCTTTGTAAACTTTAAGTTTACGTCCTCGAAGAGCTTTTTGCCGCCGTACTGTAAAGATACGTTATTTACCTGTAACATTCTAACCTCCGCTTATCTGGCAAACTGACTGTTATAAAGTTCGCTGTAAAAACCGCCTTGTTCTATCAGCTGGTCATGCGTGCCTTGTTCTATTATGTTGCCGTTTTTCATGACGAGTATTTTATCTGCTTCCTTGATGGTTGAAAGCCTGTGAGCGACTATAAAGCTCGTCCTGCCCTTCATCATCTTCGCAAAAGCGCTCTGAATGCGCATTTCGGTGCGGGTATCTATGGAAGACGTCGCCTCGTCGAGTATGAGCATGGGCGGCAGGCAGAGCATTACCCTCGTTATGCACAGGAGCTGTTTCTGCCCCTGCGAAAGGTTGCCGCCGTCCTCGCCAATTATAGTGTCGTAGCCGTCTTTGAGCTGCAAAATAAAATTATGCGAATGAGCCGCCTTTGCCGCGGCAATGACTTCTTCGTCCGTTGCGTCGGGCTTGCCCATTATTATATTTTCCCTTATCGTTCCGCTTTTAAGCCAGGTGTCCTGCAAAACCATGCCGTAATTTGCGCGTAGCGAATGGCGCGTAACCTTCTGCGTGTCGTGCCCGTCTACGGTTATCCTTCCTTCGTCGGGGTCGTAAAAACGCATAAGAAGATTAATGAGCGTCGTCTTGCCGCAACCCGTAGGTCCGACAATAGCTATCCTCTGCCCCGCTTTTGCAGAGATATTGAGGTCGTTTATCAGACTGACTTCGGGATCGTATGAAAACGAAAGATTTTCAAACTCCACATCTCCCTTTACGTCGGTAAGTTCTACGGCGTCGGGAGCGTCGGGCGTTTGCGCGGGTTCATCGATGAGCTCGCATATTCTCGCCGCACAGGCAACCGCGTTCTGCAATTCCGTAACGACGCCCGAAATTTCGTTGAAGGGCTTTGTGTACTGGTTGGAATAGCTCAAAAGCGTAGTCAGTTTACCAACCGAGAACGCAACGGGCAGAGCCGCGGGGAATATCAACGTAAGCGCCCCTGAAAGTGCAACAGCAGCATAAACTATGCTGTTTACAAACCTTGTGCAAGGATTTGTCAGCGACGAATAGAATATCGATTTGAGCGACGCCTTTGTAAGGCGCGCGTTTATATCGTCAAAAATTTCTTTATTGCTCTCTTCGCGATTGAACGCCTTTACAACTTTCAGGTTGTCGGTCATCTCCTCGACAAACGCCGTCTGCTCGCCGCGAATGACCGCCGCGCTTCTGAAAAGAGAATATGTGCGAGTGGCTATAAATTTAGCCACAAAGAGTGAAAGCGGCGTAATGAAGAAGACGATTAGCGCTATTATCCAGTTGAGCGCGAGCATGAGCGCAAGCGTTCCGAGTATTGTAAGAACGCCCGTAAAGAGTTGCGTAAAGCCCATTAAAAGTCCGTCGGCAAACTGATCGACGTCGGCAATATTTCTGCTGACGAGGTCGCCATAAGAATGACTGTCGATATAGCTCAACGGCAGTTGCTGGATATGAGAAAACGCAGCCGCCCTTATATCCTTTACGACGCCGTAAGTTATGTGATTGTTTATGATGTTCATCAGCCACTGCGCAACGCACGTCAGTGCTATTACAACGCCGAGGAGAATGAATTTATAAGTAATTCCCGAAAAATCTACTGCGCCTTTGCCGATTATAAGGTCTATGACGTCGCCGAAGATTATGGGGGCAAGCAGGTTGCCCGCTACCGTAACCAAAGCGAGCACCAAGGTAAGCGCAACGAGAAAACGATAGGGTTTAAGCAACTTTAATATGTGCCTGTAAACCTGTTTTTTGGACATATCAGCCATTGTCTGCCACCTCCTTGTCGTACTGCGAATAGTGAATTTCGCGATAGAGGTCGCAATTTTTCAATAGTTCTTCGTGCGTTCC
The DNA here is from genome assembly GCA_905207235.1 of uncultured Eubacteriales bacterium. GTDB lineage: Bacteria > Bacillota > Clostridia > Christensenellales > Borkfalkiaceae > Coproplasma. Next base: position 22,905 of record CAJLKN010000001.1, read on the forward strand.
GACGCCGACGAGATTGCCGCTGTCGAGCACGAGTATTTTATCCGCGCTGCGTATTGAGCTCGTGCGCTGGGATACTATGAACACGGTAGGATTATAGTCGAGCGACCTCAGATTGCTCCTCAGCCGCGCGTCGGTTGCGTAATCGAGCGCGGAGGCGCTGTCGTCGAGTATGAGAATTTCGGGGCGCTTTACGAGAGCTCTGGCAATAGTAAGTCGCTGCCTCTGTCCGCCGGAAAAGTTTTTGCCGCCCTGTTCGACGACGGCGTCCAGACCTCCGTCCTTCGACGCGACGACGTCAGACGCACAAGCGCATTCAACGGCGCGCATTATATCCTCGTCCGAAGCATCGGGATTGCCCCACTGCATATTTTCGCGTATAGTGCCCTTAAAAAGCACCGACCTCTGCGGCACGACGCCGCAGCTCTCCCTAAGTTTTTTATCGTCTGCGCAAGCGACGTTTGTTCCGTCGACATACACTCCGCCCGAAGTTGCCTCATAAAAATGAGGAATAAGGTTTACCAGAGTGCTCTTGCCCGAGCCCGTGCCGCCTATAATTCCTATAGTTTGTCCCTTTTCTGCGGTAAAGCTTATATTGCTCAATGCGTCTGCGCCGCCGTTTGTATAGCGGGCGCACACATTTTTAAACTGTATGTAATGAGAATTATCCTCTCTGTCTCCATATACAACCGAAGTCGCGGGCTGAATAGCAAAAATTTCGTTTACTCTCCCCGCGCAGGCGAAAGATTTTGTAACGGTTATTATCAGGTTGGCAAATTTTATGAGCTCAACTAGTATCTGAGCCATATAGTTATATAGCGCAATTACTTCGCCCTGCGTGAGCGAGCCGCCGTCAACTTCTATTGCCCCGTAGTAAATGAGCATGATTGTGCCCACGTTAATTATTGCGTAAGTTAGCGGGTTCATAAGCGCAGAAATTACGCCCGCGAATTTCTGCGAAGCGCAAAGCGCGCCGTTTTTGGCATTGAATGTGTCAACCTCTTCCTGTTCCTTGCCGAATGCGCGCAGAACCCTCGCGCCGACGAGCGTCTGTCTCGTTGCGGCAGTAACTTTATCGAGGTTGGACTGCGAACGCTTGTAGAGCGGAATTGTTATAAGCATTATGCCGAATACGACCACGCAGAGAACGGCTATCGTTATGGCAAATATGCCGCCCGCCGCCACATTGATAACGAACGCCAGAACCATAGCGCCGAAGACGATGAAAGGCGAGCGCATGAAGAGCCTTAAAACGAGGTTTACGCCCGACTGGATCTGGTTGACGTCGCTCGTCATTCTCGTAATCATGCGCGAAGTGCCGATGCCGTCTATTTGCGAATAGGAAAGCGATTGCATTTTTGCAAATAAATCGCTCCTTAATTCCTGGGCGAACCCAACTGCGCTCTTTGCAGCAAAATACTGCGCCGAAACAGAGCTTATAAGCCCGACGACGCCGAGCGCGACGAGCAGAAGGCACATATAAATAACGTACTGCGCTCCCTTTCCGCCGGTTATGCCGTCATCTATTATAGACGCGACGATAAGCGGCACAATAAGTTCGAAGCAGGCTTCTAGCAGCTTAAAAAAGGGCGCGAGCACGCTTTCCAGTTTATAATGTTTGAGATACTTCAAAAGTTTAATCATTATTTAAAATTATAACAAACGATAAATAAAAAATCAAACGTAATTCAATTTGTTTGCAATTATTATAAGGCTTTGCTAAAATTATTTTATGGCTTACGAGTTATACCTCAAAAAAAATGAAGAAAAGCGAATAGTCGCAGGGCACAGCTGGGTGTATGCAAACGAAGTTGCGCGCATAGAAAACAAGGACAAAAACGGCTCACTCGCCACCGTTTATTCAAATGACGGAAGATACATAGGCAAGGGCTACATTAACCACGCCTCCAAAATTCTTGTAAGAATTTTTATCCGCGGCAGCGAAGCGGACGACAAGCAGCTTTATTTAAAGCGCATTAAAGCCGCCGACGATTACCGCCGCAGACTGGGCTATGACAACTGTTACAGAATGGTTTTCGCCGAAGCCGACGATCTGCCCGCGCTTATTATCGACCGCTACGGCGATGTCCTCGTCATGCAATGCCTTTCGCTCGGCATAGACCAGCGCAAAGAAATGATTGCAGAATGCCTCAACGAACTGTTTTCGCCCAAAGGAATATATGAACGCAGCGACGTTGCCGTAAGAAAAAAAGAATGTCTGCCCGAATATAAAGGACTTGTTTGCGGCGAAGTCGGCGATTATGTAGAAATAACCGAAAACGGGCTGAAAATGCTCGTTGACGTAAAAAACGGTCAGAAAACAGGGTATTTTCTCGACCAGAAAGAGAACAGATACGCCGTTCGCAGATATTGCCGCGGAGCTGACGAAGTACTTGACTGTTTCTGCAACAGCGGCGGTTTTTCGCTGAACGCCGCGACGGTTGCAAAAAACGTTACGGCATGCGACATCTCTCCGCTCGCCCTTAAAAACGTCAGCGACAACGCCGCGCTCAACGGTCTTAAAAATATCAAAACGCTGTGCGGAGACGTATTCGAACTTTTAAGACAATTCCGCAGGGAAGGGAAGAGTTTCGATACCGTCATTCTCGACCCTCCCGCTTTCTGCAAAAGCGCCGACCAGGTCGCCGACGCATACCGCGGCTACCGCGACATAAATGTTTCGGCGATGAAAATAGTCAAAAGCGGCGGTTTTTTAATAACCTGCTCCTGCTCCCATTATATGACAATGCCGCTATTCGAAAAAATGCTTATCGAGGCGGCGAGACAGGCGGGCAGGCGGGTGCGTTCAGCCGAAGTAAAAACGCAGGCCCCCGACCACCCCGCTCTTCTGTGCGCGGAAGAAACTCAGTATCTTAAATTTTTCGTACTTCAGATAATTTAATCTGTTATCTTAAAATATGCATACGGGTCGCCCGCTTCGCGGCGACCCGTAAATTATAAAGGGTTGCCGCAGCAACCCTTTTTTTGTTTTATATAACCCAGTTTCCGTCCTTGAATACAGGCACTCTCTTTCCGTCTTTTGTTATGCCCGTAATAGAAAGGTCTTTGCTTCCGATCATGAAATCGACGTGTATCATAGACGTATTTACGCCCAGCTTTTCGAAATCTTCCTGAGTGTAATTTTCGTAATTTTCAATGCAGTTGTTGAAGCCTCTGCCCAAAGCGAGGTGGCAGCTTGCATTTTCGTCGAAGAGCGTGTTATAGAACAGAATACCCGTGTTGTATATCGGCGAATTATAAGATATCAAAGCTACTTCGCCGAGATACGAAGCTCCTTCGTCCATGGCAACCATCTTTCTGAGAACGTCTTCGTTCTTCTCTGCGCCGACGTTGACAACCTTGCCGCCCTTGAATTCTACCCAGAAATTTTCAATGAGCTTGCCCTGGTAGGAAAGAGGTTTTGTCGAAACGACCTTGCCCTCGGCTCTGCCGCGCATGGGAGACGTAAACACCTCTTCGCTGGGAATGTTGGGGTTGAAGTAAACGTTTGCGCCGAGGGTTGTCTCTCCGCCGCCGCAGAAAATACCTTTCTCGTTGAGACCGACGACGAAATCCGTTCCGTTAGAGCTCTTGTATTCGAGTGCGTCAAACCTGTAATCGTTCAGGAATTTGCAGCGACGGGCAAGATTTTCGTTGTGCTTTCTCCACTCTTCTATGGGATCGTCGGTAACGCGCGAAGTAGATAAAATAGCTTCCCACATTTTTTCAACGGCTTCCTCATCGGAAAGACCGGGGAAAACCTTGCGCGCCCACTCTCTTCCGGGCACCGCAGCTATGCACCACTGATATTTATTTTCGATTGCATCGCGGAAAGGCTTTATGAAGGGATAACGCGCCATGCCGGATTTAGCAATCTTTTCGCTGTCCGTTCCTGCAAGTCCGTCTGGATCGTCGGAATCGAGCCATATTAGGCAAGGCAGTTTGTCCACTTTGTACTGCCATTCGGCTTTTTCTATATCTGTAAATTCAGAAAGCGTTTCAAGAGAACGATATATCGTATTGACTTTGCTTACGGGCATATAAGACCATTTTACCGTAACGCGCCTTGCGCCTGCCTTGTAGCATTCTTCCGCAACCATTGTTACAAAATCGGGCTGGTCAAGCCCGCACTGAATTATTACGTCCTGATCTTTCTGGACGTTTATGCCGCATTTGACTATGAGCTGAGCATATTTTTCAAGTCTTTCTTTATTCATAATCAGTTTTTTAACCCCTTTTCGCGCGATTCCTTATCTAGCTGAAGCGCAACAGCCACAAGCTGCTCCTGCGGAGCTTTGGGATTTTCATTCATAAACCACATCATATCGTCAAATTCATCGTCAAGCTCAAGCGCCATAAGTATAGCAAAAACATTTTGTTTGCTTACGCCGCGGGAGTGCAGAGCAAAACCGAGCATCTTTGCTTTATTGCTTAGTTCCATAATAAATCACCGCCGTAATATTTTTATTAGATTTTAGCATTTAATAAAAAATTTGTAAAGAATAATTGCAAACGCAACGCAAAAACGCTTGATTTTTTGCAGAAATTTTAATAATATAATAAATGCTTGCGATACGAAATCGCACGCCTGCGGAGATGGCTGAGCGGTTTAAGGCGCACGATTGGAAATCGTGTTACGGTTAACCCCGTACGGAGGTTCAAATCCTCTTCTCCGCGCCAATACCCCGATATAACAAAAAGTTATATCGGGGTATTTTCTTTTGCGGAAGTATATAGGCTTAAGGTGAGACAAAAGGCTAAGTCTGCGAATGTCTGAGGTTTCTTACGAGGGCAAAACAGCGCACACCAACTGTTTTTCGTACCCACCGTTCAAGACGGAAATTCTCTTCTCCGCGGCAAACAACATCCGAAGCTACAACCGATTTTAATTGGCAGAGCGTTCGAATTATTTTTTATCAATGAAAACACCTGTTATTGATTTTTAGCTTTATATATGGTATAATAGACAAACAATAAAAAGTAATTTTGCAGAGGTATATTAAGTGAAGAAAATTTGTTGTATAATAGTTGCAGCTATTCTTTGTTGTTTACCGCTTGCCGCTTGCAACAGCGGCGACAGTAAAAGTAGTTTGGATTTTATTGCAGACGAAGCTCATTGTGTCGTTTCTTTACCACAGGAATATAATATTATCTACGAAAATGATGAACTTTCTGGTTCGTCTATGTTCAACGAAGACTTATTCAATGCTGATACCGTAAACGGAGAGCCAAAAGATAACGGATTTGTTTATTATAATTTGCTTAAAAATGAGCCGTTTAAAATTGTAACGTCGATAGACGTTATTCAAAATAAGAACGAAAACGGACAAACACTCGTCTATTGGAAATTAAATGATACTCTTTACAAAGACGATGATAATTATTACTCAGAAAACGAATTTTCTTGTTCACAAGATACAAAAATAACACCTGTATATTATGAATTTCGCGCTGTTGGAATGCTACTGTATGAAGTAGATGAAAATGATATGCCAAACGTACAAGATAATAATATTTTTGACGAAAACGGAATTCTAAAAGAACAGGATGGACTTTATTATCTGTACGGAGTTTATGATTTTGAACCTTATCAACAATTCTGGCGAACTAATTTAACGATAAACAAATATGTTGTAAATCAAACAAGCGAAAAAGTTGCCGAAAACTACTATAAAGATTTTTATATAATAAATATCGAGATTGACAAAGGAAATCTGTTTAATAAAGGAAAGATTATAGTTGAAAAGCTCTATAAGATTGACGGACACGGATATATGACCTACGGTGCGCTGAATATCATTCGAGGAGATGATACAAGTAAAGGCATATACACACTTTCTTTCGGCAATCACGTCATGGAATATACTTTCACATAAATTACAATTTATTAGCTTGTGTGAAATCAGTTGATGCGCTCATTATTAGCTGAATTTGACCTTGATAGGTACAAAATTGGTTATTATTCATAATTTTAAAGTATTATTATTTACCCCAATTTGATTTGAGGTCAAACCGATGTCCGACAATGTTTAGCTTTTATATTTACATATTTTAAAATTAAAAAAAAGCAGGGCAAATGCCCTGCTTTTAAATTTTTATTTAAGAAACCACCCTTATAACTGCCGCAACCTGTGCGATGTCATTGCTCTGATTGATGAGAGAAACTGCCTTTTTGACGTTGTTCTCTCTGGTTGTGTGCGTAATGAAAATAAGAGGAACCGACCCGTCGGCATCGCCCTGACTTTCCTGAGACATCTGCGCAACGCTTATACCGCACTTTGCGAAAATTGAAGAAACCTTTGCAAGCACGCCGGGCTTATCGGTAGCTTTGAGGCGAATATAATAAGCGCTCTCGAAATTTTCGATAAACTTTGTAGAAGGCGACGCTTCCGCTGTATTTTTGAAGGTCGAGTACTGATAGTTGGAATGCGTAGCGCAATAAATGATATCTCCCACTATCGCGCTGCCCGTGGGAAGTGCGCCCGCGCCTCTGCCGTACAACATAACGTCTTCAACGCAGTCACCCGTAATATAGACAGCGTTATAGCTGTCGTTTACGCTTGCGAGAGGGTGTGAACTCTTTATGAATGCAGGGTGCACCCTTACTTCTATGCCGTTGTCTCCGTTTTTGCCCGTGGCGAGAAGTTTAAGCACATAACCGAATTTTTTGCCGTAATTTATATCTGTAACCGAAATATCGGTAATGCCTTCCCTGTAAATTTTCGAGAAAGGAATTTTTGTATGGAAAGCCAGGCTGGAAAGTATTGAAAGTTTGTATGCTGCGTCGTAACCTTCGACGTCTGCGGTGGGATTTGCTTCCGCATAGCCGAGCTTCTGCGCCTCTTTGAGCACTTCCTGATAGGAAACGCCTTCCGACGACATTTTTGTCAGAATATAGTTGGTAGTGCCGTTGATGATACCCATCATCGACAAAATTTTATTGCCTTGAAGGTTATCCAGAAGCGCACGGATAACGGGAACGCCGCCTACACAGCTCGCCTCATAAAAAAGTCCGCAATGGTTTTTCTTCGCCGCAACTTCAAGTTCATGATTGTATTTGCAGAACAATTCCTTGTTTGAAGTAACCACGGACTTGCCCGCATGAAGGCAATCGAGCACGAAGGTTCTTGCGGGCTCAACGCCGCCCATCACCTCGACAACTATGTCAACGTCAGGATTGCTGCATATCTCCTGAATGTTTGCCGCAATCTTTTCTCTTTCCACGCCCAAAGCAACGGCTTTTTCTACATTGCGTTCAAGCACAGCTTCAACAACCAAATCTATTTTATGATTTTTCTGATAAAATTCGCGGTGCTCCTTAAGAATTTGATATGTGCCTCCGCCGACAACACCAAGTCCGAGTATCGCTACGCCAACTTTCTTCATATTATTCCTCCGTGTTATTAAGATAATACAGATATTTCAGACCTTCGAGCGTAAGCAACTTGTCCACGCTGTCGATGCAGGAAATTTCTTTGGCTATTATTTCGGAAAATCCGCCCGTCGCAACGACTTTGACGTCGTCGCACTTCATTTCGCGCCTGATTTTCTTGACAATGTATTCAACTAGCCCTGAAAAACCGTAGAAAATGCCCGATTGCATATTGGTTACGGTATTAGTTCCTATAACTTTGTCGGGTCGTTCAATTTCAACTTTGGGCAATTTTGCCGTGCCGTTTACGAGGCTGTCGAGCGAACCCTTAATTCCGGGAGCTATAACTCCGCCGATGAAACGACCCTGTTCGTCGATTACGTTGAAGGTCGTTGCAGTGCCGAAATCTATGACGATAAGCGGATAGCCGTATTTTCTTGCCGCCGCAACGTTGTTAACCACGCGGTCAGCGCCCACTTCCCTTGCATTATCGACTTTAAGGTTCATACCCGTTTTAAGTCCAGCACCGACAATGAGCGGTTTAATTTTAAGGTAAGTCTGGCACATTCTTTCCAACGTATAATCGAGGGGCGGAACAACCGAAGATATAATTCCTCCCGAAATGTCGTCGGCCGAGAAGCCGTTATTTTTGAGAATGCTTATAAGCTGACCGCCGTATTCGTCGGAAGTTTTTTTATGCTCGGTCGCGACGCGGAAACTTAAAACAAGTTCTTCGCCGTCGAAAAGCGCATATTTTATATTCGTATTGCCTACGTCAAGACAAATTATCATAAAGTTTTATTCCGTGTCCGTTTTTTGGGTTTTATGTTCTTTTTTTGCGGAGTATCCGTGAGAAGAACGCCTGAGCTGCTTTTCAAGAACGTTGTTCACCGTAAAGATTGCAGGCGAAAGAATGATGTTAATTGCAAATTCAACAAGAAAATTAATGCCCGCGCACCCTATGACGAGGAAATACATAAGCGTTTCGCCGTCAGGGACAAAAGTCTGAGTGATGAAGTCGCCCATAAAAAGAGCGCCTATTATAAAGAGCCCGGTATTTACGACAGGGGCTACCGCAGAAGCGACAAAAACGGCAACATACTTATTTTTTACCGAAATAAGTTTATACAAAAGACCGGAAACCGCACCTGCCGCAGTACCTTTTATAAGGCAAAGAAAGGAAGTAATAACGGGATGCGCGCTGAAAAGCAATGCCGTAAACGGATCAGCACCCGTTACTCCGTACATAAGAACGATGAAGCCGAACGCAAAACCTAAAATTGCGCCCGCGCCAATTCCGAGAAGAACGCCGCCGAGTACAATCGGCACGAGCACGAAACTTAAACTCGTTGCACCGATTTTGATAGAACCGCCCCAAACCTGCAAAACGATTACAAGGGCGAGAAGCACTGCAAGATAAGTAACATTCTTGGCAGTAAAGTAAGACTTTTTAGCCTTTTCCATAAGAACCTCCATCGGATTTCACAATGAATATCCGTAGAAAAAAATATATTATACTTATATACGGTCGGATTTTATAAGAATATCCGCCGAAAGTATTCCCAAAAATTTATACCTGTAAATTATATCATTCAAAAATCTATATGGCAAGCGATTGAACGGCGCAGTAACATTTTTTAGACAAAACAAATATTATTAAGTATAGAGAAAACTGCAAGGCACACCAATTTTGTACATATCGCCTTGCAGAGCATTCACAGGAGGAAATATATGAATATTTTTTCGCAGTTTGGCGGCTGCAACAGCTGCCTTTGGATACTCATTCTGTTGCTCATAGCGGCGAGCTGTGCAGATAACGGCCTTGAAAGCGTGCTTTCCGGCAGTTGCACACCCATACTTATCGCACTGATTTACACTATGTGGAAAAACGGTACGCTGAGTAATCTTTTCTGCGGTAACGGCTGCGGTTGCGGCTGCAACTGTAACTGAAAAAAAGCGGGCTGCATTCGCAGCCCGCTTAAATTTTTTATTAATTGATATCCCCAGAAGCGCGCATTTCCTTATACCTGTAATACGCAACGACAGTCTTTGCGTCCTTAATTTCTCCCCGTCTTATCATTTGCCCGACTTTATCCTCTGGGACAAATTCGACATCGAGAAATTCGCCGTCGTCGAGCTTCTGAGCAATGTACTCGGCATCGGGAACATAAAAAATGCTTATTATTTCATCCGTGTAACCCGGCGTGGGATAAATGTCGGCGAGTCGGATAATTTTTTTCGCCCTGTACCCCGTCTCTTCTTCCAGCTCTCTTGCAGCGGAGACTTCCGCCTGTTCGCCGTCGTTGAGCTTGCCTGCGGGAATTTCATACATTTCTTCCCCGTAAATATAACGGAATTGCCTGACCAGCGCAATTTTCCCCTCTTTCACAAAGAGGACAGCCACGCCGCCGCTGTGCCTTACGCACTCGCGCCGAGCATGCCTTCCGTCGGGCAAAATAACTTCATCGACGTCAACTTTGAATATTTTGCCTTCAAAAATGCGGCGTGAAGTCAATTTTTCTTCTTTTAAATTCATACGGTGGTCTCGTACTGTTCTATGCTTTCAAACAGCGATGCAACTCCCTGGCTGATACTGTTATTATATAATATGTAATAGTTATAGCCACAGACAAGCGCGTTTGCGAGTTCGAAATCGCCGCTTTTCAACGCCTTAGATATTTCGGAAAGCATTTTATAGCCTGCCTCCTTATCTTCTGCGGGAATAGAACTTTCCAAAATAAACTGCTTTTCCTGCGCTATCAGAAGGGAAATTTCCGAAAGTATCTGAGACTTCTGCGGATTGGGCTGCACCTCTTTCTGTTCGGGTTCGGCAACTTCCTGAGCTGCTACGGGTTCGTCTTCAATCTCTTTTGCGAATACGCCGCGTATGATTTTTTCGAGATTATCTATTACCAGATCGCAGAACGCGTAATAACTGCCGTAAAAACTGCCGTCGTCGGAAAAATATTTCTGTAAAAACCAGTTGAAATTGATTGTATCCCTGTCAATTTCGACCAAAAGGCAAAAAATAAACGCAAGTTTGTCCTGAACGGACTCGGGCAGAATGACGACGCCGCGGTTGTTAAAACCGTCGGAAACGTCCAAAAGACACTGCGCTTTAGCCGTAAGATAGTCAAATTCAGTGGATACGGAAGTAAACAACTGATACAGCGTGCGGCTGTTGACAATAGACTTGAGAAGGTCTTTTATCTTGGTCGTTGCCATAATAAACTTACAATTTTTTACTTCCTCGCACTTACCGAGAAAATCGTTAATCTGAGATCTGACGTCTTCCATTTTTCCACCTTGCGTCTGATTTTATACTATTATATCACAAAGCTCCGCAAAATAAAATATTTTTAGGCAAATATCTTGATTTTAAATTAATAATTATGTATAATAACAGTACTTGTCTTCGGACAAGCGATAAGGTTTTTTAAAGTTATGATTAAATCGGGTGAAACTTCCATTAACAAATTAATAATTCTTTTCGTTTTCGATAAAATGGAAAGCGCCCTTTCGGAGAGAACGATTGTGGACATGTGCTCCTCCTCCAACGAATGGATGGGCTACATGGATTGCGTCAACGTAATTCATAAACTTCTCGACGACAATTTTATCTGCATTGTAAACCAGGACGATGACACGCTTTACACTATAACACCCGACGGACGCGAGACGCTTGCGAATTTTTACATAAATATACCTAAGAGCGTCAGGGAAGAAATTTCAATCTTTGTAAAGAAAAACAGCGCAAAATACAGAAACAGACAGGAATGCCGCTCAGACTATTATCAGAACAAAGACGGCACTTATACTGTTTTTTTAAAGATTTTAGCTCCCGTACAACCCATGCTGGAACTTAAATTCGTAGTTCCCGACAGGAAGACGGCGAACAAAATATACAAAAAATGGGAAGAAAAAGCCGCAGACGTTTATTCGGTAATTTACGAAAACCTTTGCGACTGACATTTTTCAATTGATACAGCTTTAAGCTGTAAGGAGGAAGATTATGTTTACATACCAGACCAGGGGCACCTGCTCCAGGCAGATTTATTTCGAAGTTGATGACCAGAACAAACTTCACAACGTAAAATTCGTAGGAGGCTGCGGCGGCAACCTTCAGGGCATAGGCAGACTTGTCGAAGGAAAAGATATTGACGAAGTTGAAAAACTTTTGGCGGGCGTTCTCTGCCGCAATAACACCTCCTGCCCCGACCAGCTGTCAAAGGCGATTGCAGAGTACAAACGCGTAAAAGCACAAAATAATCAACAATAAATCAGAAGTTAAAAATATAATAAAAACTACCAACAGATAGATTTGTTGGTAGTTTTTGTTTAATTAATCAATTATTAAGCTAATTATATATGACATAGTACTTTATAAAATTAAAATAATCATTATTTTATAGCTTTATTCAACGCTTTTGCGAATTCCGACATGTCGCAACCCATCAACTGAAAATAAAAACACCTGCCCTGATACCCTTCTTCGGGAAGATATCTTATAATATTAAAACCAGAAAAATCATTGACTACGTTAACCAATAATCGAACAAACGGCATCCCTTCGTCCTGCTGTTTGCTGTTAAACAGCATTTCAAACCAAAGACCCTTGCGCATATTTTCGACAGTCATAGCGTTTATGCTAACACCGAATGCAGGCATCTGAATTGCATTGTTCGTCATATCCTCCCAAGCGTTCATTATGTCATTGTACGCAGGAGAATTCTTTTCGAAGTATGTTTTTTCACCGTCAAGGTATAAGCAGATGCAGTTGCAATTTTTAATAATTTCTTCGAGTTCCATATTATTATTGCGGGCGCTTTAAGCGCCCGCAAATCCTTCTTTTTTATATATATTATGCTTTTTTTGATGAAATATATTCGTCGATGGCTTTTGCCGCAGTTTTTCCTGCACCCATGGCAAGGATAACCGTCGCCGCACCGGTAACAGCGTCGCCGCCGGCATAAACTCCCTCTTTGGAAGTTTTACCGTTCTCATCGACAATAATTCCGCCGTGATTATTTACTTCAAGTCCGTCAGTAGTGCTCTTTATAAGCGGATTAGGACTAGTTCCTATCGACATTATAACGCAATCGACGGGAATAACGTATTCGCTCCCCGGGATTTCCACAGGTCTGCGCCTGCCTTTCTCATCGGGCTCGCCCAGTTTGCACTTTATGACCTTTATGCCCGTAACAAATCCGTTTTTGGGGTCGCGCCTGTCATCGGGATTGCGATAGCCGAGAATTTCAACGGGATTATTGAGTATTTTGAACTCTATGCCCTCTTCCTCGGCGTGTTCAACTTCTTCCTTTCTTGCGGGAATTTCTTCCATAGAACGACGGTAAACTATGTAAACGTTCTCTGCACCCAAACGCAAAGCTGTGCGCGCAGCGTCCATCGCCACGTTGCCGCCGCCCACTACCGCAACATTTTTGGCGTGCATTACGGGAGTATGGCTTTTTTTATTGTACGCTTTCATCAGGTTGCTTCTTGTGAGGAACTCGTTTGCGGAATAGACGCCTTTGAGGCTTTCGCCAGGAATGCCCATAAACCTGGGCAACCCCGCACCCGAACCGATAAACACGGCTTCAAAACCGTCCTCAAAGAGCTCGTCAACAGTCAGAGTTTTACCTATAACTACATTCGTCTGTATTTCAACGCCGTATTTTTTTAGCGTTTCGACCTCTTTTTGGACTATCGCCTTGGGAAGTCTGAATTCGGGTATGCCGTAAACGAGCACGCCGCCCGCTGTATGAAGAGCTTCAAAGACAGTAACTTTGTATCCCTTTTTGGCGAGATCTCCCGCACAGGCAAGCCCCGAAGGACCAGATCCTATAACAGCCACTTTATGTCCGTTTGAAGGCGGAACCTCTATTTCGCCCTTGAAATTATCATTGTGATAATCTGCGACAAAACGTTCAAGCCTGCCTATCGCCACGGGTTCAAACTTTATGCCGAGAGTGCATTTGCTTTCGCACTGAGTTTCCTGCGGACAAACTCTGCCGCAAACGGCGGGCAGGGACGAAGACTGCGCGATAACCTGATATGCCCCTTCAAAGTCTTCGTTCTTTATTTTTGCTATAAACTGCGGAATTGAAATGTTGACGGGGCAACCGTCAACGCAGGGATGATTTTTACACTCAAGGCACCTCTTGGCCTCCGCAACTGCAATTTCAGGAGTGTAGCCTAAGGCAACCTCTTCAAAATTTTTCGCTCTGACAGAAGGTTCCTGTACGGGCATTTCGTGTTTTTTAGGTTGAATAGCCATTTATTTTACCTCCTGTCTGAAAAGATTGCAGTTTTCTTCGCGCTCATGCCTTTCAAAGTCGGAATACATAGAAGAACGCTCCATAGCTTCATCAAAATCAACCTCGAAGCCGTCGAAGTCGGGTCCGTCAACGCAGGCAAACTTCGTCTTGCCGCCGACGGTAAGGCGGCAACCGCCGCACATGCCCGTACCGTCAATCATAATGGGGTTCATGGAGACGGTTGTCTTTATTCCGAAAGGTTTGGTCGTCGCAACGACAAATTTCATCATTATAAGCGGACCGATTGTTATAACTTCGTCGTAATTTTCGCCGCTTTCGATAGCTTCTTTCAAAGGAACGGTAACCACGCCCTGTCTGCCGTAACTGCCGTCATCCGTCATAATCGTAAATTTGTCGGAGCAAGCCCTGAACTCATCTTCTAAAATTACAAGGTCTTTATTCCTGAAACCGACTATGGAGTGCACTTCCGCGCCGAGTTCATGGAATTTCTGCGCAACGGGCAAAGCGATTGCACAGCCCACGCCGCCGCCGACGATGCAGACTTTCTTTATCCCGTCGGTTTTTGTAGGGCAACCGAGAGGTCCGACAAAATCTTCTATGTAATCGCCTTCATTCTTGGCGTTGAGCGCCATAGTAGTTCCGCCGACGACCTGAAAAATTATTTTAACCGTACCCTCTTTTACGTCGCAACCTGCGATAGTGAGGGGAATTCTCTCGCCGTCCTTATCGACGCGGAGAATTATAAACTGCCCCGCCTGCCCCTTTTTTGCGACGAGCGGCGCACTTATATCCATCATCGTAACCGTGGGATTTAATACGCGTTTTTTTGCAATTTTATACATTTACCATCAATCTCCCTCAGATTTTATGAGTTTTTTAATGCTCTTTATCAGATAGAGCGGAAAGGGCGCATTATAATCTTCGGTTATGCGTACTTCCCTTATTACTCCTTCCTGCGTATGATTATGCCTGCCGAGCGGCGCAATAACCCTGTCTCCGGGGCGGGCTCCGTCAAAATCGCAGATATACCAGTACAACATTCCCTCGACGTTAGGGTCATCGGGAAACTCTACACGCACAAAGCACATTAAGTCATACATACAAATAATTATAAATGTTTTTGTAATAAATTGCAATAAAATAAGACTTGCTTTTAAGCAAGTCTTATTATTTAAATCAATTATTCATAATCGACGACGTCCGTCCATCTGTGCAAAAATTCTTCTTCGTTCTTTTTCGCCGCGGTAAGCCTTGAAGCCGCCACGATAGGTATCCATTTCTGTACATACTGTTTCGCCGTATCGCTTTTTTTGCAATAAAGGCTGAGGTATTTTTCCGCCAGCTTTTCCTTGCCTTCGAGATAGAACAGAAGATAAGACCTTGCAACGTCAGCCGAAGCGTTGCCCTGCGTGGCGTGCGACCAGTCGATTATGTAGGGCGTTCCGTCCGCAGTTATTATTATATTGCTGGGGTTAAAGTCGCCGTGGCAGAGATTATAATGCTTGGGCAGAGCGTCAAGTCTTGTGTGAAGCTCATATCTTATGCTCGCATCCAGATTTGTAGCGCTTATTTTAGCCTGCATTTTGTCTTTGAGCTTGTTGAGCATGGGCACTCTTTTCGAAAGAACGGTGCGCTGCAAATCGACAAACATTTCAAGGTATTCATCCTCTTTTTCGGGGTGATCTTTCATCATTTTATCGAGTGTTATGCCCTCGATATAATCCATGACAATCGACCACTTACCGTCCACAACCTGAACCGCGTGTATTTTAGGTATGCACAAATCGGTCTCTTCCACGCGCGCCTGATTGAGCGCCTCATTAAGAATGTTTGCTTTTGAATAATCTGCGTCAAATTCCTTTATGGCGCAATCGCCGTCGCGGTAGAGTTTTTTGCCGGGCATTTCGGCAACCAATATCTTTTCACTCATAAGTTTTCCTCCTTATTTGCCGTAATAGGCATTCATATACATCTGTTTGATTTCGCTCATCAAAGGATAACGGGGATTTGCGCCAGTGCACTGGTCATCGAACGCCTGCTCGGTCATTTCGTCGAGGCGATCGAGGAAATCTTTTTCGTCAATACCGTATTCCTTAATAGTCTTTTTAATGCCTACTTTTGCTTTGAGTTCGTCGATAGCACTGATAAGATTTTCAAGGCTTTCCTTATCGTTTTTACCGCCTAAACCGAGGCTCTGAGCAACTTCGGCGTACCTTGCAAGCGTCTTGGGATGATCATACTGCGAGAAAGTACCCATCTTTACGGGCGTTTCGCTCGCGTTGAAGCGAAGAACCTCGTCAATCATAAGAGCGTTCGCAATGCCGTGAGGCAGGTGATGGAACGCGCCGAGTTTGTGCGCCATTGAATGGCATACTCCGAGGAAGGCATTGGCAAAAGCCATACCTGCCATTGTGGCGGCGTTAGCCATTTTTTCCCTAGCTTCAACGTCATTCTGACCGTCTTCGTATGCTCTCGGGAGATATTTGAATATAACTTTTAGCGCCTGAATTGCAAGTCCGTCGGTATAATCTGTTGCCATCATAGAAGCGTATGCTTCGAGCGCGTGGGTTACGGCGTCTATGCCCGACGCAGCCGTTAGCCCCTTGGGCGCGGACATATGAAGATCGGTATCCACGACAGCCATGTCGGGCATGAGCTCATAGTCGGCAAGAGGATATTTTATGCCCGTCTTTTCATCGGTGATGACGGCGAAAGGCGTAACTTCCGAACCCGTGCCCGCCGATGTGGGAATGGCTATAAAGTAAGCCTTTTCTCCCATCTTGGGGAATGTATAAACTCTCTTCCTTATATCTATAAAGCGCATTGCCATATCGAGGAAATCGACGTCGGGATGCTCATAAAGCACCCACATGATTTTAGCTGCGTCCATCGCAGAGCCGCCGCCGAATGCTATGATGGTATCGGGTTGGAATGCGCGCATCTGTGCAACGCCCCCCATCGCGCAGGCGAGCGTGGGATCGGGAGCAACGTTGAAGAATGTTGAATGGTCTATCCCTATTTCGTCAAGTTTTTCGGTTATGCACTTTGTAAACCCGCTCTGATAAAGAAAACTGTCTGTTACGATAAACGCCTTTTTCTTATTCATCACGGTTTTTAGTTCGTCTAACGCAACGGGCAGACAGCCCTTTTTGATATAAACTTTTTCGGGCGCCCTGAACCAAAGCATGTTTTCTCTCCTTTCAGCAACTGTTTTAATATTTAAAAGATGTTTTACCCCGACGTTTTCCGATACGGAGTTGCCGCCCCACGAACCGCAACCAAGCGTGAGCGAAGGCGTGAGCTTGAAGTTGTAAAGATCGCCTATGCCGCCGTGAGACGAAGGAGTGTTTACGAGGATACGGCATGTTTTCATCTTCGAGCTGAAATAATTGAGTTTTTCCTGCGATTTATTTACATTGAGGTAGATTGACGAAGTGTGTCCGTAACCGCCGTCGGCTATGAGCTGTTCGGCTTTTGCGACAGCGTCCTCAAAACTTTCGGACTTATACATTGCGAGAACGGGCGAAAGTTTTTCGTGCGCAAATTCTTCGCTTATATCCACCGACTGGACTTCGCCTATTAGAATTTTTGCCGTTTCGGGAACTTCGACACCCGAAAGACAAGCAATTTTATACGCGCTCTGCCCGACGATTTTTGCGTTGAGCGAGCCGTTAATTATAATGGTCTTGCGCACCTTGTCGAGCTCTTCACCTTTGAGGAAATAGCAACCGCGCGCAGCAAATTCCTTTTTGACTTTGGAATAAATCTTATCCGAAACTATTACCGACTGTTCGGACGCGCAGATCATGCCGTTATCGAAAGTCTTTGAATGAATAATCGAGCTTACTGCAAGCTCTATATCAGCGCTTTCGTCTATTATCGCAGGCGTATTGCCAGCGCCGACGCCGAGAGCGGGTTTGCCGGACGAATAAGCCGCCTTTACCATTCCGGGACCGCCTGTCGCGAGAATTGTATCAGATTCGCGCATCAGGGTATTAGTCATTTCAAGCGAAGGAACGTCAATCCAACTGATTATTCCTTCGGGCGCGCCCGCTTCAACCGCCGCTTCATAAACGACTTTTGCTGCGGCAATGGTGCTCTTTTTTGCTCTGGGATGAGGGCTTATAATACAGCCGTTTCTCGTCTTGAGGCATATGAGAGTTTTGAAAATGGCCGTAGAAGTCGGGTTTGTGGTGGGAATTACGGCACCGATGAGCCCGATAGGTTCGGCAATTTTCTTTATGCCATAAGCCTTATCTTCTTCTATGACGCCGCAGGTTTTAACTGCCTTGTACTTATTATAAATGTACTCGGCAGCGTAGTGATTTTTTATTACTTTGTCTTCAACTACGCCCATACCCGTTTCTTCGACGGCGAGTTTTGCGAGAGGTATCCTCTGCTTGTTCGCCGCAATTGCGCAGGCGAGGAAAATTTTATCTACCTGTTCCTGCGAATAGGTTGAAAAAATCTTCTGCGCCGCTTTCACCCTTTCAATTTCGCGCTCCAGCTTTTCCACGCTGTCGCACAAGCTATAGGTAAATTTGAAATCCATATGATTACTCCTGAATGGAAAATTTTAATACGTATTTATTTTATGCAATCTCAATTATTTTGCATATTTCTGATATCGATAAAATTATATCAATATGAATTTTTTCGGTCAAGCGGCAATCGATATTTTTTTACTTAAATAATATTGTGTTCTGTACTACAATATTTAGTTAATATTTTTCAGAAATAGCAGCTATATTGTTATAAATAATCGCCACAAAATTTAAGACAAAAATATCCCCTACCAAAGTCGGAGGGGATATTTTGAGATTGGTCATCTTCCAAGTCGTTTGCGACAATAACTTTTTTTGCCGCAGTTGGGGCAGGTTAATTTCCGTTTGAGTAAAGTATGCGCGCCCATAACATAGTCTTTCATAGAAGGAACAAACCTTTCTCCGCAGTGAGGACATTCGAACACACCTGCTTCCCTGTCGAGCACGCAGGCGGCACCGATACCTGAAACGATAATAATTGCGGCGAGTAAAATTAAAACAATTCTGAGCCAAAGCGGCATTGTCAGAAGAAGACCTATCAATATAAACCCGACGCCTGAAATGGTTGCTATCATGCCGACGATAAAGGAAAGAATAAGTTTTTTCTTTGCCTCCTCTCTTTCTTTTACGAAATTGAGCATGTTCTCTTCCGCTTTATTTATGTATTGCTGCCCTTCAAGCCGTTCGCCAGAAAGAAGTTCGTTCACGCTGATGCCGAGCAAATCGCAGAGCGGCAACATATTGCCAGCATCGGGAAGACCGTTGCCCGTTTCCCACTTGGATATGGTTTTATCCGATACGCCCAGCTTTTCTGCCAGTTCGCGCTGAGTGAGCCCTGCCTCTTTTCTCACTTTCTGAATAAACTTTCCCGTTTTTATCTGGTTCATATTATTCCTCCTTGCAACTATATTTTAAATGCGTAAAAGGCATAAAACAACCCACGAACCGTAGAATTTGAGCTTTTACTGTTTACTTTTTATAAACAATTGTCAAAAACAAAAAATGCTTATTCCCGACGCTAAAATTGAGCTCATTTTGATCGGGAATAAGCATAAATAAGACATTAATATTACCAGTTATCGTGAACGGACTTTCTTATATATTTGTTGTATATTTCGGTAACGCCCTTCATCTGTTCTGTCGATAAAGCAGGTATTTCAGCCGCCTTTACGTTGCCGAGCACCTGTTCCGCTCTGCTCGCGCCCGGAATAACGGCGCTCACTTCGTTGTGCATCAATATCCAGCGCAAAGCATACGGCGCGAGGCTTTCGGTATTGAACAGCTTTTTAAGCTCTTCAACCGCCTGCAAACCTGTATCGTAATCAACGCCGGAGAAAGTTTCTCCTTTATCGAAAGATTCGCCGTGCCTGTTATAATTTCTGTGGTCGCGTTGACCGAATACAGTGTCTTTTGAGAACTTTCCCGTCAACAGACCGCTCGCCAAAGGAACGCGGGCAAGAATGCCTATATCTTTCTCTTTTGCCTTGGGAAGCAATTCTTCGGCAGGTTTTAACCTGAACATATTGAAAATGACTTCAATAGCGGAGATATTGTATTCCATTGCCTGAAGACCTTCGCTTACTTTTTCCACACTTACGCCGTAAGCGGCAATTTTACCCTTTTTTACGATTTTATCTATACCCGCAAAAAGGTCGTCTTTATAATAAACAGCCGTGGGCGGGCAATGCAGGAGAACCATGTCGAGTTGCTCAACGCCTAAACGTTTAAGGCTGTTATCTATAAAATTTTCTATATTTTCGGGCGTATATCCCTCTGCCGTATGAGGATTGAGACCTCTACCGCACTTCGTAACGACATAAAGATTATTTTTATGCTGTTTTATAAATTTTCCTATGGTCAATTCGCTGTTGCCTTTGTTATAAATGTCGGCAGTGTCAATAAGGTTAATTCCGCAGTCGGCGCTCGTTTCAAGAATGCGCATTGCCTCCTCTTCATTGAAAGGCTCGCCCCATTTTGTTCCGAGTTGCCACGTTCCGAGACCTATTTCGCTTACCATTTTATTTGTCTTACCGAATTTTCTGAAAATCATAAAAATTACTCCTGTTGCCAATGAATTTCCTGTATTTATTATAATAATTAACGCAATTTTGTCAAGAACAAGCTGTTTTTTTATATGCAGAGTGTTATCCAACATCCCATAATGCAATTACTTATAATTCAGGTACTTTCAACCATTTTCGTGCTATGTTTTCTATTATTTGTAATTAAATTTAGTATTATAATTAATATAAATGTGGCTGTTTCCGACGCCAAAAAAGATAGCCACAGACCGACAATGCCAAATAAATACGAAAACAGCATGGCGAATATTGATATAAAAATTATTCCCCTGCATATTGCTATAACGGAAGATTGTACCGCTTTACCCGTTGCACTATAAAATCCTGCCATCACAATATTGACGGATACAAATAAAAATCCCAGAAAATACAGTCTCATGCCTTCGCCGGCATATCTCTCAAGCTCTGCCGATTGCTTGCTATTAAATATTCCCACTAAATTTTTTGATAACAACATTATTGTCAATATAAGAAGTATGGCAATTATTATCGATATTTTTAGCGATTGAAGCAGAATAACTTTTTTCTCTTTAATGTTTTGTGTACCATGACTTATACTCGCCAACGGCTGTAAACCCTGTGAAACACCGTTAAACAGCGAAGTACCGATGAGAGCAATATTAGCTATAATTCCGTATGCTGCAACAGCCTTATTCCCGATTAATTTTAACAGAATAAAATTAAACACAAGCGTTGTAACAGCGTTGGATATCTCCCCCACAAACGAAACTACGCCTAATTTGCAAGCCGCCAGCAATTTTTTTATTGACGGCAATACCATTACAAATGCGATATTATTTTTCGAAGATAAATAGTGAAAAAGACATATCAACATGCTTACAACAGGCGATAAGCCGGTTGCAAGCGCGGCTCCTGCCATCCCCATCTGCAGCGGAAACATAAATACGTAGTCAAATACAATATTAAAAATTCCGCTTACTATAGTTGCCGCCATCGCAATGCCTGGCGCATTATCATTTCTTACAAAGGCTGTCATTGTATAATTCAGCATAAAGAAAGGCGCAAAACATAAAACTATCTTAGTATAGGTTGAGCCCGTGGCAAGAATAATTTCATCTGCGCCCAACATTGTGAGTAGTTGTTTGGGTAAAAAAACGCCTAAAGCCACAAAAATCAGACTTATAAGCAATATAGAATTAATCGAATTTGCGAAATAAAGATTTGCATTTTCTTTATCTACGCATCTGATTATAGAATAATTTATTGCCGAACCTATGCCTATCATAGAGCCAATGGCATTAATCATACCGTATATCGGCAAAACGAGATTTAATGCGGTTATTCCGTTAGTCCCTTCTTTAGCGGAAATGAAAATAGTATCTGCCAAAATATAAAGTGAAGTACTGACCATTCCAAGCACATTCGTCAGTATATATTTGTTCAATTTCTTTTTAATCATATTACCTCCAACAAAAAAAGGCATCCCTGTTTATAGCTTCAAAGACCTACGCTATAAACATGAATGCCTTTACATTCGCTACCCGGTGGTAGTTTTATATTCAAATTTTTGTCCGATTTTTTAATTATTCTATCAATTAAAGAGACGATTGTCAAATGGATAATACAACCAGTTCAGATAATTAATAATAAATTAAAAATTTAGCTTTCAGCTTCGATGATAATTAAATTTCAACAAATCTCTTTTGGTTGTATACCTCTGTTTACGCCTTGTGCGGCAAGCACGGTTGACTGCCAAAGCCGAGAATTTTTAAGCTGTCTAATACAACCTATTTCGCGTCTTTTTGCCTATTAAACCCTCAGATATTTTTACTAGAACAAAAAATGAAATAGGACGAGATTTGCTCTCGTCCTATTTTATTTGGTGCGGATAACAGGAGTTGAACCTGCACGGTCGCCCACAGGAACCTGAAACCTGCGCGTCTGCCAATTCCGCCATATCCGCATAACGTAAGTGATTATAATTTAATTTATAATCAAAGTCAAGTGAATTTGTGTCGGCGGCGCAAAAATTTAACGCCGCCGACATTATACATTTATTTCATTTTTTGCTGTTTTACCTTGTGGTCAATGATGTGGCGTTTGGCAAGCTCACCCTTCACTTCTGAAGGTTTGATTCCCATCTGAACCATAAGAACCATTACGTGATAACACAAATCGGCTATTTCGAAAACCGTTTCAGCCTTATCGCCACCTTTTCCCGCAACAATTACTTCGGTGCATTCTTCCCCGACTTTTTTAAGAATTTTATCTATACCCTGCTCAAATAGGTAAGTAGTATAAGAATTTTCCGGCTTGTCGCGCATTCTCCCCTCAAGAAGTTCATAAAGGCCGTCAATCGAAAATTGAGGAATTTCGTCATTTGTATACACGAAATCGTTGAAGCAACTGTCCGTCCCTAGATGACATGCAGGACCGTCTTTTATAACCTCGACTGTAAGGGCGTCTTTATCGCAGTCGCATTTAATCGAAACGATATGCTGAAAATTCCCGCTCGTTTCGCCCTTTCGCCAAAGTTTTTTGCGGCTGCGCGAATAGAAGCACGTTTTGCCCTCTTTCATGCTTATTTCAAGACTTTCGCGGTTCATGTATGCGACAGTTAAAACTTTTTTAGTATAATAATCGGTTACAACGGCGGGAATGAGACCGTTTGCATCGAACTTCAATTGATCTGCGTTAATCATAATCTAACCTCTATATCGTTTTGTTTTAAGTAATTTTTAAGATGTTTAATTTCTATTTCGCCGAAATGAAAGACGGAAGCGCCAAGACCTGCGTCTGCATTGACGCTTTTAAACAAATCGAGAAAATGCTTTTCGCTGCCCGCTCCGCCGCTCGCAACAACGGGAATTGTTACTGCTCCGCAAATGGCGTCGAGCATCTCCAGATCGAAGCCTCCCTTGACGCCGTCAGTATCTATGCTGTTGACAACAAGCTCGCCGGCGCCGTGTTGCTGACCGAATTTCGCCCACGAAACCGCCTCGATATCTGTCTGCACGCGCCCGCCATGGCTGAAAATAGTGAATTTGCCGTCCACTCTTTTTACATCCATAGAAAGCACTACGCACTGATCGCCGTATTTTTCTGCCGCAGAATATATCAGATCGGGATTTTTAATAGCTCCGCTGTTTACGCTGACTTTGTCCGCACCGCTTTTCAATACACGGTCGAAATCTTCGAGACTGTTTATTCCTCCGCCTACCGTGAGAGGTATAAAAACATTTTCCGCCACCTTTTTCAAAACCTCGGAAAAAAGTTTTCTGCCCTCCGCGCTCGCAGTAATATCGTAAAAAACGAGTTCGTCCGCTCCGCAGTCCGAATAAAACGCTGCAAGTTTGACCGGGTCGTCAACATCTTTAAGTCCCGTAAAATTTGTACCTTTGACAACCCTGCCGTTCCTTACGTCAAGACAAGGGATAATTCTTTTGGCGAGCATTTTAAATTCCCTCCCCGATTTTTACGGCTTCGGAAAGATTTATCTTTCCTTCATACAAAGCCTTGCCTAAAATGGCGCCGTAAATATTCATCTCTTTAAGTTTTTTGATTTCATCAATGTAAGTTATACCGCCAGAAGCTGTTATATTTAACGATAATGTCTGACATAGTACTTTATAAATCTCTAAATTTGTGCCTTTCAGACCGCCGTCGCGGCTTATATCGGTATAAATGATATGCCCTACACCCATATCCTGCAACTTTTTGCAAAAACTTATCGCTTCGCAATCCGTCGTTTCAAGCCAGCCGTTTACGGCAACTTTTCCGTCTTTTGCATCGACGCCGACAGAAATATAATCGCCGTACTTTGCCGCCATTTCGCCTACAAATTGAGGATTTTCTATCGCGACTGTTCCGAGTATAACCCTTTTAACTCCGCAATCTATGTAATGTTTTATACGCTCCTCCGTGCGTATTCCTCCGCCGACTTCTACAAACATATCAAGATTTGTAACTATCTTTTCTATAGTTTTTGCGTTGTCGGTTTTTCCGCTCTTTGCTCCGTCGAGGTCAACCACGTGCATGTAGCCCGCACCGCTGTCTTTAAAACTTTTTGCAACATCGACAGGCGAAGACGAATACTTTTTTACCTTATCATAGTCTCCGCGCGTCAGTCTTACAACCTCTCCGCCAATTATATCTATCGCAGGAAAAATCAACATTTCATTCACCAATTTCAGCAAACGCTTTCAAAATTTTCAAGCCCACCTCACCGCTCTTTTCAGGGTGAAACTGCGTTCCGTAAACGTTTCCCCTAGAAACGATTGCCGTTACATCAATTCCGTATGAAGCAGTCGCCACAAGGTCGCCCTCTTCTTTGCAGACGCCGCAATAAGAGTGAACAAAATAAACGTAATCGCCTTCAGATACATATTTCAAAAGCGCATTGTTCTTGTCTTTGATGTTGAGGGAATTCCAGCCCATATGCGGAATTTTCATTCCGCTTATAAATTGAGAAAGCGGTCTTGCCTCTCCGTGTATAAGCGAAAGCCCTTCGTGCTCGCCATATTCATACGATTTATCAAACAGAAGCTGCATGCCGAGGCAAATTCCGAGCAGCGGCTTGCCCTCAGAGGCAAGTTCTTTTATTTTTTCATCCAGCCCCGTTGAGCGCAGTTTTTCGGCCGCATCGCCGAAAGCACCCACTCCCGGCAGAATTACTTTGTCGGCAGAGCGTATTTTATTTATATCGCCCGTAACAACGCTTTCCGCCCCGATTTTTTTCAGCGAACAACTCAAAGAAAACAAGTTGCCCACGCCGTAATCGATTATTGCTATCATTAAAGTATCCCTTTGCTTGAAGGTATTTTGTCGCCTTCGACTTTCACAGCAGCTCTCAACGCCCTTGCGCAGGCCTTGAAGACGCATTCAATTATGTGGTGAGTGTTTTTGCCGTAAAGTTTTACTATATGCAGGGTAATTCTCGCTTCGCGAACAAACGCGAGGAAAAATTCTTCGACAAGTTCAGTATCGAACAGTCCGACCTGCCTGCTTTTTACCTCATCGCTCTCGTCGCTGACTTTTGCGCTGGGTATTTCAACGTCGTAATTGAGCGTTCCCCTGCCGCTTATATCAACGGCGCACATAACGAGGGCTTCATCCATAGGAATGGTTACGTCGGCATAACGGACAATTCCTCTTTTTTCGCCGAGAGCCTGCAAAAAGGCCTGACCGAGCGCAATTCCCACATCTTCAACCGTATGATGAAAATCTACCTGATAGTCGCCCGTACAGTCCACGTTGAGCGCAAACCCGCCATGGACGGCAAATAGCTCCAGCATATGATTGAAAAAGCCGCAATCGGTCTTTATATTATAATCGCCTCCGTCAAGGCAGAGGGAAAGTTTTATGTCCGTTTCGCGCGTTTTTCTTTTAATTTCCGCTATTCTCATGTATTTTCCTCCATAACGGACTTTACTGCCGCCAGAAGCGCAGCCGTCTCCTCGTCCGTGCCGACAGTAATTCTTATAAAATCTTTTATTCTCTCGTCAGAAAAATGCCTTACGAGCACTCCGCGGTTTTTTAACGCCTTGTAAAGGTTTTCGCCTTCCATCTTCGGCGTTGACGCGAGGACAAAGTTCGCAGATGAAGGAACTACTTCAAAGCCCATTTTTTTAAGCTCTTCGGTAAGTTCAGCTCTCGTAGCTTTAATCTTTTTAACTGTAAATTCAAAATATTCGTTATCTTCTATCGCATTCTTTGCGAGCAGCATCGAAACTGTATTGACGTTATACGGGTGAAAAGAATATTTTACCTTGTTTAGGTCGGCAATGAGCTCTTTATCGGCTATGACAAAGCCAATTCTGCCGCCTGCGAGCGAACGCGATTTGGAAAAAGTGTTTACCGCAACGAGATTTTTATATTTTTTTATAAGCGGTATGACATTGCAGTCTTCTCCGAAATCGACATACGCCTGATCGATTATAACGATATTTTTCTCATTTTCGCAGATAATCTTTTCAAGCGCC
Source organism: uncultured Eubacteriales bacterium (assembly GCA_905207235.1). Classification (GTDB taxonomy): domain Bacteria; phylum Bacillota; class Clostridia; order Christensenellales; family Borkfalkiaceae; genus Coproplasma. The sequence goes on from CAJLKN010000001.1 coordinate 49,119, forward strand.
TGTACGGAGAGCGCAATGCCCGTCTGTGCATTAGGGTTTGCCAGCACAACCGTCTTGCCTTTACGGTAATAATCGCTCGCTTCTATCGAAAAATCTTTCTTTAAGGGAATGTGCTCGACCTCACAGTCGTACATATACGCAAAGACGTCGTAGAACCCGTAAGTTACGTCAGCGTAGCAAACTCCTCTTGAACCGTACGCCTGAAAGCAGAACGCCAGAGCCTCATCGGAACCGTTGGTAACAAGAACATTTTGTTCTTCCACCCCGTAATAGGAAGCTATCGCCGCGACGAGAGGTTTGCATTCAGGGTCGGAATAGCGGTTGAGTTCAGAAAGAACCTCGCGCGTGATTGCATTTACGGCTTTTTCGGACGTATAATACGGGTTTTCGTTGGTATTCAGTTTTACGTACTTCTTGTCCCTAGGTTGCTCGCCTGGGACATAGGGTGCCATGGCATTTAATTTTGCCGATGCAAACATGCTCATTTTTCAGTCCTTACGGTTACGCTCTCGGCATGGGCGGTCAGCCCCTCCGACATAGCGAATTCAACTATATCTTTACTGCTCTTTTCAAGTTTTTCTCTTGTATAGTAAACATATTGAGTGCTCTTTATAAAGTCGTTCACGCCGAGCGCCGAAGCGAATTTTGCCGTTCCGCTCGTGGGCAGGGTGTGATTTGTACCTGCGTAATAGTCGCCGACGGCTTCGGGTGTATTGTTTCCCAAGAAAACCGAACCTGCGTTGCGCACCTGTTTCAACAATTCAAACGGCTCCTTTACGGCAAGTTCGAGATGTTCGGGAGCAAGCTCGTCGGAGAGCTCCACTGCCTCATTAAGATTATCAGTTATTATAAGTTTGCAATTATTATCTATCGAGACCCTTGCTATGTCCCGCCTTGCAAGTTTTTCCAGCCGCCTTTCGAGCGCAACGCTTACCTCTTCGGCAAGTTGCGCGCAGTCGGTTATAAGAACTGCGGTGGCAAGCTGATCGTGCTCCGCCTGCGAAAGAAGGTCTGCCGCGACATTTTCGGGCACGGCGCTTTCATCTGCAATTATAAGAATTTCAGAGGGGCCTGCAATCATCTCTATTCCGCATACGCCGAACACAAGTTTCTTTGCCGTCTGAACGTAAATGTTGCCGGGTCCCGTTATTTTATTAACTCTTCTTATAGTCTGCGTACCGAACGCAAGCGCCGCGACAGACTGGGCTCCGCCAACCTTATACACTTCGGTAATGCCTGCAATTTTTGCCGCCACAAGCACTTCGGGTTTGATTTTTCCGTTTTTTAAAGGAGGCGTTACCATAACTATTCTTTCAACACCCGCAATCTTTGCGGGAATTGCATTCATGAGAACGGTTGACGGATAAGCCGCCTTACCGCCCGGAACGTACAGCCCAGCGCTTTCGAGCGGGGTAATTTTCTGCCCGAGAACGCAGCCGTCCTTTTTAATTTCAAAACCTCCTTTTATCTGAGCTCTGTGAAACTCTTCTATATTTGCGGCAGAACGGCGCAAAATCTGCTTGTATTCCTCGCTTACTGCTCTTTCTGCCTCTTCAAACTCCTCTTGAGTTACCGCAAGGTTTTCAACCGCGGCGCCGTCGAATTTGAGAGTATATTCTTTGAGGGCTTGGTCGCCGCGCTCTCTGACGTCGCGAATAATACCGTTGACGACGGCCTCCACGGCAGTCGTGTCAAGTATTGAGCGGTTGAGAATTTCGTCTTTATTGTTTTTATTATACTTTACAGGCTTAACCATTTTTTACCTCGTCGGAAAGTTTGCCCGCAAGGGCAAGAATTTCTGCATTTTTGAATTTGAAAGACGCCTTGTTTGCAATCAGTCTGGCGCTTATGGGAAAAATCTCTTCAAAAACTTTTAAATTGTTCTCTTTAAGAGTTGTGCCCGTTTCAACTATATCGACTATGACGTCGGACATGCCGAGTATGGGTGCGAGCTCAATAGAGCCGTTGAGCTTTATAATTTCTATGTCTCTGCCGAGATTTTCATAATAATTGCGCGCAACGTTGACAAATTTAGTCGCAACCCTCAATGGTCTTGAAGTATCGTCGTACCAATCGGCCTTTGCCGCGACACACATGCGACACCTGCCCATTTTAAGATCTAAAAGTTCGTAAACGTTGGGTGAAGCGTCCTCGAGGATATCTTTTCCCACGACGCCTATGTCCGCGGCGCCGAGCTCGACATATACGGCTACGTCTGAGGGCTTTACCCAGAAATAGCTAACTCCGCCCTTCTCGTCGCGGAAGATAAGTTTTCTGCTGTTCTCATCATATTCCGAACACTCATATCCCACTTTTTTAAGCAGCGAGTAAACCTTTTCGCCCAACCTGCCCTTTGGCAAAGCAATATTCAACATTTTTTGCCCTCCCTCAAATCGATTACGCCGCCGAAGCGCAAATCTTCGGGAATGGTTTTCGAAAGGCGGATTGTGGAGCCCGATGAAGTCAGTTCCTCTGCCGTTTGCAGCGCCTTTAAAACCAAATTATCGTCGTAAACAATTAATTTATCGACAAAAGCGTAATCGGGCTTGAAATACCTTTCGAGTTCGCCCAAATAGAGCGCAAAACCTATCGCTCCGCCGCACTTTTTAAGTCTTTGCAACAATTTATCGTATCTGCCGCCCGAAAGCACCATTTTGGGCACTCCGCCGACATATCCGTTGAAAATTATGCCGTTGTAATAGTCGGCGTTGTTTGCAATAGAAAAATTTATATTTATTTTATCGGCATAGCCGAGTTTACCCACCAAGCCGACAAGTTGTTTAAGCTGCTCCGCCGCCTCTTTCATTTGGCTGTTGAGAGCATACTTTTCGGCAAGTTGCGCGGCGTCAGAAGCATTTCCGCCTATATTTACCATCTGCCTGAACGCTTCGCGGTACTTTTTATCCGCACCTATACTCTCTGCAAAGGTATCGAAATCGTGCAGATTTTTACTCCTTAAATACGCATAAGCCCGTTGTTTTTCTTCCGCACTCTTACAAAATGCAGAGATGAGCCCTTCGGTGTAACCCATATGCGACAAATCAAGCACAAAATCATCGCTTACCGTATGTAAAGTTTTTACGGAAAGGAGAATTATTTCCGCCTCGCAAGCGCAATCTATATCTCCGTAAACTTCAACGCCCGTCTGACTGACTTCTCTGAATTCGCCGTTTTCGTCCGTCCTGCGGTAAACTTTTTCGTTATAGAAAAGTTTTTTCGTGCCCGCCTCATTCTTTGCATGGCTTATAACCGAAAGAGTTACGTCAGGTCTTAATGCAAGCAATCTTCCGCCGGCGCCGCTGAAAGTTATGACGTTTTTGCTTATCAGAAAGTCTATGTTGCTGAGATACAGCGAATAATCTTCGAAACATGCGGGCTTAAACCTCCTGAACCCTCTGCCGCTATATAGCGACGTCAGTTCCGATATTATGCTGTCTTCCTGCTTGAGGTAAGCATTCATTGCTCTTCACCGCCAACAATAAATTTTTTATACGCACCAGAACCGTGCGTTATTGCGCGCGAAATTCTTGAAAGCGTAGTCGAAGATATATCCGTTTCGGCAATTATCTCGCTGTAAGTTTTGCCCTCCAAAAATAGTTTTGCCGCATAGGCGCGCTGTGCCATCTGCTCTACCTCTTTATAAGTGCACAAATCATCCAACAGCGCCTTGCAGTCCTCTTCAGTTTTCAGTTTTAAAAACAAACTGTATAAAAGTTTTACGTTGGTTTCTTTCATCTGACCACCCTTTTGGTAAATCGTAAATTAATTATACTTTATTACAGTAAAGAAGTAAAGCGTTTTGAAGCAAAAAAATTGCGGAAATTTCTTTCCGCAAACAAAAATTATATTTTAACGTATCGGCGTTTAAAGTTTGGAAAAACGCAGCTCTCTTCCTACATAATAACAAAGCCTGTCTATGCCGGCAGCCAAAAGAAAATCTGCGGCGGCGCGATAGGAGCGAAATATATCCTCCGCTCTGTGCGCGTCGCTACCGAAAGATACAAGTCGTCCGCCGAGCTCAAAATATCTTTTAAAAACATCCCTGTCGGGCAAAAAATCGCCGCCCGTACCGAAAGACGATGTGTTGAGTTCGAGACATTTTCCTCTGCTTATTATCTCTGACAAAATGAGGTCGTAAATATCGGAATAATCTTTATATCTCAGCTTTTTGCCCTTACCGAAAACGTAGCGCGAAGCATAGCCTATATGACCCACAATCTGATAATCATAATCTGCCCTTACGCTTTCAAGCACGTCGCAAAGATAGCGACGGTAAAAGGACCTTACGCCTTCTTCGTCGAGGGTTACAGGATTTTTTGAACACGCTCCGTCAGGCAACATATGAACGCTGTTGATAATATAATCGAACGTATATGAGTTGACGAAACTTTTATAAAATGCCGCCGCGCCGCGACTGTAACCCAGTTCGATACCGTGAAGCACCTTCAATTTATCCTCTCCGACAAAGGAAAAATATCCGTCGAGGTCGGGGAGCCCGAGGCATTGACCGACCAGAGCGAAGTCATAATCGTAATGTTCGGCAAAGCCTATCGCTTCCGCGCCGAGATTTTGGGCGCGGGCAAGATAATTTTGGGGCAATTCCGCACTGTCGTGCGAAAAGCTCGTGTGAAGGTGCAGGTCAATCATTTTATTATTTGCAATATTTGCGCTCTATGGCAGAAATTTTATCTACCCTGCGCTGATGGCGACCGCCTTCGAAGTCGGTTGTGAGGAATTTTTCGACTATTTTGAGAGCATAGCCGACGCCCACTACCTTTTCGCCGAGGGCGAGCATATTGGCGTTGTTGTGAAGTCTGGTAAATTCCGCGCAGTATGTGTCGTGGCAATGCGCGCAGCGAACACCGGGAACTTTGTTGGCAACTATGGATACGCCTATACCAGTGGAGCAGACGACAATGCCACGCTCACATTCGCCCGAAGCAACTGCCTCAGCCGCAGGCAGAGCGTAATCTGGATAATCGCAGCTATCAAAGCTGTCGGTGCCGAAATCTACATATTCGTAACCTTTTTCTGTAAGGTATTTAATAATTTCTCTTTTGAGGTTAAGTCCGCCGTGGTCGCAGGCAAGGGCAATTTTCATATCAGTTCTCCTTATCGGTAAGTATGTATTTTTCTATTATTTTATCGCACGCGCAGGCTATGGCTTCGCATGTGCGCATATAAACTTCTACACCCGCGCCGTACGGGTCGGGCACATCAAAACCGCACAAATCTTTTACGCTTATTACGTTTCCGCAACCTTCAAGCATCTGTTTATGCGAGGTTGTCATCGTTATGACCACCTCGCTGCTTTCAATAAGTTTCTGGGTGAGCTGTCTGGGCGCAAAATTGCGCCTTACACAATAGCCGCACTTTTCGAGTGCGAGCGCCGCGTTAGGAGCAATAGTGTCTTTCAGCTGGGCATGCACCCCGCACGAAACGACATCCCACCATTTAATTTTGTGCTGTTTTATTTTCGCGCGCATTATCATTTCAGCCATAGGGCTGCGGCATGTGTTGCCCGTGCACACGAAAAGTATTTTTTTTCTCTTCATCTCAGCCACACGCTTTGGAAAGCCTGTTCATAACGCCGACCATAACGCCGTCCTGCTTTAAAGGAGCAACGGCAATGATTATTTCCGCTACCCTTTCGCCTTCGCGCAGTTTGTCGTAAAGATTGCAGGCAATCTGATTTTCGTCAGCCCCCAATTTAAGCACATCCGGAACTTTAAGCTCTTCCGCAACTCCGTCGTCGCACATTATATAGGCGCGCTGTCCGCGCTTTTTGCACTCAAAATACTCTTTAAGCGCTTCAAAGCGGTCTGCATAGCTAAATAATTTCGTCATGCAACGGGGCGAATAATGCTTGTATTTCATTCCCGGCGAACGTACCATTTCCCCTTCGACCATATGGTATTCGTCGCATTCGCCTGCAACCTGCGCAATCATGTCGCGCGTTACGAGCCCGCTGCGGAGCACGCACGGCACATCGCCCGTGCAGTCGAGCACGGTGCTTTCGATACCGCCCGAGCATTTTCCGCCATCGAGAATACAGCTTATTCTGCCGTTGAGGTCATCAAAAACGTGCTGTGCGGTTACGGGACTGACGTGCTTTGAAATATTTGCGCTGGGAGCTGCGATAGGCAACCCCACATATTTTAAGAAGCGCTGCGCGCCCTCGTGGGAAGGAATGCGCACGGCGAGGGTATTCAGACCGCAGGAAACAACAGGACTTACTTTGCCAGTGCTCCTGTAAACCATTGTAAGCGGTCCCGGAAGAAAGGCTTTGGCAAGCCTCACCGAGTAATCGGGGATATAGTCGACGAGCAAAGAAAGGTCGTAATCTTTGTGAACGTGAACTATAAGCGGGTTATCGGAAGGTCTTCCCTTTATTGCATAAATGCCCTTTACGGCTTCGTCGTTAAAGGCGTTTGCACCCAGTCCGTAAACCGTTTCGGTGGGGAAAGCCACCGCTCCGCCGTTATCTATTATATTTTTCGCCAACTCGAGCGAATTATCATCAATTTGGTAAATACGTGTTTCCATGATTAAAACGGAGGCTCGATATCGTCGGGAATTTGGTCTTCATAGTTCCCGCCGCCGCTCTGCGCCTCCTGATTGTCGTAAACAGGTTCGGCGATATCGTCGTCGGGTTCGGGATTAACAAACTTTGTAAGTTCGCCCTTGAAGCGCAACTTAATTCTGTCAAGTCCGCCGTTTCTGTGCTTGGCTATAATAAGGTCCGCCATGCCCTTGACGATATTATTTTTCTTAATTTCTTCGTCCGTCGCGGTAACGTCGGGACGGTTGATAAACATAACAATGTCGGCATCCTGCTCTATCGCGCCTGATTCTCGCAGGTCGGAAAGCTGAGGCTCTTTTGTCTGCATACGCCTTAGTTGCGAAAGCGCAATGACGGGGACGTTGAGTTCCTTTGCCATAATTTTGAGTTCGCGGGTGATTTCCGCGACTTCCTGAGTACGATTGATATCGGAATTTTTGCTGCCGCTCGACATCAGCTGTATGTAGTCTATCATTACAAGGTCGAGCTGTCCGTTATTCCTCGCTTTAATTCTTCGGCATTTTGAGAGTATTTCCGCAGGCGTTACGCGCGACGAATCGTCTATATTTATCCTGCATTTTCTCATTTTTTCGCTGGCTTTGGCTATCTTTTTCCAATCGTTGGGCGTAAGCGAACCAGAAAGAGCCGCAGACATGGAAACGCCCGCATAGCTGCAAAGAAGCCTTTGGATAATCTGAATTTCGGGCATTTCCAGCGAGAAAACAGCGCAGACTTTGTCGTTGTTGAGCGCAGCGTTTTCAATTATATTCATCGCAATCGACGTCTTGCCCATACCTGGGCGCGCGGCGATGACTATAAGGTCGGTTTTTTGCAGACCGTTAGTAAGTTTATCGAGGCGGGTAAAGCCCGTCATAACTCCTCGGAATGCGTCCTTATCGTCGGAAAGAAGTTGGAATTTGTTGATTACCTGGTCTATGCCGTCGCTCTCGCGTATGTCCTTTACGGACGACGAATCGTTGACTCTGGAAATATCGTAAATCTGGCTTTCCGCAAACTGGACGCTGCGCAGGCTGTCGTCGCTCGTCTGGGCAAATTTAATAATCTCCTTTGCCGAGCGTATAAGCCTGCGGTTTACTGCGTCCCTGCGGACTATATTAAAATAATGCTCGTAGTTCGCCGACGACGGCGTATTCTGCGTAAGTTCGGTGAGGTAAGCAATTCCACCCGCCTTTTCGAGATTGCCCTCCGTTTCGAGCTTATCGATGAGCGTTACGAGATCGACGGGACGACGACTGTTGTAATTCATCTTCATCGCCGAGAGAATGTATCTGTGCGATTCCTGATAAAAGTCGTCTTCCGTCAATTTTTCGAGCACGTCGGGCAATATTTCGTTGTCGATGAGCATACAACCGAGCAGCGCCTGTTCGGCGTCGAGGTTGTTGGGCATCACGTTGTTTTTATCTGCCATAATTTTAAATCTTCATAAGTTTTTCAAACTCTTTGAGCGTATTGCCGAACTCTTCCATAGCAAATTCGAAAGGTTCTTTTGTTGTGAGGTCAACGCCTGCAAGTTTAAGAAGGGATACGGGATCTGTCGAAGAACCGCCCGAAAGGAATGAGAAATATGCCTTTACAGCGCTCTCGCCTTCGGTGAGTATCTTGTTTGCGATATTGATTGCGGTAATTATACCCGTTGCGTACTTGTAAACATAGAACGCCGTATAGAAATGAGGTATTCTGCACCACTCGCAGGAAATGTTATAATCGTGCTCGATTGCGTCGCCGTAATACCTCTTTCCGAGTTCTGCATAAATTTCGCAGAGGTTTTCTTTTGTGAGGGGTTCGCCCTTTTCTGCCATATCGTGAGCCTTAAACTCGAATTCGGCGAACATAGTCTGCCTGTGAAGGGTTGCCCTGATGGTGTCGAGGTAGTAGTTGAGCAGATATTTTTTGAGGTTTTCATCCTTTGCTTCTTTGAGCATGTATTTAAGAAGGAGCACTTCGTTTACCGTGCTTGCAACTTCAGCGACGAAAATCTTGTAATCCGCCTTTGCATAGGGCTGATTGTGCGCAGAGAAATAGGTGTGGAGCGAATGTCCCATTTCGTGAGCGACGGTGAAAATATCGCTCGTTGTAGGCTGGTAATTGAGGAGAACGTAAGGATGAACGCCGTTCACGCCTGTTGAATATGCTCCGCTGCGCTTGCCTTCGGTTTCATCGACGTCTATCCAGCGATCGTCGTAGCCCTTTTTAAGGAGAGCCTGATACTCTTTGCCGAGGGGCGCAAGTCCCTTTATAACGTAGTCATACGCCTCGTCATAGTTCATTTTAACCTCGACGTCTGCAACGAGGGGCGCATAAACATCGTAGAAATAGAGCTTGTCATAACCGAGTATCTTCTTTCTGTCAGCCATATAGCGGTGCATTGCTGGGAAGCTCTTTTCAACCGAAGCGAGCAGGTTGTCATAAACGGCTCTGTCAACGTCCTCGTTGAAAAGCGCTCTTTCGAGGCAGGAATTGAACTTATATGCCCTGCTCAGGAAGACATCCTTTTTAACGTTGCCGTAATACGTGGAAGTTATAGTATTTATGAGGCTTTCATAAGCGCCGTAATACTTTTCATAGACCTCCTTTCTCTTCTCTCTGTCGGAAGAATGAAGAACGAGGCCGTAAAGTCCGTGAGAAAGTTTAACCTTTTTGCCGTCGAGCTCTATTTCGGGCAAAGGCAGGTCGGCGTTGTCTATCATGCCGAAAGTTTCGTGGAAGGTAGAAAGCGTTTCGCCTGCGAGCGCCATCAGCTTTTCTTCGGCTTCGGAAAGTATGTGAGCCTTGCGCTTTATAAGGCACTTTATCTGATAATCATAATCGGAGAACTGCTTGTCTTCAACCAGCGAATTGAGATATTCTTCGCTCTGCTGTGCAAGCTCGGGTTCGGAAAAGGCAACTTCGCCCGAATACTTGCCGAAAAGCATCTGTATTTTACCCGTATAAGCGGTATATTTTGAAATTCTAGTGTCTTCGTCGTGCTTCATATGAGCATAAACGGCGAGACGCTCGCAAACTTTCATAAACTCGTCGTTTGCGCGGAGGAAAGACAGAAGCTCGGCTTTATCGCCCAGCTTGCCAGCATACTTGGCAAAATCCATGTGGGACATTGCCCAGTCATACTGCTTTTCCCACGTTGCGTCGTCGGGATATATGTCTTCAATGCGCCATTTATTGCGCTCGGGTACTTCGTTTCTCTGCATATTTACACCTCTCAGTTTTTATTTGAATGTATGGGAGCGGGAATAAGTCCTCCCCTGTTTACGAATTTACATGACGACTGATTATGCACCGCCATAATGGGCGCTCTGCCCAAAAGACCGCCGAAATTGACCTGATCGCCTACTTTCTTGCCGGGGGCGGGGATAATTCTTACAGCCGTCGTCTTGTTATTTATCATGCCGATCGCGGCTTCGTCGGCTATTATCGCGCTTATCGTTTCCGCCGTCGTGTCGCCGGGAACGGCTATCATATCGAGACCGACGGAGCAAACAGCAGTCATCGCCTCGAGCTTGTCTATGCAAAGCACGCCCTTTTCCGCCGCTTCAATCATGCCGATATCTTCGGAAACGGGAATAAACGCGCCCGAAAGTCCGCCCACGCGGGAGCTTGCCATAACGCCGCCCTTCTTGACCGCGTCGTTGAGCATTGCAAGGCATGCCGTCGTGCCGTGAGTGCCTACGCATTCGAGCCCCATTTCTTCGAGTATCTGTGCAACAGAATCCCCGCGCTCGGGCGTGGGCGCAAGCGATAAATCGACGATGCCGAATTCCGCGCCGAGGCGCTTTGCCGCTTCGCGCGCTATAAGCTGACCTGCTCTGGTTATTTTGAACGCCGTGCGCTTGATCGTCTCCGCAAGCTCGGTGATATCCGCATCCGGAACGGCCTGAATGGCGTGATGAACAACGCCCGGACCGGAAACGCCGACGTTAATTACCGTGCCGCTTTCGCCGACGCCGTGGAATGCGCCCGCCATAAAGGGGTTGTCCTCCACCGCGTTGCAGAAAACAACGAGTTTTGCGCAACCGAAACCATCCACGTCGGCGGTCGCAGCAGCAGTCTCTTTGACTATCTGTCCCATAAGTTTTACGGCATCCATGTTGATGCCAGACTTGGACGAACCGACATTGACGGAAGAGCATAGCCTTTCGGTAGTTGCCAGAACTTCGGGAATGCTCATTATGAATGTGCGCTCGTAGTCCGCCATTCCCTTGTGAACGAGAGCGGAATAGCCGCCGAGGAAATCTATGCCGAGCTGCTTTGCCGCATTGTCGAGAGCTTTTCCTATGAGCCCCGCCTTCGACGCGAAAGGAGCGCAGATTAAACTTACGGGAGTTACCGAAACGCGCTTGTTCACTATGGGAATACCGTATTCCGCCGAGAGATCGCGCGTAACTTTTACTATATTTTCAGCCTTTTTGCAGACTGTGTCATAAACGCAGCGCGCCGTCTCTTCTGCCGTGGCACGGATGCAGGGCAGAAGCGAAATGCCCATTGTTACCGTGCGGATGTCAAGATGTTCGCGCTCAACCATATTTATGGTTTCTAAAATATCTGTGGAATTAAACATGTGCGCACCGCCTTAAACCCTGTGCATTGCATTGAAAATATCTTCATGCTGAATGTGTATAGACATTCCGATTTTTTTGCCGAGTTCGGTGCAGGCCTGAGATAAATCTGCAAGTTCAGTCGATGAATTTGTCAGATCGACCATCATTATCATCGTGAAGTATTCATTCATGATAGTCTGGCTTATGTCGAGAATGTTGACGTCTTTTTCTGCGAGCAAAGCCGAAACTTTTGCAATTATACCTGTTTTGTCTTTTCCTACTACGGTTACTACCGCGCGCATAGTTTTATCTCCTGAGTTTATTTTATCGTGCTCCGCAACCTGAAAAAATTGCGGGCACGGTATATTCAAAAAATGTGTTCCACGACGTTATAAATCCCTTCAACGCAAGGGACCACGGAGCGACAACGCCGATAATGTCCTCCGTATCTATCATTCCGTACTTGCTGCGGCTGTCGGAGCTTACGTCCCTGTTATCGCCCATAACAAAAACACAGCCTTCGGGCACTGTTACGGGTCCGTATGTGTTTACGGGGAGGCTTGCGGTGTTATTTTCCGCAACGACGTAAGGCTCTTCCACCATTTCACCGTCTATATAAAGAACGCCGCGCACAAGCTGTACGGTCTGCCCCTCAAAGGCAATCTGACGTTTTATTATAACTTTTTCTTCGCCGAACTCGTCGTGAGCAGAAATTACGATTATATCTCCGTTCTCCGCCGTCGCATGCGTGTCGGCGTAAAGAAAATCGCCGCCCGCCTGCGTCTTATCCTGCGCGCCCTGAAGCGTGGGCAACATCGAATCGCCAACAACGTAAACGCGAGTATAGCGTGAAACGAACATCATCTCCCAAACGAGAATGATTAATAAGATTATAAGGAGAACGTTTGCCGCATAAACGCCGCGGCTTTTTCTTTCGCGTCTTCCTATCGATATGGGAAAGCCGCTCATATCAAAGCCACATAACATTATTGAGCGCATAGCGCTCGTCGCACTTTATAGTGAACATAAGTCCCGAGGGCACGCAGTAATCTGCTAGCGGCATGCCGCCCGTGCTTTTGAAAAGTTTGCTTTCGAGCACTTCGCTCTGCCACGTTCCGCCTATGACAGATATTCTGAGCGAATAGACCGTACCGTCAGATACGGAAGTCATGCTCAGTTCAACCGTACAATCTTTATCGACGAAAATATCGAATTTCAGTAAACTGCCTGCGGAGGGCGCGTACCTCGGGCTGTTGAGCCTGTAAGTTGACAGACCGCACACGCAATAGATGCCTTTGAGCCCGTTACCGCTGACCATTTTGGGGAATATATCCTCGTTTTCGAAAAACGTGCCCGCGACGGCATAAGAGCCGTAATCTGCCAGAGAAAAACAGTCTATGCCGTTTCTGCTCGAATACATTACGCGGCACTTGCTCTGACTGTTGCGGAATGTGCCGCTTATCTTTTTAACGGTAATCTTTGACCATACGGTAAAACCGTTTGTGTACATTACGTAGCACAACGCAAAAAGTACGCTCGTTTTATTGTAAACATCGAGGTAAAATTCGTGCTCGGTATCGCTAACCTTCCCCTTGTAACGCGAACGAACCCAATCGCGCACGGTGGGGTTTTTGCAGTCTTCCGCCATGAAAAGCCCGAAATTTTCAACAACGCCCGCATCGTCGAACGCAGTTCTTGCTATAAGATTGTCATTATCATCGACTGTAACCGTAAGCTCGGCGGGCTTGGGAATGAACACCTGCCTCTGCTTTATATACCTGTCGAGGAACATGAACATATCCTTGGTGCTCTTCTGGGCTATGCATGCGTTGCTCTTGACAGAATAAGCTATTACGCTCTGCCCCGCGAACTCAGGATTTATGCGCGAAAATGTATCGTATGCGCGGTCGTAATCGAAGTCGGGGTCGTTTGTCGAACAGAGCATAAGCACGGGACACTTGACATAAGGAGCATAAGCCTGGGAATCTATGGCAGCCATAAAACGGCGCCTTTCCTCATCGAATTCGGGTTCGGCTGTGCCGAATTTGGAAAAGCCTTTATAAGCTCTCCAACCTACGGCGCAGACGGGAATTGCGCATGAAAATTTACCTGCATATGCAAGTTTCCACGCCACTTCGCCGCCGTCGCGTATTCCCACAACGCCTATTTTATCGTTTTTTACCCTTTCGGAGAGGTAATTGCGGGCATAGAGACCCACTGCAACCCATTCGTACCACGAAGTTTTATCTGCGCCTTCGTCGGCGTAATCTATGTGTCTTCCCGCTGAATAATAATTTGCATACGCAACGGAAGGCGGATAAACGGTGAAAGGAATAAATTTTCCGCATATTCCAGTTCCTTCGTTGCCTTTTCCTTCCGCGGACGAAGCGCCATTCCTTGCGCCGATATCGCCGCGGATATCGACCATAAGAGCAGAATAACCGTTATCGACAAACATTTTTAAAAGGCGTTCGTCGGCGGTTTCGCTGCTGTCGGGAATGATTACCACGCCGTCCTGCGAAGGCGTTTCGGCATCGTATGCGAAAATGCCGAAAACAGAAACTCTGCCGTCATCGGTTTTTCTTCCTGCAAAATTGACGTATTCGTATTTTACGCCGTCCTGAATTTTTTCGCCTCCGACTGTCGCGTCGAGGGGCTGACTGTCGTCAAAATCTTTCCACAGGGATATAGGCGTCAGAATAGGTGTCAATATCTGTCTCCTTAAAGCGCGGCGGGTTTCCCCGCCGCCGCAGTATTATTTTTGTCGGGCAATTTAAAAAATATTATTGCTTTTTTTCCCGCGCAAAGTTATAATAATGTTTACTCAACGCAGGGCGACAATATTCTTTTAATATTATAGCCCTTTTATATCAATAAATCAAGCGTTGAGCGGGAGTTTTACCAATGGCTTTTATTTCGGTTGCAGACGAACTGACCAAGAAAGGCTCGACCATAATCGAAAACAAATTTATAACAAAATATCTGCCCGTGCTCGAACCGCAGGCGCTTAAAGTATATCTTTTTGCGCTTTTCGTGTATCAGAACGGGCTGTCTTCCTATACGGCGGAAGACTTCGCCGCCAAACTTGAAATGAGTTTGAGCGACGTTGAAAACTGTTTCGATTATCTTGAAGAATTAGAGCTTGTGTCGGTGCTGTCGCGCAACCCTCTCGAAGTCAGAATACTCGACGCGGACAACGTTTACGGCACGCCAAAAAAACTCAAGCCCGAAAAATACGCCGCTTTTTCTTCGGCAGTTCAGTCTGTAATTTCGGGCAGAATGATTTCCACGAATGAATTTATGGAATATTTTTATCTGCTGGACGAATATTCATTCGAACAGAACGCCCTGCTGATGATAATAAATTACTGCGTAAATTTAAAGGGAAACGATATACGCTTTCAGTACATTAAAAAAGTTGCAAAGAGTTTTGCCGACGAAGGCGCGACCACCGCGAGAAAGGTCGAAGAAAAACTCTCCTCCTACACTTCTTCAACGCCCGCGCTTTTAAGAATTTTTTCCGCGGCGGGAATATCGCGCAAACCCGACGTGGACGACAATGCGCTCTACGAAAAATGGACGACAGAGCTCGGTTTTTCGGAGGAGGCGATCATCTGCGCCGCGAAGCACTTCAAAGCCAGAACGAGCGAAAAAATCGACGGCGTTCTGACAGAACTCTATAAAAACAGAAAATTTGACGTAAAAGAGATTGAAGATTACTGCAAATCAAAAAATTCGCTCTACGCCTGCGCAGCGGAGATTGCAAAATCCTTGGGCGTTTATATGCAGAACGCAACCCCTTACGTGGAAAATTACGTCTGCTTATGGCGCGATTACGGCTTTGAAAGCGATACATTGAAGATGATAGCCGACTACTGCTTCCTGCAAGGCAAAAACTCGTTTGAGGGAATGAACGATTTTGTTCTGTCTCTGTACGACGAAGGCATAATAACCGAACAGGCGGTAAGAGATAAACTGACTTCAATCGCCGCCGACGATAAGCTCATTAAAAATATTTTGAAGACGAGCGGAATGACCAGAAAGATAATCGACCCCGACAGGCAGTATTTAAAGCGCTGGAAGAGCTGGGATTTTTCCGACGAAATGCTTTTAAAAGCCGCCGAAACGGCGCAGGGAAAGAGCAATCCGCTCGCCTACATGAACGCCGTGCTTTCCTCGTGGAAGGCTCAGGGCATTACCTCGCCCGAGAGCATATCGAGCCCGTCCGAAGCGACAGGCGGCGAGAGCAAAAAGGCTATTATAGAACGGCATTACTATGATCTGCGCGCGGAAGCGCAGAAACGAGCCGAAAAAATGCAGGCAAAAGCCATGAAGGACGAACTTTACAGGGAGGCAAAGAAAAAGTTAAACACCCTCTCTATACAGCTTGCATTTGCCGAAGTCAACGATGAACAGCGCGCAAAGAAAATTTCGGAAGAAATTGCCCTGCTCGAAAAGCAGTCGGACGAGCGGCTTGAAGCGCTCGGAATTTCTAAAAGCGATCTCGTTCCCCGCTACAAATGCGAAAAATGCAAGGACACGGGCTATGACAGCCACGGCAGGCAATGCGAATGCTTGCAGAGGTTTATTAAAGCCAATAAACTCTGATTACATATGTTTTGAAAAAATTATCTTATTGATTTAAAAAGCGGCGCGCAGGGTATATCCCTGCGCGCCGCTTTATTTTTTACCATATAAACTGCGCTTTGGCAATTTCGCCGTTGTCTATCAGAATATCCTGCGCGGTCATAGACTTATTTACGACCGTTACGAAGTATATCCACTCGGCTATCTCCTCCGCCTCCGCCCATTTGGGGAGCAGAGTTAATTGCATTATCTTTTCCCACTTTTCCTTATCGTTTATCACTCTGTCGTTTAGCGACGTCAGCACTCCTCCGGGCGAAATGCTGTTGGAAGTCGCGCCGTAACGCGCAACTCTCAGAGCAACATTTTTCATGTAAGTTATAATCCCGCCCTTGCTCGCGGCGTATTCGGGGAATTCGCTTCCGTTGTGCGCGCTCGCCGAAGCGACGAAAAGAACGCTCTTTATGTCATTCTGAAAAGCGTATTTTTCCGTAACCCTTATCGTGCCTTTAAGGTTTATATCTATATCTCTTCCGGTATCCTGGACGCCGGCATTGTTTATAAGAATATTGACCCCTGCAATTTCCGGAAGTTCGCCGCCGAGAATATCTGTGCGGAAATGGACATAGTTTTTATCGTCAATGGCGCTGTCTAAAACATCCAGCCCTACAACTTCATGTCCCGCAGACAAAAACCTCAATGCGGTCGCTCTGCCTATTCCGTTGCTCGTGCCGCTTATGACGACTTTCATTGCGCATTCTCCCTGCAAAGTTTTACATAATTGAAGTATTCTTCGCCCACGTTTTCCTTTTTCCACCTTCTGCATGCGGCATAGCCGAAATACGAAAAGAGCACTTCGCAAATGAGTTCGACGAGCATGCCCGTAAGCGAACAGGTTACGCACTGCAAAAACGTCCAGCCGAAGAAAATATGGCTGACGATGAGTGCAAAAAGCATATTATCCACAAATTGTCCTATTGCAGTTGAAACATAAGACCTTAAAAAGTATGCCGCCTTGCCGTCGGGGTTTTTCCTGAAAATTCTGCCTATGCCCCAGTTTGAAAAATTATTTACGACAGACGATACGATAAATGCCGTCGTGCTGCCGAGAAGCACGTACCACGTGCCGCCGAAAGTATTGTCGAGGGCGATATTGATAGAATTACCGTTTTCAACGAAAGATTCTCCCCACATGCCGGGTATTACGCTGCCTATGAAAAGCAGCAGGCAGAATATAAGATTGATTGCAATGGCAAATACAGAAAGCTCGGTTGCCGCTTTTGGACCGAAGTGTTTTGTAACCATATCCATTGTAAGGAAGGCAAACCACGAAACAATTATGCCGCAATCCAGCGCAAGCCAGTCAACAGGCAGCGAAATGCTCTTATTCGCGAGCAGGTTCATGGCAAATACCGACATAACGAATATTACAGTTACGAGCGCGGGAATGCTTTTAAGCAACAATCTGAACTGATGAAATTCACTTTTGATTTTCTGACCCATAAAAACTCCTTTAAATGAGTCGCGCCATCGCCTTAAAAAATAAAAAAGGGCGCAAAAATTGCGCCATCATTCTTTTCCATAGTTTTGTTTATAGACAGGATGGTCACGAACTGTCCTTTGATTAAGTTATTGCAATTTTAGCACCCGAAAAACGCCTTTGTCAAGCAAAGGCGCCTTGTTTTTTCATCTGAAAACATCAATAGTGATATTTTTTTCTCTTAATAATCAATAAAATCGCAGTAACGATATCAGCCATAACCTCCGCCGCCACTATCGAAAGCCATATGCCGTTAAGCCCCCAGATGAGCGGAAAAGTCATTACCGCCGCAATTTGAAAGACGAGCGTTCTCAAAAATGATATCAGCGCCGAAATCAGACCGTCGTTCAGGGCGGTGAAAAACGATGAGCCGAACACGGCAAAACCTGAAAAAATAAATGAGAACGAATAAATGAAGAACGCATTTACCGTTATATCCAAAAGTCCTTTGTCATACCCTACAAACATATAAGCGAGGGGTTTTGAAAGCAGTTCTGCCGCCGCAAACATTACTACGGCGAGCACGCTTATTATTATAAGCCCCTTTTTGAGCAGCCCTTTGAGTTCATCATAGTTACGCGCACCCGAATGATAGCTTATGACCGGCGCACCGCCGACCGAAAAGCCTATGAACATAGCCTGAAATACGAGATTGACATACATGAGCACGCCGTATGCCGCGACGCCGTTTTCACCCGCATAGCTAAGAAGCTGAACATTATAGAGCATTCCAACAAGAGACATCGAAACGTTTGACATGAGCTCGGATGATCCGTTTGCACACGTCTTTAACAGCGCTTTTACGTCAAAAGAGAAACGCGTAAAGCGCAAAAGGCTTGAATTAGGACAAAAGAAATATACTACGGGCAACACTCCGCCGACCAGCTGGCTGAGCGCAGTCGCAACTGCCGCGCCGACCAATCCCCATCCGAATACTGCTACGAAAAGCGCGTCCAACGCTATATTTGTCAGACCTGCGGCAACGGTAACATAAAGACCGAGTTTAGGCTTTTCCGCCGTGGCAAACAGGCATTGAAATTCATATTGAAGTATATATGCGGGCAACGAAACGAGAATAATCTGCGCATACGCTACGCTGTCTTCGAGCATGGCGCCTTCCGCCCCGAGAAGGGAAGCAACCTGCCGTACGGAAAAAAATCCCGCTACCGCAAGCACCACGCCGCAAGCGGCAGAAACGGCGACAATCATAGTAAAAATTTTGTTTGCTCTGTCGCGGTCCCCCTCGCCCATTGATTTGGCAATGAGCGCTCCTCCGCCCGTGCCGAACATAAAACCGACGCAGCCGAGCACCATCAGGAACGGCATTATGAAGTTTACGGCCGCAAAGGGCGTTTTTCCGACAAAATTTGACACAAAAAAGCCGTCAACGACGCCGTAAACAGAAGTGAACACGAGCATCGTAACCGACGGCAACGTAAAGCGTATCAGCCGCCCGAAATTAAAATGATCCGAAAGCTGTATCATAATACCCAAACAGAAATATCCGACCTCAATTATCTGATCTTAAAATCAGATTTTTCCTATCTTTTCTTTTAAATTTATAAGAAATTTTTCCGTAAGGCGAAGATAATTTGTTATTTCTTCGTCCGTCCATTCATCAAAAATTTCATTTTCGATTTCAATTATGCGGAGCGCGGTGGTCGAAGCGAATTCCCTGCCTTTATCGCTGAAAAATACCTTCTTTGACTTGCCGTCAACCGCCTCGAGATAGACTATGCCCTCCTCTTCGAGATTGCGCAATGACGAATTTACCGTCTGCTTGCTCAGTCCCGTCTGTCTGCATAAGTCGGAAAGAAGACAACTTCCCCCTTCATTTCCTATTGCATACAAAATTTTCGAGGTGCTGTCGGACATTCCGAATTTTTTCGAGGCGTCGTGATAGGCAGCCTCCAGCTCGCCTATAAGATAATTGTATCTTTTTAAATTTCTTGAACTTGAAACACTCATAACGCAATTATTGTACGATTTCGTACTATTTTATAATAACAAACAATAAATACAATGTCAACCGTATATGAACACTTATTTTTTTTGATTGCTGTTTTCGGGAAATAAAAAAGCCGACACTTTTCACGAGGAAAAATGCCGACAATTTACTGGAGCTGCTAACCGGATTTGAACCGGTGACCTCGTCCTTACCAAGGACGTGCTCTACCTGCTGAGCCATAGCAGCAAACATATTAAATCAATTACTCGACTATTATATTTTAATTACAAATTAATGTCAAATCATTTTGACGGAAAATGAAAAAAATTTAAGCTGAATTATGACATAAAAAAGCCGCCCGTCTGCGCAGACTGCTGCGCGGGCGGGCGGCGGTTAAACTATGTAAAAAAATTACTTCTTGCGTTTAGCGACTGCTATGCGTACACTTTTTCCCGATTTGGAAGAGCGTGCAGGTTTTTCGGCAAGAACCTCCTCCACATCGCTTTTAAGTTTTACTTCCATACCCTGTGCCTGTTTCATCTTTACGTAAGCCACTGCGCAGGGATGCTGCAAACTTTTATCGCAGTTAGCGCAGAAAGGTGCGTACTGTCCGCATAAATCGTATCCGCGTTCTGCACTGTTAATGAATTTATCGATGTCGATTACTTCCTGCAAACGAGCAAGGTTTGCTTCATTCAACAGCGCGGGCAATTCTTTAAGCAACTCCAAAGGTGCATTTTCATTCCACATAATGTTGCCTCCATTCATTTTCTGTTTTTGTATATATTATTATAACAAAAAATATCAAAAAATCAATAGCAAAATCAAATTTCTTTGACAATTAATCCCGAAAGTATTTCTTCGTACTTATCTTTTGTGAATGATATGCTGTCGGGAAGGGTTACTGCCGCTGTTCCCGCCGCCACGCCGCAACTGAGAATTTCGGGAAGGCGCGCCCCTGACACGAGCGCTTTCGTCGCCGCCGCGACCATGCCGTCGCCCGCGCCGACGGTAGAATTCATTGCTACATTGTTAGATTTGCAATAATAGCTTTTATTGCCGTCGGTAATTATCGCGCCGTGTTTTCCGAGCGACAAAAGCACAATTTTTGCGCCCATTTCAACGAGCTTTTTCGCGCCTTCTAGCGCGCCCGCCCTGTTCTTAATTCTTATTCCGAGCGTGCGCTGCAATTCCTCGACATTGGGCTTTACGAGATCGACCCCGCACCTGAGCGCCTGAAGCAACCTGTCGCCCTCGCTATCGACGACTTTGACAACGTTTTCGGGAACGGCGAATAAAATTCTGGAATAATAATCGGCCGTCATGCCCTTTGCCAGCCCTCCTGCGACGACCACCGCCTCGCAACCGCGGGCAAATTCGGATATAAGCGTTATAAGATCGTCCTGCTTCTGCTTGGTAACCTCGGGCGAAACGTCGTCAATTTCCGTCAGCATAGATTTTTCGTCTATGAATTTGTAATTTTCGCGCACCCTGCCCTTGCTCCAGACAAATTTGTACGCGATACCCTCGCGGTGGAGCTCCTGTTCGAAAAGTCTGCCGTTATCTTCGTACATAAAGCCCGTTATAAAAGTCTGCACTCCGAGGCGGGCGAGACCGACGGCAACATTTATGCTTTTTCCCGTAAAAAATGTGTTTTTATTGATAATCTTGTGCGTCATTCCCACAGTAAGCGAATCGACTTCGATATTGACGTCGATGCACGGACTGAGACATACCGTTAAAATCATTTATAACCCCTTGAAATTTTAAGACATAATTAAAGCCGCTTGAAAAAGCGGCTTTAGTAAAATTCACATCGAAATCATCTGAAGCGTTTCGTATAATTCGTAATTGAATTTCTTTTTCATGCTTACCGCTTCGATTATATCCATGTCGATTATTTCATTCTTATGAATGCCGACAACCCTGTTTCCGACGCCTTCGTTGAGCAGTCTTACCGCCTTGTTACCGAACTGCGCCGCAAGCATTCTGTCTGCCATCGAAGGCGAACCGCCGCGCTGAATATGACCGATTGTAGTGGGACGAACAGAGTAAGTAGTTACAGACTGAAGCTGTTTTGCAAACTCTTCGGCGGTGCAAACGCCCTCGGCAACGACAACGATGTTAGAATGTTTGCCGTTTGCGCGCGAACGGTTAATGCGCATAACTATGTCGTCGAGGTCGAATACAACTTCGGGAACGACTATAATTTCGGCGCCTGACGCAATGCCGGCATAGAGAGCTATGTCGCCGCAGCGCCTGCCCATAACTTCCACGACCGAAATACGTTCGTGGGACGTCATGGTGTCGCGCAGTTTATTTATTACGTCGATACACGTATTTACCGCCGTATCGAAACCGAGCGTATAATCGGTATATTCAAGGTCGTTATCGATGGTGCCGGGAATACCTATAGTAGGAATTCCGTATTCTTCCGAAAGGCACTTTGCGCCCCTGAAAGAACCGTCGCCGCCGATGACGACAAGCCCTTCTATTCCGCGGGTTTCTAGCGTCTTTACAGCTTTTTTCTGACCCTCTTTGGTCAGCATTTCAAGGCAACGCGCCGTGCGGAGCTTTGTTCCGCCCCTCTGAACTATATCGGACACAGAACGCATTTCCATGGGTATCATTTCGTCATCGATAAGTCCCTGATAGCCGCGCTCAATGCCGTAAACTTCCATGCCGTAATAGAGCGCCGTGCGCACTACCGACCTTATGCAGGCATTCATTCCGGGAGCATCGCCGCCGCTGGTAAGCAAGCCTATTCTCTTCATAACAGAATCCCTCCGTAATTAAGCCGCCGCGCGCGGCACAAAAACCGCTTGCCCCCTTACAACGCAACGACTCCTTCCATCATTTCCATTTTATATTATAGCAGAATAAATTTATATTTACAACAATTTTAAGCAATTATTTTTTATTCGACGTATTTGATATCCTTTTCGAAAATGAAAGATGAAAGCTCGGCGAGCAGACCGCGGCAGTAATTCACGCCGCCCGGCAATTTATACTTTTTGCCTCCCCTCAATATCGCGCATACCGTATCTCCCTCATAATTGGAAAGCATTGAAAGCATTTCGTCGAAATCAATGTCGGAAAGCGCCGTCGCGTTCAGCCAGAGAACGGGCTGCTTTTTCTTTTCGGCAACTTTTGTCGCTGCGGGTTTGCCGCCGAAAGCCTCCGTATCGAATTCTTTTATATCATCAATTATGACGGAGGGTTCCTTTCCTCCGACTAAGTCAAGTTTTCCTTTAAGAGTAATAATTTTGTCGTTGGCGACCGACGCCTTTACGCGCTCGTAGATAGCGGGGAATGCTACGCATTCGACAGAGCCATATACGTCCTCGACGGTTATGAACGCCATGAAAGCGCCCGTGCGCTTTGTAGTCGTGCGCCTGTAAGCCGAAATTATGCCGCCCATTTCAACAGTCATGCCGTCCTGAACGGAGTTATAAGTTCTGTTGCCGTCCTCGTCTTCCATATAGTCGTCCAACATCGAGCAGTTGAAAGGCATATCTTTGAACGCGGACATATATTTTTCGAAGGGATGCCCGCTTACGTAAACGCCGAGAACCTGTTTTTCCTTGGATAGCTTTTCCATCACGTCGTATTCGGGAATGTCGGGATAATCTGCCTGAAGGCTCTCTTCCTGAATGAATTCGCCGAAAAGCGACATCTGTGCGCTGTTTTTCTGCTTGTTTATGCCTGTTGCTCTGGAATAAAGCTCGTCATAGACGGCAAACAGCCTCGAACGGGCGATACCCATCGCGTCGAAAGCGCCGGCGAGAATGAGCCCCTCTATTATGCGCTTGTTGACGAAGGGAGCGCACCTTAAAACAAAGTCGGGAAAATCTTTGAAAAGTCCGTTCTTCGTTCTTTCGGCTATGACGTCGTCGATAGCGCTCTGTCCCGTGCCTTTGAGGGCGGAAAGTCCGAACCTAACGCCGTCGTCCTCTACCGAAAACACCGTCTTGGACTTATTTATGTCGGGAGGCAACACTTTCATTCCCTTATCTTTGAGGTAAAGGACATATTTTGTTATCTCGTCGATTTTATTAAGTCTGTTATTGAGAAGCGCGCAGATAAATTCTTTGCAGTAGTATTTTTTGAGCCAGGCAGTCTGATAAGCGAGAGTTGCGTAAGCCGCCGCGTGCGATTTGTTGAATGCGTAGGACGCGAAGCCCTCCATGTCGGCAAAAATTTTTGCCGCCGTATCGGCAGAAATGCCGTTCTTTACGCAACCGACGATAGTCGAACCGTTTGTATCGCTTATGCCGCCGTTGATGAATTTATCCTTCTGCGCCATAAGGGTCTTTTTATCTTTTTTACCCATCGCGCGGCGCACGAGGTCTGCTTCGCCGAGGGAGAAGCCTGCAAGGTACTGGAAAATCTGCATGACCTGTTCCTGATAAACGGGTATGCCGTAGGTAACTTTTAGTATCTTTTCTTCCTCGGGAGTATCGTATGTTATGGGCGCGAGCCCGTGTTTGCGGTTGCAGAAGTCGTCTATGAACCTCATGGGACCGGGGCGGTACAAAGATACACCCGCTATGAGGTCTTCGAGACAGTCGGGTTTGAGCTGGCGCATGAACTTTTTCATGCCGCCCGCTTCGAGCTGGAACACGCCGTCGGTATCGCCTTCGGAAATGAGCGAGTATGCGCCCGCGTCCGTATAACCGATTTTATTGAAATCGACCTTTACTCCGTGATTTTCTTCGATATAATCGACGCATTTTTTGATATCGGTCAGAGTAACGAGCGCAAGGAAGTCCATTTTGAGCATTCCGAGCGCTTCTATCTCCTTTGCGACGAACTGCGTGGTAATATCCTCGCCGTTCCTCGAAAGAGGTACGTTGTCGGCAATCTTTTTGCGGCAGATAACTACGCCCGCGGCGTGCATGCCCGTCTGTCGGGGCATGCCCTCTATCTGCATAGCCATGTCTATGACTTTGCGCAAAGTTGCGTCCGTTTCATAAATTTCGCAGAATTCCGAATTTCTTGCCGCTTTGAGGTCATTCAGCTTGCCCTCCGCGTCAGCGCGCTTGTCGGGGTCGGTTTCCGCCTCCATTTTAGCTCTGGCATCTTCAATTCTCTTGCCAAGAAGGTCGCCAATCGAGGTCTTGCCGTCCATTATTTTGGTCAGCTTGTCCGTTTCGGAATAGGGAACGCGCATAACTCTGCCGACGTCCTTTATGGAGTTTTTTGCCGCCATCGTGCCGAAAGTTACTATCTGACACACGTTTTCGGGATGATATTTCTGCCTTACGTACTCTATCGTTTCGCTTCTTCTGTCCGTGCAGAAGTCTATATCGAAGTCGGGCATAGACACGCGGTCGGGGTTCAAGAAACGCTCGAAGAGCAAATCGTACTGCAAAGGCTCGACGTCGGTTATGCCTATCGCATAGGCGACGATGGAGCTTACGCCCGAGCCGCGCCCGGGACCTACGGGTATTCCGTTTGCCTTGGACCAGTTTATGAAGTCCCAGACAATGAGGTAATATTCCGCATAGCCCATGTTTATTATAACATTGAGTTCGTAATCGGCGCGCTCGCGCTCCCTCTTCGTAACCGTGCCGTACCTTCTTACGAGACCTTCGTCGGTAAGTTTGCGAAGGTAATCGGGGGGCGTTGAGCCGTCGGGCGGAGTATAGCCGGGGATGAGCGTGTTGTCTCTTATGGGGTAACCCTTTTTATCGAGGTTGAAAGCTGGTTCAGTAACCTTGTCAGCTATGACGCGTGTGTTCGTTATGGCCTGAGGATACGCCGAAAACAGCTTTGCCATTTCGTCGCCCGATTTGAAATAAAATTCGTTGGTATCGAATTTCATTCGCTTGGGGTCGTCCAGCGTTTTTTTCATCTGGATGCACATAAGTACATCCTGCATTTCCGCGCCCTCTTTGGTTATATAGTGCACATCGTTTGTCGCCACTATTTCGACGCCGACTTTTTCGGCGAGCGAAACCAACAGGGGCAGAACGCGCTTTTCTTCGGGAATTCCGTGGTCCTGAATTTCTATATAAAAATCGTCGCCGAAGACCTCTTTGAGATAGAGCGCGAGCTCCTCCGCCCCCTTATCGTCCCCCGCGAGCAATTTTTTGGGAATTCCGCCCGCGAGGCAGGCGGAAAGGCAGATTACGCCCTCGGAATGTTCTTTCAGAACCTTGTAGTCAATCTTCGGCTTGTAATAAAAACCGTCAACGAACGCCATGGAGTCCAGCTGAACGAGATTTTTATATCCCGCCTTATTCTTTGCAAGCAGAATGAGGTGATCGGCGGTATTGGACGTCTTGTCGTTCATGTCGCGCGTTACGTAAAATTCACAGCCGATTATGTATTTTATGCCCGCAATGGCGGCTTTTTCGGCAAAATGAAGAGTGCCGTACATATTGCCGTGGTCGGTGATACATACGGTGTCCACGCCGTTTTTCTTGCAGTAATCTATAAGATTGTCAATCTTGCACGCTCCGTCCAGAAGGGAATATTCGGTATGAAGGTGCAAATGTACGAAATCAGTCATATTTCTTCCTTATCTCAGTTCAGGACAGCTGTTCTGCTATCTCGGCTATCTTTCTCATGCGGTGATTTATACAGCTTTTTGTAATATTGAGCCTGTCGGCGAGCTCCTGCATAGAGGCGTTGGGGTCGGCGAGGCGAGCCTCCGCCGCTTCAAACAGTTTTTCGTTGAGCTTTTTAAGCCCTATCGTCTGCCTTATCGTTTCAATCGCGCGTATCTGCGAAACCGAAGCCCGCACGGCTTTATCTATGTTGGAAACCGAACAGTTGCTCACCCTGTTGTCGTTATTCGTCCTGTCCTTGAGCTCAACTATTTTGTTGAGCTTTTCAAGGCTGTCGGATACGGACATCTCGTTGAGGATATCGGAAATTACTTCCTTGCTCTTGACATAGACCACAGCGCTGTCCTTGCGAGCGACGAGTTTTGCAAGTATGTCGAGCGAGCACAAAAGATCGCAGAAATCGCCAGCAGTATTTCTATTAGAGAAAACCACTTCGAAATGATATCCAGTGCGACTGTAACTGCCCTCGTCGGGAATTGTACAGCTTCCGCCGCCAAGAAAAGCGCCTTTGAGATATGCGGACATGCAACAAGCCGACGACACAAGGCTGTCATCTATTCCGAAAGTTAATGAAACGCCGTCCGAATTGACTTTTAAAATCTTAAGGTCAGACAAAAGTTTTGTCGTTGACGCATCCACGCAGGCAAAAGTCAGCTTGTCCCTGCCGGAAAATTTATCGAATTCCACACCGACGCGGGCGGTGGTTACTCCGAAATGGTTTTCGAGCATTTCGCACAGAAATTCCGCAGTACGCTCGTTTTCGGTTATTATTTCAAACCCGTAGTTTCCTCCGCGCGAAATAATGCTGCCGCTTGTGCGTATGAACGCCGAAAGAAAAGCCTTTCTGCAACAATCTTTTTCTATTCCGTTTTCTATAATTTCATTTTTTATCTGCTCGGTGAAGTTTGACATGCAATCATAAATTCCTGATTTTATACTCGGTAAAGCGGAAAGAAGGCAATCTTCCGTCGATGTTATCAATCTGTTCGTAAGGCACGCTCGCCTGCGAAAGCAACTGCTCGGCTATGAGCGTATCCCCCACTCTGTCGACAGAATGAGCATCGGAATCGATGACAAACCTCACGCCAGTCGATGCCATCAGATTAAGTTCCTCGGCGGAAACATGCCGCTTTTTTGTATTTATCTCTATATAAGTTCCGTAATCGGCGCAAACGGAGGCAACTTCTTTAAGGTCGCAAAAGCACTTGTAATTGATATGCGTAAGAATGTCAACGGGGTTATTTTTTACAGCCTCCACATATGCGCGCGTGGTATTTTTTATTATCTGCTCCGAAGGCTTTCTGCCCGATTTGTAAGCGAGATAATTTTTCAGCATAATGTTATAAGCGTCGGATAAGGACGCGTATCTTAAAACTTCGTGAATGCCGCAAAGATAGATGTCGAAAAATTCGAGGTCGCTATCCTTCATGTCCGTGCGCCCGTCGAGAGATATAAGATTGCTCTCCATGCCCATGTAAATTTTAATTCCTGTTGCCGCCTGGGCCTCGTCGATTTCTTTGCGAAGGGCAGGCAGTTTTTTGCGCCTCAGACCGAACAGAAGATGGTTGAAACCGTGGTCGGTTATGGCGAGCTCTTTAAGCCCCTTGTTTTTTGCCGCGGCGGCGTTTTCGAGCACGGTATTTTTGCCGTGCGAATAGGGTGTATGGGTATGATAATCAGCCGTTAAAATCATCGAAATCTCCTATGTAAACAACCTCTTCTTCAAGCCTTATTCCCGTAGCCGCAAAGACCCTGTCGGAAACAATGCGGATGAGCGTTCTCACCTGTTCGGCGGTTGCGCCGTCGTTGATAATAAAATTACAGTGCTTATCTGAAACATGCGCGCCCCCGACGCTCAACCCTGAAAGATTACAATCCTGAATAAGTTTCCCCGCGGAAAGCCCCTCGGGATTTTTGAACACGCAACCGCAACTTCTGCCCTTCGGATGTCCGCGCCTCAAAGATTTGTAGTAATTTAATCGTTCCTCTGTTTCGGTGCGCGAACTTGTCGAAACTGACAAATATGTACCTAAAATAAGGGCATTTATATCACGCATAGTACTATACTTATAGCCAAATTTGCAGTTTTCGTTGCTTAAACTGAAATTTTTTCCGTCATACAGGCTAACGGAGACAACGTTTGAAGATATATATCTTCCCCCCGCGCCGCCGTTCATATAAGTAATTCCGCCGATGGTTGCGGGTATGCCGTAAAGGTATTCAAGACCGCCCAAACCATATTTGAGGCAATAGTTGAGAAGATGGGAGACGGGCGTTCCCGCCGCGCAGAACAGTTGATTTTTGCCTGTGCGCATAATCCCCCGAAGGCGTCTGGTACAAAGGACTTCCCCTTTGAAAAAGCCGTCAGAAGCGAGAACGTTCGAACCGTTTGCAAAGATAAAAAAATCGCCCGAGCAAGCCCTTTCAGTTTTGTCATCGCGCGATAAATTTTTACGCATGGCAAGTTCGTCGTAAACTTTGCGAGCTTCGGGAAAATTGCGGGGAAAATAAGCCTTGCTTACTCCCCCTCCCAGCCCATAAGTTGTATAGTCTGAAAATCTGAAACCGGGCACGGAGCAACTCTCGTAATCTGCGCCGTCAACGACCTTTTTTATGTATTTTATTCCACTCTTATATGATAACATTTTTACGCCTTTTTTTCAATCACTTTAACAGACTTTTCGCCAAATTTATGTCGCACCCATTCGCGGCATCTTTCAACCTTTTTATATAATCTTCCCCGACAAAAGTATTCAGTATGTACTGATAATCTGCCGAAGCGACAATCTGCATTGCGCCCGTATAATTTGTAGAGGACGATATCATGCCTATTTTATCGAGGTCGTCGTTATGAGAAAGAAGGTAATTTACAAACTTTACCGCGCTGTCGTAATCTTCTCCGTTGCAGAGCACGGAGATATTCTGATACAGATCGTTGAACGAAGTTATTGCCTTTACGCTGAAAGTTTCGCCGCGGGTCTGCAACCTGTAAATATCGCGTTGTGTACCGAGCAGATATTTATATTTTCCGCCTATAAGTTTCAGGTATGCCGACGTCGAATTCAGCTTTTCAGCCCCGTTTAACCCTTCAAACATAGCCGCAAGCGCTGACAGATTGTCTTTACCTTCGTTAATTACTGTATTATGCGCATTGACGTCGGAAAAATCGGCATTATCTCCCAAAGCGAGCAGGCAATAGCCGCCCCTGCACCAACTCACAGATTGGAAAGAGGGATTTATGTACTGTTCCAGACCGTAAAACCCCGCAGCATATGAAATAATGTCGGGCAATGTTCCCGCGGACATATTTTTTCTGGCGGCCTCCGCCGATAATGAAGTAACGCGCACGTAAACAGGCGACCCGTCAAAGCATTCGTCGGCTTTATCCTGCAAATACTGGGCGCGCGAGCCTTTTCCTCCCTCAAACCCGTCAATCTGCCATAAAGTCAGCACTCGCATGGTATTTTCTTCCTCTCCTTTGCCGACTGAACACATGCACAAAACGGGAGCAATTATACATATTGCCGCCATCAGAGCGACTAAAAATATGCGTTTTTTTGCGAACATATATTATAATATTAATTTCTGTACTTAAAAATACATAAGGGATTACCCGTTGCGGGTAATCCCTTTGTTTATCCGTCTGAACTGTGTGCGTTCAGAGAGATAAACTATATTCAAAGCGCTTGCGCTTGTAAAATTAATTTGAGCAATGCCGTTACATTTATTCGGCTTGCACTAAAAATTCTGAATTTCTTTCGTGTTTGTCTCTTTAACAAAAGTTTGCGCGTTGATTGCTTTGTTTATCTTCATTACGCAATGACTTATGACCGCGCGCAACAAACGATAGCTTTATGAACTTTTTCTCTAATACAATAAAGCCTTTTTGCTTACTATAATGAAAAACGACGCTCAAAAGCAAGTTTTCTAGCCCATTTAGCTTTATGCAATAATAAGGCTCGCATAAAAAAAACCGCAACCTGTGCGGTTGCGGTATGACTATTTAAAATCAGTCTTCATCTTCCTCAACGGGAAGTTCTACGTTATGATAAACGTTCTGCACATCGTCGAGCTCTTCGAGTTTATCTATCATCTTGACGAAAGTTGCAAGTTTATCATCGGGAAGGGTAATTGTGTTCTGGGGAACCATCTTGATTTCGGCTTCGAGGAAGGTTACGCCCTTATCCTCGAAATACTTGCGTACGGAAGAAAAGGCTTCGGGAGTTGTATAAACTTCATATACGTCCTCCTGAACGACGTAGTCCTCCGCCTCGGCTTCGAGGCAGTACTCCATCATCTTGTCTTCGTCGAGCGCAACAGTCCTTTCTATGACGATTACACCCTTATTGTCGAACTGATAGCTGACGCAGCCGGGTTTGCCCATCTGACCGCCGCACCTCGACATCGTGGAAGATATGTCGCCCGAAGTACGGTTTACGTTGTCGGTAAGAGTTTTGATTATTACCGCAGAACCTGCAACGCCGTAGCCTTCGTAGGTGAGCTCCTTATAATCTTTGCCGGAAAGTTCGCCTGCCGCCTTCGCAATCGAACGTTTGATGTTATCGTTGGGCATGTTTGCGGCCTTAGCTTTTGCTATTACGTCCGCGAGCTTGGAGTTTGTATCGGGATTGGGATTGCCCTTTGCGGCAACGGCAAGCTCTCTGCCAATTTTAGTGAATATTGCGCCGCGCGCAGCATCTGTCTTGCTCTTCTTCGCGGCTATGTTGTGCCATTTGGAATGTCCTGACATATTAATCCTCTTTTATATTATTTTTAAGCGCGTACATCGCGATTGCCGCGGAAATTGCCGCATTGAGACTTTCGCAACTTGCGCGCATGGGTATGCTGACGGTATAACTGCCCGCGCATGCAATTCTATCCGAAATTCCGCCGCCCTCGTTGCCTATGCACAGGCAGAATTTTTTTGGCGGAACGAATGAAAAAATGTTCTCGCCCTGCATGTCCGCCGTTATAAGCGGCACTTCCGACAGAGCGGAGAGCACCTCATCCGCGCTCCCTTCGTGAATTTTTACGAAGAAAATTCCGCTCATGCTCGACCTTACGACTTTGGGCGAAAACGCATCGGCGCAATTTATAAGATAAATGTCGTCGTAACCCGCCGCGTTTGCCGTGCGGATTATAGTGCCCACGTTGCCGGGGTCCTGAAGCCGGTCCAAAAGAATGCACCTGCCCTTTGGCGGTTCAACGCGCGTATCGGGCAGCTTTACCGAGGCAAGAACGCCCTGCGGAGTTTTTTCCGAAGAAATATACGAAAAGACTTCGCGCGAAACGACGACGGCGTTTTCAAACGCCCCGGCGTGTTCCTCCGTGCAGACGACAGCTGTAATTTCTCCGCCCGACGCTATGCACTCGCGCACAGGTTTAAGCCCTTCGACGAGGTATTCGCCGCAGAGCTTTCTGTACTTTTTTTCTGAAAGCGATGCTATTTTTTTTATGAGCGGATTGCTTCGCGAGGTTATTACCATATACATTAAACAGGGTAGCTGCCACAAAGTCAACTACCCCGAATAAAATCAGATTTAAACAGCTGCCTTTGCTTTTTCGGCAAGCGCTGCGAATGCTGCGGCGTCGTTGACTGCGATATCAGCCAGAACCTTGCGGTTGAGGTTGATGCCGGCAACCTTGAGACCGTGCATGAATTTTGAATATGAAAGTCCGTTAATTCTTGCTGCTGCGTTTATACGAGCAATCCAGAGCGAACGCATGTCGCGCTTACGAAGTCTTCTTCCTGCATAAGCATAGTTGAGGGACTTCATTACGGCTTCCCTTGCTATTCTGTAAGACTTGGACTTGCTTCCGAAATATCCCTTGGAAAGGCGCAATATCTTTCTGCGCTTCTTTAAAGCGTTTACAGTTCTCTTAATACGCATATCCCTTGTCCTCCTTTATGCCTTGTAAGGAATCATGTTCTTTACGGTTGATTCCTGCGTGGTGGAAACGAGCGTGTTCTGGCGCAGGTTTCTCTTTCTCTTTCTGTTCTTAGTTTCCGCTTTATGGTTCTTGCCGCCGTGAGGTCTCTTCACCTTGCCGGTGGAAGTGAGCCAGAAGCGCTTTTTCGAACCGCTGTGCGATTTCTGCTTGGGCATATATTTATTCCTCCTGAAAATTTTACGAATTAAAAATTATTAACCGCCGCCTTTACGCTTTTGCGGGCGAGAGCATCATTGTTATGTTTCTGCCCTCGGCAACGGGTTTTTTATCCTGAACGGCCTTACCGTCGAGCCCGGCAAAAAAGTCTTCCATGACTTTTATCCCCTGATAAGAACGCGAATTTTCGCGGCCCTTCATGCGGATGGAAACCTTGACTTTATTGCCCTGCTCCAAAAATTTGAGGCACTGCTTGGTCTTTACCGCAATATCGCCTACGTCAATCGTCATCGAAAGTCTTATTTCCTTAATTTCGACAACCGTCTGATTTTTGCGGCTCTCTTTGTCCTTTTTTGCCTGCTCGTACTTGAACTTGGAATAGTCCATTATTTTGCATACGGGGGGCACGGCGTTGGGCGAAATTTTTACGAGGTCGAGGTCGGCGTCTTCCGCCATGCGCAGAGCCTGAATTGCGGGCATTATGCCCACCATGTTGCCGTCTGCTCCGATAACCCTGACTTCCTTATCCCTGATTGCCTGATTAACTTGATAAAATTCTTTTTTTTCCATTGTCCTCAATATCAGATAAAAAATAATCGGGATAAGCAAAAACTTATCCCGACACAATGCACAAACGCACAATTAACGCTTAAACATTATTTGCCTGTACCGCTACGCGTACGGCGAAAGGGAATAACCTTTGCTTACCCGTATATAATACAGCATTTTCAAGCGGTTGTCAAATAATTTTTATCAGAAAATAATTTTTTCTTTATCTTCTTTGACAACGGTTGCGATAAATTCGTCCTTGGGCATGGTATATTTTTCCTCCACGCCGCGCTTGTTGACGTTTACGGTGCCCTCTTCCGCTTCCTTGTCGCCGACGACTATCACGTAAGGCACTTTATCCATCTTGGCTTCGCGTATCTTATAGCCGATTTTTTCGTTGCGCAAATCGCATTCTGCGCGCAGACCCGCATCTTTGAGCTCGTCGCATACCTTCTTTGCATAGTCCGCCGTTCTGTCGGTTATGGAAAGAACTTTTACCTGAACGGGCGCAAGCCATACGGGGAATTTGCCCGCAAAATGCTCTATGAGTATGCCGATAAATCTTTCGATTGAACCGAAGATTGCGCGGTGTATCATTATGGGGCGGTGCTTCATGCCGTCTTCGCCGACATATTCGAGCTCGAAGCGCTGGGGCATCTGGAAGTCGAGCTGTATAGTGCCGCACTGCCACGTTCTGCCTATGCTGTCCTGAAGGTGGAAGTCTATCTTGGGTCCGTAGAACGCGCCGTCGCCTTCGTTAATCTCATATTCGAGACCAAGCTCGTCGAGTGCTTTTTTGAGCGCGTCGGTGGCGAGGTTCCATTCCTCCTCCGTGCCCATGCTGTCTTCGGGACGGGTGGAAAGTTCAACTTTATACTTGAAACCGAACTGCTTATAAATAGTATCCGTAAGTCTTACAACGCCCTTGATTTCGTCGGTTATCTGCTCGGGAAGCATAAAGATATGCGCATCGTCCTGCGTGAAGCAGCGCACGCGGAAAAGCCCGTGGAGCTGTCCGCTCTTTTCGTGGCGGTGCACGAGACCCATTTCTGCCATTCTCAAAGGAAGATCTTTATAGCTGTGGGGCGTAAGTTTGTAAACCAGCATACCGCCGGGGCAGTTCATGGGCTTTACGGCGCAGTCTTCCCCGTCGATTTTGGTAGTGTACATATTATCCTTGTAGTGCTCCCAGTGTCCAGAATTTTCCCAGAGTGTTCTCGTGAGGATAATGGGCGTCTGAATTTCAACATAGCCTTCCTTGCGGTGAAGCCCGCGCCAGTAATCGACGAGCGTATTTTTGAGCACCATGCCGTTGGGAAGGAAGAAAGGAAATCCTTTGCCCTCGTTCAGAAGAGCGAAGAGCTTGAGTTCCTTGCCGAGCTTGATGTGGTCGCGCTTTTTAGCTTCTTCGAGCATTTCGAAGTAAGCCTGCATTTCGTCCTTCTTGGCGAACGCTACGCCGTAAATGCGCGTGAGCATCTTGTTCTTTTCGTTTCCGCGCCAGTATGCGCCCGCAATAGAAACTAGCTTGAAAGCCTTGATTTTGCCCGTCGAAGGAAGGTGAGGTCCGCGGCAGAGGTCGGTGAATGCGCCCTGCTTGTAGAATGAAATTACGGCGTCCTCTGGCAGGTCGTTTATGAGCTCCACCTTGTACTTTTCATTGTACTTGGTCATAAGCTCGATAGCTTCCGCTCTGGGCAGCTCGAACCTTGTGATGGGCGTGTTGGCCTTTATTATCTTGGACATTTCGGCTTCGATTTTGACGAAATCTTCCTGCGTGATGGGCGTTTTGAAATCGATGTCGTAATAGAAACCGTTATCTATGACGGGACCTATTGCAAGGTTGCAGGTAGGGAATATGTTTTTTACCGCCTGCGCCAGAACGTGTGCGCAGGTATGGCGGTAAACTTCAAGCCCCTCCTTGTCTTTGAGCGTTACTATTTCGACTTTATCGCCTTCTTTAAGCTCCTTTGAAAGGTCGCAAAGAACTCCGTTTACCTTTGCCGCAACCGCGTTGCGGGCAAGCCCTTCGGATATCGCCGAAGCCGCGTCGGCGCAGGTAGAATTATCTGCGAGATTGAGCTGTTCGTCGTTTTTGAGCAATACTTTCATAAAATTCCTCCTCTGCGGTCTGCCCGCAGCTGCATATTTACGTATAAAAAAAGTCCTTAAACCGAATTAAATCGGTTTAAGGACGCAAAAAACTGTTTTGCGCGGTTCCACCTTAATTGTCAAAAGACCGCTCTTTGTTGATCCGTATATAAAAAGCAGGTGGTTTCCCTTTATCCCGTGATTTGCCCGCCTTGCAGCCGAAGGGCGCGCTCTCTGAAAAATCCCGCGGAGGTACTTGTCCCGCAACAGACCGATATATTCAACTGATGGTTATATCTTATAACCTTTCGCCCCTTTTGTCAACGATTTGCGAGCTATTTGGTTTAAAATTATTTGCCTTTCGCGCAGCGAATATGTATAATTATATGGAATATTTATCAAGGAAGACAACTATGGCTTACACCGACTTCAACGCAGTTGAAAAAAAATGGATAGACTACTGGGAGAAGAACGGCACTTTCCACACGGACCTGCACGACTTTTCCAAACCCAAATATTACGTTCTGGACATGTTCCCCTACCCCTCTGGCGCGGGTCTTCACGTAGGACACCCCGAAGGCTATACGGCGACAGATATAATCGCCAGAATGAAGCGCATGCAGGGTTACAATGTGCTTCACCCCATCGGATTTGACAGCTTCGGTCTGCCTGCGGAGCAATACGCAATAAAAACGGGACACCACCCCGGCGGCTTCACGCAGGAAAATATCAAAACGTTTACGTCCCAGCTCAAAATGCTCGGACTTTCCTACGACTGGACGCAGACCGTTTCTACCTGCGACCCCTCTTACTATAAATGGACGCAGTGGATATTCAAGCAGCTCTGCCTTGCAGGACTTGCGCGCTATATAGAGACGCCCGTCAACTGGTGCGAGGAGCTGGGCACGGTACTTGCTAACGATGAAATTATCGACGGCAAGAGCGAGCGCGGCGGTTTCCCCGTTGTGCGCAAAAACATGAAGCAGTGGGTCATAGACATAAACAAATATGCCGAGCGCCTTTTGGAGGGGCTTGACGAACTCGACTGGCCTGAAGCCTCCAAGGTTGCGCAGCGCAACTGGATAGGCAAATCAGTGGGCGCGGAAGTTATATTCAAAGTTGACGGAAGCGACGAACAGTTTACCGTGTTCACCACCCGCTGCGACACGCTTTTCGGCGCGACGTACTGCGTTCTTGCGCCCGAACACAAACTTGTGGATAAAATCACAACTCCCGACAGAAAGAAGGAAGTCGAAGAATATAAAAAAATCTGCGCTAGCAAATCCGACCTTGAAAGAACTGAACTCAACAAGGACAAGACGGGCGCGTTCACGGGAGCATACGCAATAAACCCCGTAAACGGAAACAAAATTCCCGTATGGATTTCCGACTACGTGCTCACCTCCTACGGCACGGGCGCGATTATGGCAGTCCCCGCGCACGACACGCGCGACTATGAATTCGCAAAGAAATTCTCTCTGCCCATTATTCAGGTTCTCGAGGGCGGCAACATTGAAAAAGAAGCCTGGACACAGGACGGCGTTCACATAAATTCAGGCTTTTTGAACGGGCTCAACAAGCAGGACGCCATTGACAAAATGGCTGAATGGCTGACCGAGCACAATTGCGGAAAGAAAGCCGTAACTTATAAACTGCGCGAATGGATTTTTGCCCGCCAGAGATACTGGGGCGAACCTCTGCCCGTCATTCACCTTGAAAACGGCGAGGTCGTTCTGCTCGACGACAGTCAGTTACCACTCGTTCTGCCCGAAATGGACGATTACAAGGCGCACGGCGGAAACGCTCCTCTCGAAAACGCGAAAGACTGGGTGAACGTTACCGTCAACGGCGTAAAGGGCAAGCGCGAAACGACTACAATGCCCGGTTCGGCCGGCTCGAGCTGGTATTTCCTCCGCTACTGCGACCCTCACAACGACGAAAAATTTGCCGATTACGAACTGCTTAAACACTGGATGCCCGTTGACTTCTACTGCGGCGGCAAGGAGCACCTTGTGGGGCACCTGCTCTATTCGAGGTTCTGGAACAACTTCCTCTACGACAAAGGCTACGTCCCCTACAAAGAACCCTTCAAGAAGCTCTTCCATCAGGGCATGATTTTGGGCGAGGACGGCGAAAAGATGTCCAAGTCCAAGGGCAACGTCATCAACCCCAACGACGTCGTGCGCGATTACGGCGCAGACGTTCTGAGAATGTATGAAATGTTCATGGGTCCCGTCGCCGACACAAAGCCCTGGAACACTAAAAACATCGAGGGCGTAAAGAAGTTTATCGACAGAATTCACAGGCTCTACTTCGAGAGCGGCGCTATATCCGACAAAGCCAATACAAATCTTGAAAAGATTTATAACCAGACAATCAAAAAGGTTACCGAAGATTACGGCGCGCTCAAGGTAAACACAGCAATTTCGCAGATGATGATTTTCGTCAATGCCATTTACAAGGAAATTGCCGACGGCAACAGCTTCCCCCGCGAGTACGCAGAAGGGCTTGTAAAACTGCTCAACCCCGTCATTCCCTTCCTTACGGAGGAAATATGGACTGTCGCGCTCGGACACGAAGGCACTATCGCCTACGAAAAATGGCCAGAAGCCGACGAGAGCAAGTGCGGAGAGGAAACTTTTGAATATGCCGTTCAGGTCAACAGCAAAATCAAGACGAAAATTTCTCTCCCCGCGGACCTTTCCCCCGCACTCATCGAAGAGCGCGTGAGGGCAGACGCCGCAATTATGGCGTTCACAGAAGGCAAGCCCGTCAAAAAATTTATTGTCGTACCCAAACGCCTTATAAATATTATCGTATAAAAAATATAAAGGCGCCGCTGCATGCGCAGCGGCGCCTTGTCTATTTTATTTATTTTTTATCCGCATTCATCCTGCCCGACACGGCTTGCTGCGTCAACAGCTCGATATATCTTTCGGAAAGTGCCGAAAGCACGGTTTTATTGTGCGTTACATAGCCAATTTCCATATAATCGTCAACATCGAGCGGTATGGCGACAATATTGTTCCAGTTAAGCTCGCCGTTGATAATTCCGCTCGAAATGGTATAACCTTCGAGACCGACGAGGCAGTTGAAAAGAGTGGCTCTGTCCCTCACCCTTATATTTTTTGCCGAATAGCGGACGGAAAGAATTTCCTCTGCAAAATAGAAAGAATTGTGCTCGCCCTGTTCGAAAGTCAGGCAGGGATAAGGCGCGAGGTCGTCGATCGAAACGCTCTTTTTTTGCGTCAGCGGATGACCTTTCGCCACGAAAACGTGCGGCAAAGCCGTTATAACGGGAGTGAATTTCAAATCGTTTTCTTTGAGCACTTTTAAAATTACTGCGCGGTTGAAATCGTTAAGATACAGCACGCCGACCTGACTGCGGAGAGATGCGACATCTTCGATTATTTCGTAAGTCTGCGTTTCGCGCAGGCGGAAATCGTATTCGTCCGCGCCCGCCTCTCGAATTAAAGAAATAAAGGCATCTACGGCAAAAGAATAGTGCTGGCAAGAAACGCAGAAATTGCGCTTTCTGCGCTTTGCTCCCTTATACTTCTCCTCGAGCAGGTTCATCTGCTCCGAAACCTGACGGGCATAGGACAAGAACTCCTCCCCCTCGGGCGTAAGTTCCACCCCGCGGTTGGTGCGGTTGAATATCGTTATACCCAACTCCTCTTCGAGCTCTCTCACCGCCTGGGTGAGGCTGGGCTGGGAGACAAATAATTTTTTCGCCGCAAGGCTTATTTTGCCCTCCTGCGCTATGCAAATGGCGTATTTTATCTGTTGAAAAGTCATAAAAACCGTAAAAACCCGCGGCATAAAATGCCGCGGGTAAATTATTATTTTTTATAATGTGCTGAGAACGGCTACGAGGTCGCCGACGGTGTGTATTCCGCTTACTTTGTCGTCGGGAATGGTCTTGCCCGTCTCGTCTTCGAGGGTCATGAGCATTTCGACTATATCGAGGCTGTCTGCGCCAAGGTCTTCGATGATATTGCTGTCAAGCGTTATTTTGGAAACGGGAATATCAAGCTGCTCGGAAAGCAGTTTTGCTATCTCTTCAAACATTTACAATTCTCCTTGAATTTTATAATAAAATTTTACAATAAAGCGGGCTTACTGTCAAGTACTTTATTTAATTTGCCTGCTTTTTGACTTGTTTGAGCGACAAACCTATGCGCTGTTTTTTGACGTCGAGGTTGATTATAACCGCCTTTACCCTCTGCCCGACTTTTAAAACGTCGGAAGGGTGCCTGATATATCTGTCGCTTATTTCCGAAACGTGAACGAGCCCGTCCTGATGAACGCCGATATCTATGAACGCGCCGAAGTCGATGACGTTTCTGACCGTTCCCTCTACTTCCATACCGACCGCAAGGTCTTCAATGCCCATAATGTCGCGCCTTAATTTGGGTGCGGGAAGGCTGTCGCGCACGTCCCTGCCGGGCTTTATGAGCTCGTTGACGATATCTTTCATCGTGGCTTTATCCAGCCCGCAGTATTGAGCGGCTTTGTCCTCGCCGAAGGCTTTGACCTTTTCGGGCAGATCGCCGAGATTGTTGTTCTTGACGTCGTCAGTCGTATAACCGAAGAGCGAAAGAAGTTTTTCAGCCTTTTCATAACTTTCGGGGTGAACGGCGGTGTTGTCGAATATATTCTTTCCGCCGGGAACCCTTAAAAAGCCTGCGCACTGCTCGAACGCCTTTGCGCCCAGTTTTGAAACCTTTAAAAGTTGCTTGCGCTCGGTAAACGCGCCGTTTTCTTCGCGGTAGGCGACTATATTTTTCGCAATGCCCGAATTGAGCCCCGCGACATACTTTAAAAGGGACACGCTGGCCGTGTTGAGGTCAACGCCGACGGAGTTTACGCAATCTTCGAGCACGCCGCCGAGAACGCTGTCTAGGCGCTTTTTGTCCATGTCGTGCTGGTACTGACCGACGCCGATAGACTTGGGATCAATTTTTATAAGCTCTGCGAGGGGATCCTGCAATCTTCGCGCAATGGAAATTGCCGAACGCAGCGTCAGGTCGTAATCGGGGAATTCCTCGACGGCGAGAGGGCTGGCCGAATATACGCTGGCGCCCGCTTCGTTGACGACGGCATAACTTACGTCGGCGGTGAGTTCTTTTAAAAGCTCCGCGACGAAGATTTCCGTCTCCTTGCTCGCCGTGCCGTTGCCTATGGCGATGACGTTGACGCCGTATTTTAATATCAGATCTTTGACAATTTTTTTGCTTTCTTCAATTTTATTGTGGGGCGGAACGGGATAAATTACCGAAGTCGCAAGCACTTTGCCAGTGCTGTCAACTACCGCTACTTTGCAACCCGTGCGATAACCGGGGTCGAGCCCCATAGTAACCTTGCCCTTTACGGGAGGCTGCAAAAGAAGGGGGCGAAGATTGACTTCGAACATCTTTATAGCCTGCTCCGACGCCCTGTCGGTAAGAATTGCGCGCACTTCGCGCTCTATCGACGGTTCTATCAATCTGTCGTAACCGTCGTCCGCCGCCTCTGTTATTATCTTTGCGCAGTCGCCGTCGGAATGGACGTATTTCGAGGCGCACACGCGCTTTGCAAGGTCGGGATTGAAATAGAGCTTTACTTTGAGGCAGCCCTCTTTTTCTCCCCTGTTTATGGCGAGCACTCTGTGATTTTTTATTTCGGGAACGAGCTCGGCATAGTCTGCGTACATCGCATATGTACCCTTTTCGTCGTCCTGAACCATTTTAACCTGCACTTCGCCGTGATTTTCGAAGAGAGTGCGCAGCTTTTTGCGCAGTTCCGCGTTGTCAGATATAATTTCCGCAATTATGTCGCGTGCGCCGTCGATCGCCTCGGCAACGCTGTTTACGCCCTTTTCGGCGTTGACATACTTTTCCGCTTCGGCGTAAGGGTCGCCCTCCTGCGCGAGAATGAAATCCGCGAGAGGTTTTAAACCCTTTTCCGTCGCGACGGAAGCCCTCGTCTTTTTCTTCTGTTTGAAGGGGCGGTAAACGTCCTCGATTTCCGTGAGGGTTGAGCAAGCCTCGATTGCGGCGGCAATTTCGTCAGTCATTTTTTCCTGCTCGGTTATTGCCTTGGCAACCTCTTCCTTGCGCTTTTTGAGGTTTAAAAGATATTCGTATCTGTCGGCAAAGTTGCGCAGCACCTGATCGTCTATCGCGCCCGTCATTTCCTTGCGGTAACGCGCGATAAACGGTATCGTGTTGCCTTCGTCGAGCAATTCGACTACATTTTTTGCATGTTCGGGGCGAAGATTGAATTCGTTTGTGAGTTGCTGTAAAATTTCCATATTCCTATCTCTTTAAATTAATAAGATTATTTTTCTGCGCGGTAGAAAGACGGTAGCTTTCGCGCGCTTTTGAAATCGCTTTGTTGTGAGTTCTCGCGTCCAGTCTGCACTCTTTTAAGAACGCTGTGCCAACATCGTAAAATTTAATCAGAACTTCCGCCATGAGCCACGCCGCACCCATATGTACGTAATACTGCTTTGTGTCCGCGCGCGAAAGGCAGGAAAAAATTATATCAAGATATTCCTCGCTGACATAAAAATGAAGGAGCGTCGTGAGCGCGTATCTTTGATAAAATTCCCGACCGTCATCCATATATTTATTTATGTAAGTAAGGAATTCCTGTTTATGTGAGGATATGCAATTTGCTTTAAAGCAATCGCAGCTTGCCCAGTTATCTATAACAGATACGCAGTAATCTGCAAGTTTGATAAACTCGTCATACTTTTTAGAGGAAGCAACCGTCAGCTTTATAAAAGTTACTTCGTACCATTCGTCTGGAAACGAAAAAACTTCATCGTCGTTTTTAAACTGTTTAGCGACAGCCCTCAACTGAGGAACGCGGACGCCCATGACGTTAACAGACGGGTTGTTGAGAAGTTTTTTGTTGAAATCCCTGTATTTCTCGTCCGCAAGGCTATTGAGTTGGTCCAAAAGTTGAGTATAACTCGTCATACCACTCCTTGTAATCGAAACGGGTATTTGCAGGGCTGGTTGAGCACAGCTTTTTATATGGCACGCCAATGTCGGAATAGTATTTTAAAAATATTTCGTAGGCTTTGCCGCCGTTTAAAATTATCTTTTCTATCGGGCAGACTTTTAGAAGCGACTTTATGTCCGCGACAGAAAAATTTTTTATAGTGCTGTCGGAGCTTGCGTGTATTTCGCAAAGCGTTACGATGTCCCACAGCGCTATTTTTCTTTTAGTAAGGAATTCCTGCTTTTCCTTTATGGTTGTCGGCAATCCGTCTTTGAAAAAGCCTGCGAGAGTTTTCCAGAAGGCATTGCGAGGATTTCCGTAATAAAATCCTGTATCGCGGCTTTTTACCGACGGAAAGCTGCCTAAAATGAGCAATCTGCTGTCGGCATTTGCAAAGGGCTGAAACCCTTCCTTCTTCTGCCCGCTCACAGAGGCTTGTCCGTCTTGCCGACGAGGGCAGTCGCCCTGTATTTGTCGTCAAAGTTATATTCAAGCGCTTCAAAAACGTCGTTTAACGTAACTTCGTTTATCTTTTTCACGCGGTCTTCGAAGTTATAGATATTTCCGCTGTAAATGAGCTCTTTGCCGTAGAGAAGCATTTGCGAACTCGTGCTCTCCTGCGCAAAAATCTGTGAAGATAACAGCTGCTCTTTGCCCCTTTTGAACTCAACCTCGGTTATATCCTTGTTTTTAAGGCGGGAAATGCATTTATCTATCGCCTCTACCGACTGAAGATAGTTTTCGGCGTTTACACCCGCATAAATGACGAGAGAGCCCGTGTCTTTATATGAAGTGAGATAAGAATAGACGGTATAAGCAAGTCCGAGCTTTTCCCTGACTTCCTGAAAGAGCCTTGACGACATGCTTCCGCCCAGCACCGAATTGACTATGAGCGTCGCGTCGGCGAGGCGCTCGTACCTCTTCATGGAGGGATAAGCTATGCCAATGTGAACCTGCTCTATATCCTTGCTCCTGACAAGCGATTTTGACTGCAATCTGACATCTACTGTACGGGTCTTGCCACTGCCCTTTGGCATATCGGAAAAATACTTTTCGACCATAGCCTGCGCGGCTTCGGCAGTTATGTTGCCCGCCATGGAAATTACAATGTTGTCGGGCGTGTATCTTTCGGACATATAAGCGAGTATGTCGGCTTTTTTGAAGGAGCGGACGTTCTTTTTGGGACCTAAAATATTCCTGCCGTAGTTGGTTTCGCCGAAGAACGCCTTGCCGAGGATATCGAGGCAGAGGTCGTCGGGGGTGTCCTCGTTCATGGAAATTTCCTCTAACACGACGCCCTTTTCCCTCTTTATTTCCTCCGAAGGGAATGTCGAATGAAGAAAAATATCCGAAAGTATTTCAAACGCCTCTTCGGCGTGTCCCGAAGTCGATTTTGCGTAATAGCAGGTTATGTCCTTGCCCGTAAAAGCGTTTACCTGCGCGCCGATTGCGTCCATTTCGTCCGAAATCTGAAAAGCCGAACGCTTTTCCGTTCCCTTGAACATCATGTGTTCGATAAAGTGCGAAATTCCGTCCTCGGCGTCGCTTTCGACGCAGGCGCCCGTTCCTACTATTATGCCCATGGAGACGGACATAAGTCCGCTCATCTGCTTTACTATAAGTCTTATACCGTTATCTAACTGTTTGTAGTGTACCATTATTCTCCTAAGTTCTGCGGCACGGTTACGGTTTTAAGACCGTTTGCCGCTATGTAATCAAGTATGCGCGGAAGAGCACTGACGCTCACGTCCATGGGGTGCATTAAAATAAATTCGCCCGAAGTAAGCCCGCTCGTCGCCCTTTGGTAGATTAAGTCTGTATCGCTGTCCCGCCAGTCAATGG
Organism: uncultured Eubacteriales bacterium; assembly: GCA_905207235.1. Lineage (GTDB taxonomy): Bacteria > Bacillota > Clostridia > Christensenellales > Borkfalkiaceae > Coproplasma. Next base: position 92,467 of record CAJLKN010000001.1, read on the forward strand.
TGTCGCGCGACCACATAATGACTTTAAGGTCGAGCGTCGCGCAGGCTGAAAGGGTATTGTCGTTGAATGCGCCCGAAGGCGGGGCAAACAGCGCAGTTTTTACGCCGAGAATGGCATCCAGAAGCTGGATGCTCGGCTTAATTTCATCAAAATTCTGACGATAGTTCATCGACGAATGGTCTTTATGGAAATATCCGTGCGAACCCACCGCGTGTCCGCGGGCGTAAATTTCCCTCACGCAGTCAACGTTGTCGTCCGCCCAGCTTCCGCCGAGAAAAAATGTGGCTTCGGCCTGATATTCGTCGAGGATATCGAGAATTTTATATACGTTAGCCGTATTCTGATAGACGTTGAACATAATAGATACGCCCTGCGGATTTTCTTCGGCGCGATAATAAAGATTTGAATTGTCGCCCGAAACTTCCACCGCTCCGCCTCCCGCAAAGCCGACTATGCATGTTGCCGCTATGACAGCGCAGAGACAGAGATTGACGGCTATTGTTATAAGTTTGCTTTTCAAAATAAGTTTACCCCTTAATTAAATATACTATTAATATTTTATTTAAGGAGCAGACGATTTTTGCTTATTATTTCAACGTAATTATTGTTACGCCCGTTTCGCCCTCGCCGTATTTGCCGAGGCGGAAACTTTTGACGTTTTTATGCCTTTTGAGGTGCTGGGCTATGGCGGAGCGCAACTTGCCCGTGCCGACGCCGTGGATAACTTTTATTTCTTCGAGGTTATCCATCACCGCTTTGTCTATAAAATTATCGACCTCGTAGAGCGCTTCCTCAACAGTCATGCCTAAAACATTTAATTCGAGCATGGGCGCAGACGGCGAAAATGAGCCGCTCTTTTTGACTTTAACCTCAGTTTTTCTGCGCGCAGGCGCGGAGCAAACGAGCTGTAAATCGGCAATCTTGCAGCGCAGTTTAATGCTGCCGCACGCCACTTCCGCCTCGCCGTTTTTGGCATTGACGGACAAAACCTGTCCTACCGACTGCATTGTCCTTACAAAGACTTCCGAGCCGACTTTGATGTTTTCCGCAGTCGCCTGCTTGTAATCGGTAACCGTTTCAACGCTGTCGTCTTCGCCGTAAGCGGCGTCAGAAAGTTTGTTCCTGAGCGTGCGCGCCTTTATAAGGTCGCTCTGGCTGAGCTCTTCCTTTTCAAACAGCTTTTCCATTTCGGAAAGCATCTCTTCCGCGCGGGCGGTGCGCTCGTTTATAATTCTTCTGCTCTCCGCCCTTGCCGTGGCATTCAGCTTTTCGCGCTGTTTGTTCAACGCGTCTATCTGTCTGTTGACTTCGGCAAGTTTTGCCTGCCACTGGTCGGAAAGAGCCTGCGCCTCGGCAAGTTTTTTCTGCGCTTTGATGCGGCTCTCCTCCGCCTTTCTCACTATATTTTCGAAGGCCTTGCCGCCCTCCGAAAGGTAACCGACTGCCTTATCGAGAATTTTTTCGTCGAGCCCTAGTCTTCGGCATATTGCAAGGGCGTTGCTCGCGCCGGGAAGACCTATTTTTATGGAATAAAGGGGTTTTAACGTGCTTGCGTCGAACTCCATTGAGGCGTTTTCTATGCCGTCAACCGAATAAGCAAATTCTTTTAAAGGCGTAAAGTGCGTTGTAATAATTCCGCGGCAACCGAGGTTCAAAAAGTATTCGACTATCGCCTTCGCAAGCGCCTGACCCTCGTCGGGGTTAGTGCCGCCGCCCAGTTCGTCAATTAGGACAAGGCTGTTTTTATCTGCCTTTCTGCACATGTCGATAACCGTCGTAATGTGGCTGGAAAACGTGGAAAGGCTCTCTTCGATGCTCTGGCTGTCGCCGACGTCGCAGAAAATATCGTCGAACACGCAGACCGCGCTGCCCTCCGCGGCGGGAATGAACAGTCCGCACGCCGCCATAAGGCAAAAAAGTCCGCACATTTTGAGCGTTACCGTCTTGCCGCCCGTATTGGCGCCGCTTATCAAAAGGAAGTTATAACTCCCTCCGAGTTCTAGCGACACGGGCACGACCTTATCTTTATCGATTAAAGGGTGTCTGCCCTTTATTATGTTGATGTAACCGCGGTTATTGACCTGCGGACAGGTACATTTTTTTACGTAGCAATATTCTGCTCGGGCATAAAAACTTTCAATCTCCGCGAGAATGCTCATGTCGTATTCAAGGCGTTCGGAGAGAGCTCCCACCCTCGCGGAAAAATTGCTCAATATGCGCTCAATTTCCTCCCTTTCGTCTATCTGAAGGGCGACGAGCTCGTTGTTCAGTTCGAGCACGTACTCTGGTTCGATAAAAAAGGTTGCGCCCGACTGCGAGCGGTCGTGAACAAGACCTTTTACGCGCGATTTGTGCTCGGCTTTGACGGGTATAACGTATCTGTCTCCCCTCATCGTTACAATGCCGTCCTGAAGATACTGCGCGTCCTTTCCCGAAACGTATTCCGAAAGTTTAGCCCTTATTCTTTCGTTGAGGTTGCGTATCCTTGAACGTATGGAATAGAGCGCGTCGCTTGCATAGTCTGATATTTCGTCGTCGGACAATATTGCCGAAGTTATGTCGTCTTCAAGGTTTTTATCGAAATACAGCCTCGCCGCGTCCGATTTTATTTTTACAATCTCCTCGTCTTCAACCGAACTTATGGAAGTATATGCAATGCGCGCAGAGCGCAACAGGCAATTTACGGCGAGCAGTTCGGCGCAGGAAAGCGTCGATTTTTTAGCCGCCCTTTTTAAAAGGTCGGAGACATCGGAAAAGTATTCGATTTTCCCCAGACCGTAGCGATAGAGCAGTTTATCGCATTCGGCGGTACGCGAAAGGAGCTCCCTCACTTCCGTAAGGTCGCACGAAGGCATAAATGCGCGCAGAGCAGCCTTTGTGCCATCAAGGCAGGCGTATTCGGCGCAGGATGCAAGCACTTTATCAAGTTCGAGGCGTTTTAAACTTTTATCGTCCATAATCACAGAACAGGGTTCTTGCTGTGCCCTGAAGTATAACTTTTAAAATATTCTTTGAGCGCGCGCTCATCTCGGACAATGGACATGACTTTTGAAGCGTCCGAAAGAGTGCAATCGACAAGCGTGCCCGTAAAATTCTGCAAGGCGACGAGATCGGCGCAGTTGTAAAGTTCAAACCTGCACTCTCCCGCAATATACCGCCTTAAAGGGAACATTCTACTCGCTTCGTCGGTAAGTGTATAAGTCCCCCTCATGTCGCACGTTTTACATGTCTTTGAAAAGGGACAATAGATTATGTCCATAACCTTTATATTGCCCGCCGAAAGGCAGAAAGTGTTGTGCCTTGCAAGCGGATGGGCTTCCGGATAGGTAAGCTCCTTTGAAAGCGCAATATAAGCAGCATTTACAAGGGAGAGAGAAAGGCTGTTGCCTATATTAAAGCCGCTTCCAGCAAAAAGTTTTATATTGAGTTCGCGCGCGAGCTCTGTAGCATAGTAGCCGTCGCAGTAAATGCCGTCGAAAAGGCTTATCGTCGGCTTTAAACTTTCTATAACCCGAGTACTCAGGTATGGCGGCAGATATATAAACTTTTCGCCCTCAAACGAAGAAAACGCGGAAAGGTCCGCCTTTGAATAGTCGTCGGGGTGCAGTATGCCTATATCCGCACGAACGCCCTTGAAATTCTTGGCTATTACAGCTATTTTTTCGTTTAAGGCTCCGTCTGGACGGGTGCAATTCAAACTGACGCTCTTTAATGTCGCGGGCGATTTTACACTGGTCAGTTTTTCGAAATAGCTAGCATATACACTTCTCCTGAATGAATTGAGCGCAGACGCGGGCACAAAAGGCTGACCAGCTATCTGTATATCGCCGTATTCCACTTTAAAAGGATAGGTATCCACCTTGTCAAAGCACTTTATAATATCTTCGCGGGAGGCGGCGCGGTTGAGCGCTTCGCCGCAGACAAAATCGGAAGTGTAATCTTCGCCGTCTATCCACACGGTCATCTTCTGACCGCTCACCACGCTTGCGGACAAGGTTATTTTGCGCAACTTTTTGTCAGTTAAAAGCTGCACGTTGAGGCTTGCGTCAGTCGTGATAAAAACTTTATCCCCGTTCGCCAGTCTGTAAGATGAAGAAAGCACAAAGCCGCCCTTGGCGGGACCGCCGTACGATGCGCCGCATATTTCCTTTCCCGCGCGGAGAATTTTGAATGCGTCGCCTTCGGAGCAATCGACATTTCCGAGGCAGATATATTTGCCGTTGACAACCTTAACAACTCCGCAATATTCGCCTATATGACCCTGAACGGCGGAAGATATAAAAGTTTTGTCCTGACCGAAAGCAAGTCCCTTTGTGTAATTTCCCCTGTTGTAAGTGCGTTTGAGGGCGGACAGCTCGGCGGAGGCATTTTCTTTTTCAAGCAGTTTTTTATAATATTTTACAGCCGCCGAAACATATTCGGGACGGCGCATTCTGCCCTCTATTTTAAACGAGGCTACGCCCGCTTCGACAAGCTGGGCGACAGACTGACCGACAGATAAGTCTGAAAGAGAAAGCCTGTATGCGGGGTCGGAAAAGCCCTCTCTGTCTATGCTGTATTTTTTGCGGCATGGCTGTTTGCACCTTCCGCGGTTGCCGCTGTTTCCGCCCGCAAACGAGGACATATAACATTGACCCGAAAAACAGGTGCAAAGCGCACCCTGAACAAAGACCTCCGTCTCGATCATGGAGGCTATGCGCTTTATATCGTCGAGCGGCGTTTCGCGCGAAAGAATTACTCGGTCAAAGCCGCATTCGGCGGCAAGGCGCGCGCCGTATATGTTATTTACGCCCGACTGCGTGGACAGGTGAAGGGTAATCTGAGGGTACTCCTGTTTTATATATTTCCCCAGAAATATATCCTGAATAATCAGCGCATCCGCCCCTGCATTGTGCGCCTGAACGGCATCGGCAATAAATTGTTCCCTCTCGCTTTCCTTGACGAGCGTGTTCATCGCCACGTGCACCCGCACGCCAAGCGCGTGAGCATACGCGGTCAATCTTTTGAGCGAAGCAAAATCGAAATTGTCCGCCGAAGCCCTCGCCGAAAAGCTGATAAGACCGAGATATATGGCGTCAGCGCCGCTGTTTATGGCTGCATACGCACAATTTTCATTGCCCGCGGGGGCGAGAATTTCTACCATTTATATAACCGAATTTTTTTATTACCTGCGCTACCGCGCCCTGGTCGTTTGTACAAGAGATATAATCTGCGGCGGCTTTAAGCCCCTCTGTTGCGTTGCCGACCGCCACGCCCGTGCCCGCCGCGACTATCATAGGCAGGTCGTTGAGGTTATCGCCTATTGCCACGGTGCTTTCAACGGGGATATTATAATGCTGTGCAAGAAATTTCAGCGCGCTGCCCTTGTCGTCGCCGAGGGGAGAAACTTCCACAAGCACGTCCGCACTGCATGTTACGTCGTATTTGCCCGCAAATTTATGAGAGAGATAATCGAGCAGCCGCTGTCTGTCTTCGGGACGGCAGAGGCTGGCTATCTTCTGCCATTTTTTATCATGAGAGGAAATATATTGCGAAATGGGCATTGAAAGGTGCTTGCCCGTTATTCCCGTTATATTTTCATACAATTTAAGATACTTGTTGTCCTCGGGAATATTTGTGTAAAGTTCGTCGCCGCTGTAAGCGTTTATCGGCGCACCGAGCTCCTCTAATACGGCGCTTATTTCCGCCGCCTGTCGGGAATTAAAGCCTCCGCAGCGTATAAATTTGCCGCTCTTTATGTCGGCAATTACCGTCCCCTGGCATGCAACGACAAGCCCTTCAAGCCCGAGCGAGCGCACTCTGGGGAGAATGGACGCGAGCATTCTGCCCGTACATACGGCAAAAATGCCGCCGTCGTCAACGTAATCGGATATCGCCTTTTTTACTTCGGGCAGTATGCGCTGATCGGAAGTTATGAGCGTTCCGTCAAAGTCTGAAACTATTAATTTTGCATTGAGCTCTGACATATCAGTTTGAAAAATATTCCTTTATTCTGCGGGCGAGCGCGGGACTTATTCCCGGAGTTTTTGCAAGCTCCTCTTCGTCCGCGTTCATAATTTTGTCTATCGTCGAAAATCTAGTCATAAGGGCAATTCTGCGCTGTTTGCCTATCCCTTCGATTTTATCCAGTTCGCCGGACAAAATATTCTTTGAATGGAGATTGCGGAAATAGGTTATGGCAAACCTGTGCGCTTCGTCCCTTATTCGCTGAACCATTCTCAAAGCGTAGTCGCGGCGGGGAATTTTTATACTTTCCGCACTGTTGCGAGTAAAAATTTCTTCTTCCTGCTTTGCTATGGAAATAAGGTCAATATCTTTAATTCCCATTGCATCGAAAATCTCGCCTACGGCCGCGAGCTGTCCCTTGCCGCCGTCGATAACGATAAGGTCGGGTTTGGGAAACCTTTCTTCCTGCTCCGTGCCGAGTTTTTCAAGCCTGCGGCAGAGCACCTCCTGCAAAGAGGCAAAATCGTTTGCGCCCTCCACGGTTTTAATTTTAAAGCGGCGGTACTGAGATTTGTCGGCTTCGCCGTCCGTGAACACGACCATTGAACCGACTTTATCGACGCCCGAAACGTTGGAGATATCGTAACACTCCATTCTTTTAGGATAGCGCGAAAGATTGAGCATTTCCTGAAGTCGGGCGCAGGCGTTTGTAGTCATATCGTCCCTGTGTTTTATTTTATCGACCGACTTTTCAAGATAGTCGTGCGCGTTGCGCTCCGCCATTTTTAAAAGCTGTGCTTTAACGCCCTGCTTCGCCAGCGTGATTTCTACCGTCTTACCCAGCTTTTCCCTGAAAAATTTATCTATGAGCGCGCTTTCGCAATAGCCCTGCACTATAATTTCAGCAGGCGGCTCGTGCGCCGAATAATACTGCGTTATGAATGAAGTCAGCGCCTCGGCGTCGCTCATGTGCGCTTCGTCAAGGGCGAAAGAATTTCCGCCCTGCATAATGCCCTTTCTCGTAATGAGAACGCTTACCGCAGAATACAGATTGTTGGTGGCGTAAGCTATTATGTCGGCGTCGATATACTTGTTTATCGAAGTTATTCTGCGCGCTTCGAGCTTGGACAACATTGCTATTTTATTTTTGTAGTCCATAGCGAGTTCAAACGCTTCGGCTTCCGCCGCGGCGTACATTTTGCTCTCCAACACGCTCTGCGCATTTTTATAGTTGCCTTCGAGGAAAGAAAGGGCATTTTCCACCCTCTCGGCGTATTCTTCTTTGGTTATCTTATGCGCGCAGGGCGCGGCGCACCTGCCTATGTGATAGTTGAGACATTCGCGCTTGGGCTTGGACGTGATCTGCGTGCGGCAAAGCCTTATTCCGAAAAGAAGCTGCGTTACGTCGAGTATGTCTTTATAATTTATGCCGCCCATAAAGGGTCCGAAATACCTGCAACCGTCCTTTTTAATCTTTCTCGTAACGTAGAAAGAGGGAAAATCTTCGCGCATATCTACCTTGATATAAGGATAGGTCTTGTCGTCCTTTAAAAGTATGTTGTATTTGGGCTTATGCTTTTTTATCAGGTTATTTTCGAGCGCGAGGGCATCGATTTCGGAAGCGGTTATTATATAATTGAAGTCTGCGATGTTGGAGACCATCTGCATGACTTTCTGCGGCTTAGGCGTATTGTGAAAATACTGGCGGACGCGGTTTTTAAGCACTTTTGCCTTGCCGACATAAATTATATTGCCGTATTTGTCGAGCATTATATAAACGCCCGGGGAATCGGGCAGAAGTTTGAGTTTTTCGCTTATTACGTCCATATTATACCAAATTAAATTGTAACATAACGCGGAGGTTTTTGCAATATTTCCCCGCAAGATTTTTTGTAATAAAGTTGCCCGCCCGACAAATAAATTGTCGGGCGGGCATATGTTTTTTGTTTATTATTCGAGTTCGAACGCGCCTGTATAGAGCTGATAATACTTACCCTTCTGGGCTATCAGCTGTTCGTGGCTGCCGCGCTCGATTATCACGCCGTGGTCGAGAACCATTATCGCCTGGCTGTTGCGCACGGTTGAAAGTCTGTGGGCTATTACGAATACCGTTCTGCCCTCCATCAGTTTATCCATACCTTGCTCTATGAGCTTTTCGGTACGGGTATCGATGGACGATGTCGCCTCGTCGAGAATGAGCACTGGGCACTGCGATACCATAGCTCTCGCTATCGCGAGCAACTGTCTCTGACCCTGCGACAGGTTTGCACCGTCGCCCCTTATCATCGTCTGATAACCTTCGGGCAGGTGAACTATAAAGCTGTCGGCATTGGCAAGTTTTGCCGCCTTTATGCACTCTTCATCGGTTGCGTCCAGTCTGCCGTAGCGGATATTATCCATAACCGTACCCGTGAACAGGTGCGTATCCTGCAAAACTATGCCGAGCGAACGGCGCAGGTCGGATTTCTTTATATCCCTTATATTAATTCCGTCGTAGGTTATCTGACCCGACTGGATATCATAGAAGCGGTTGATAAGGTTGGTAATGGTAGTCTTGCCAGCGCCTGTGGCTCCGACAAATGCAATCTTCTGACCGGGCTTTGCATACAGGCTGAAATTTTTAAGTATAACCTTTTCGGGCGTATATCCAAATACGACGTCATAAAAACGAATGTCGCCTTTGAGGGGAATATACTCATAACCGCCGTTTTCGACGGGCTTTTTCCATGCCCATTTGCCCTCTTCCATTTCGCCGTGGGTAAGGGTTATATTGCCGCCCTCGTCTTCGGACTTTTCGTCAACCATTTCAAAAATTCTTTCCGCACCCGCGAGAGCCATGACGATCGCGCTGAATTGCTGCGATACCTGCTGTACGGGCATGTTGAACTGTCTGGAATACATGAGGAAGGAAACGAGCATACCTGCCATTACGGCAACTCTGTTGGGCTCTGCCGCATTCTGAACGCTGCAGAATATCGAAAGAAGTCCCCCTTCGCCGCTGAATGCCATTATCAGCACGCCGACGAGAGCTACGAGCACATACTGAAGATACCCGAGGTTGTTGTTGATGGGTCCCATTACAAAGGCATATGCGTTTGCCTTGCTGCCCGCGTTGTTGAGTTCGTCGTTGAGAACTTTGAACTGCTCTCTCGCCTTCTGCTCGTGGCAGAATACCTTTATGACTTTCTGTCCTTCGGTCATTTCCTCGACGTAACCGTTGAGCGCGCCGAGCGCCTGCTGGTTGGTGAGGTAATACTTTGCCGATTTGCCGCCGATTATCTTGGTAGCGAATACAATTCCTACGAGAATGACAATTACTACGAGCAATAAAGTTACGCTGTAAACCACCATGAATGCGATTACCGCGATAAGCGTGAGCGCAGACGAGATGAGCTGGGGTATAGTCTGTGTAAGCAACTGACGCATAGTATCGACGTCGTTGGTATAAAGGCTCATCAGATCGCCGTGAGTGTGTGTATCAAAATACATCAAAGGCAACGTCTGCATCTTTGCGAACATATCGTCGCGCATCTTTTTGAGCGTTCCCTGCGCAATATACATCATTATGATGTTGTAAAGGAAGGACGAAACAGCGCCGACAAAGTAAATGCTGCCCATAAGAATTATGTTGTTGTATATGAGCGTCATGTTGGCATGTTGCTGGTTGGCAATCAACTCTGTGGTAATTATAGATACCCTCGATGCCGCCGTAACGTTGGCAACCGAAGCCAAAAGGACGAAAATTATGACGCAGACAGTCGCAAATTTGTTGCGCAAAAAGCTGTACCTGAGCAGTCTGCCCAGCGTCTTCATGGGCGTTTTTGCTCTTTTTCCTCCGCCCATTCTTCCGTGAGGTCCCGACATATTAGCCATTATCATCACCTCCCTGCATCTGGGATTCGTAAACTTCCTTGTAAATTTCGTTGTTTTTAAGCAGGTCTTCGTGCTTGCCTATGCCGTTTATTCTGCCTTCGTCGAGCACGATAATCGTGTCGGCGTCCTGAACGGAAGCGATACGCTGCGCGATTATGATTTTCGTCGTCTCGGGTGCGTACTTGCGGAGATTTTCGCGTATGATTGCGTCCGTCTTGGTATCGACAGCCGAAGTGGAGTCGTCGAAAATTATTATTTTAGGGTGCTTTAAAAGCGCGCGGGCTATGCACAATCTCTGTTTCTGTCCGCCTGAAACGTTTACGCCGCCCTGACCGAGGTCGTAGTCGTACTTGCCGGGCAAATTCTGAATGAATTCATCGGCGCAAGCCTGCACTGCCGCCTCGCGGATTTCTTCGTCGGTGGCATTTTCATCACCCCAACGGAGATTTTCGGCAATCGTACCGGAAAAGAGCACGTTTTTCTGCAAAACCATGGCAACTTTGCTTCTCAAAGTATCGAGGTTATAGCGCCTTACATCAACGCCGCCCACCTTTACGCTGCCTGTGGCGACGTCGTAAAGTCTGGGAATGAGCGATACGAGCGAAGTCTTGCCCGAACCAGTAGCGCCGATTATGCCGACCGTCTGTCCTGCTTTTATGTGAAGATTTATGTTTTCAAGCACGGTAACGTCTGCCTTCTGCGAGTAGCAGAACGAAACGTTATCGAAATCTATCGAACCGTCCTTTACTTCAAATACGGGTTCTTGGGGCTTGGGAAGGGTTGTGCGCTCGTTGAGAACTTCGCTTATACGGTCAGACGAACCCTTTGAAAGCGATATGAAGTTGAGGCACATCGCCACCATCATAACGCCCGTAAGTATCTGCGCGGAATACTGGATGAGGGTCTGAATTTCCTTCGGCTCGATGCTGCCTGCAAAATTGCCGACATACATATTTGAACCTACGGTAAGTATGATTATGTTTACTATGAACATTACGAGCATGACGCTGGGCATCATTATGGTAAGTATTCTTTCTGCTTTTACCGAATACTTATACACTTCGCCGCTCGCCTTTTGCATTTTGGAAATTTCTCTGTCTTCCCTTACGTACGACTTAACAACCCTTATAGCCGTCAGGTCTTCCTGAACGACGGAGTTCAGAAGGTCGTACTTTTTGAACATGGTTCTGAAATAAGGCACAACTCTGAACATGCAGAATGCGACGACTATGCCGAGCACGATGGCCGCTCCGGCAAATATAAGTGCCATAATGGGTTCTATGACGACCGTCATGATGATAGACGCGATAAACAGAACCGGCGCGCGGACGAGCATTCTTATGCTCATCTGATATGCGTTCTGCACGTTGGTAACGTCGGTAGTGATACGCGTTATAAGGCTGGAAGTCGAATAGTTGTCAATATTCGCAAACGAATAGGTTTGCAGATTATTGTACATGTCTTCCCTGAGGTTATGCGCAAGTCCGCAGCTCGCCACAGCGGCAAGTTTGCCGCCCAGCGTGCCGAAATACAACGCAAGCAAAGCACAGACTATCATCAGGGTTGCGCATATGATTATTGTATTGATGTCAACCTGCGCTTTCGTGCCGTCGGCTACATCCTGAAGCTCACCCACAATAAAAGTCATCAGGAAGGGAATGACAATTTCCATCAACGCCTCTCCCGCCATCAGGATGGGGACGATGATAGAGGGCTTTTTGTATTCCCTTACACTTTTCATTAAGTCTTTTATCATATATTACTCCAAAAATTTATTGCTTTTTTACAAACTCTATCACTTTAACAAGGAGCGCTCTCATTTGCGTCTGCTCTTCTTCCGACAGCGCAGACTGAATAATTTCATCGCCTTTATTCATAAGCTCCTTGTTCTTGACGCAGAGTTCCGTGCCCTTTTGAGTGAGAGTTATATATTTAGTGCGGGCGTCATCTTCGGCAGGCGTCCTTATGATAAAATCCGCACGTTCGAGATTGGAAAGCATTGACGAAACAGAAGACGGTCTTAACCCCGTCTCCCTTTCGATATCGCGCTGGCATACTTTTTCGCCTCGCACAGTTTTTACATGCACAAATACCATTGTATGCAACTGCATTCCGTTAAGTCCGTATTCTGACAGAACCGAGTCGTTTTTACGGACGAGAGCTGCGTGCAGATAGCATAATGCACCGAATACTCTTTTATTTTCCAATCCTTTTTCCGCCTGAAATCATCTCAACCTTAATTAGTTAGATTTCGAAATAATTATAGTAACATAATATATTTTTGTCAATCGAAAATTATCTTTTAAATATGAAATCAGTGTGAAAAAAATATTTAAATTTAATATTTTTATTAAATAAATAAGTATCTAATGTACAGTACATCTAAGAAAATACATTATTATTTCTACTTGGTTATTTTTCATAAGTTGTATTGTAAAATGTTATAGAAAATTTTATACCAACACAATAAATTAATACAATCTTCCAGCTTTAAATTCAAAAATAAATGCAAATATTTATTATTGGCATATATTTGATAAAGGCGAACCCGTCTCCTAAAGGAAACGGGTTCGCCTTTAACTTGTTTGGTGACCCTGCCGGGAATCGAACCCGGGATTGAGCCTTGAGAGGGCTCCGTCTTAACCGCTTGACCACAAGGCCGTATTTGTCATTGCCGAATGATTATATCATAGTCGGATAATGTTTGCAAGCAAAAAAATGCGTATATATAAAAATATTTTTAAAGCGGAATGCGCACCAGATGGTGCGCATTCCATAGAGAGAATATGAAAAAAGTTAAGTGTAGGTAATTGTCATATAAAAGATACATTATCTGCAATCTTTGATATGATTTTATACCGCAAATGTGTTGATTGTATGATAATAAAATGTTTTTTATCTGTATTTTTCGAAAAGCCTTTCCGCCGCTTTGAGTCCGTCCGCCGCAGACGAGGTTATTCCGCCAGAATATCCGCTGCCTTCGCCGCAGGGATACAAGCCCTGCATTGAAACGCTTTCGCCGCTCTCACTCCTTACAATCCTTACAGGAGACGAGAACCTTGTTTCAACGCCAGTCATTACGGCGTGAGGTGACGCAAAGCCTTTGAGCCTTCTGTCCATATCGGGTATCGCCGCTTTGAGCGCTTCGGTAACTATAGGAGGCAACGCCTCGCTCAGCGGAGCGCAGACGACGCCCGCCGCATATGACGGCTGAACATCGCCGAACCCGCCTGAAATTTTATCGGCCGCAAAATCTCCGTAAGTCTGGGCGGGAGCTTTGTAGCTTTCGCCGCCGAGCTCAAACGCTTTGCGCTCTATATCCCTTTGAAAACGCACACCCGCAAACAGGTCGTCCGAACCGAAATCGCTCCTTCTTAACTGCACCATAAGCGCGGAGTTGGAATTTGCCCCGTCGCGCGCGTACAGGCTCATGCCGTTTACCACCACTCCGCCCTTCTCGCTCGCCGCGGGAATTACCACGCCGCCGGGGCACATACAGAAAGTAAAAACCGTGCGCTCGTGCGCATGAGATACCAGCTTGTAATCCGCCGTCGGCAAAAGTTTATAATTCTTGCCGTACTGGGCAAAGCCTATTTCTGCGGCGAGGTGCTCTATCCTCACGCCCACCGCGAAATCGCGCGGTTCCATATATACCCCGCTGTTATTTAGCATTTCAAACGTATCACGCGCAGAATGCCCGACGGCAAAAACTGCATCGTCGCATAAAAGTTCACGCCTTTCGCCGCTCTTTTCCGTCAATTCTAGCCCAATAAGCCTGCCGTCCCTGCAAATTATGCCTTCAACGCGGGTATTAAACATAATTTTGCCGCCGTTGGAAAGTATGTAGGCGCGCATATTCCTTAATACATCGTAAAGTTTATCGCTGCCTATGTGCGGCTTGTTGAGATACAAAATTTCTTCGGGCGCGCCGAAGCGGGCAAAGATTTCCAGAACGTCCCTGTTGAGCCCGTCGTGCGTCTGCGTATTTAACTTTCCGTCTGAAAAAGCTCCCGCACCGCCCTCGCCGAACTGAACGTTGCTTTCAGTGTCGAGCTGTCTTTCGCGATAAAATTTTTCGCAAGTCGCCCTGCGCTCTTCAACGGCTTGTCCGCGCTCGATGAGAATTGGTTTAAAGCCGTGTTCGATGAGCCTTATCGTGCACATCAGCCCCGCGGGACCGCTGCCGACGACTGCCACCGTCGGATTGCCTTTTATGCGTTCGAAACAAGGTCGGCTCTTCTTTTCATCCTGACGGGAAAAAGCGATAGAATAAACCCAAAATATATTATTTTTGTCGCGTGCGTCGAGCGATTTTTTTATTATTTCAAAATACTTAACGGGCGCGCCGAGGGCGCGTTCAGCTACTTTTATAAGCTGAGACTGCGGACTGCTGATTGAAAGTTTTATATTGTCAAGCCGTTTTATCATAACTCCTCCGCAATCTTTTGAGCAACGCGGACGCCGCTTGCAAACGCCCACAAAAGGTTGTAACCGCCGCAATCTCCGTCTACATCGAGATACTCGCCCGTGAAATATAGGTCCTTACAAACCTTACTTTCAAGGTTATCGCTTATCTGCGAACATTCTACGCCGCCGCGCGTAACCTGCGCATAATCGAAACCGAGCGTGCCCGTAACGCACAGAGTAAAATCTTTTACTGTGCGGGCGATATCTTCCGCGCCGCCCTGAGCGCGCTTTATTATCGCCCTGCCGAGTTGGTTGTGAAGCGTGCCCGAAAGAAGCTCGCTTGCAGGGTAATTGAGTTTCTTTTTTGCCTCTATATCGCGCACTATGTCTTTTGCACCGACGTCAGGCAGAAACTCTATATGAAGAATTGCGTCTTTTTTATCCGCAACCGCCGAAGATACAGAAAACACAGCGTTCCCCGATACTCCGTAGTCGGTAAAAATTATATCGCCGCGGCTCTCTTTTAAAATTTTTCCGCCGCTTTCTGCGCGAAGAATACACTCTGCGCGTATGCCTTTTAATGTTTTTGTGAAAGTTGTGTCCGTTTTAAGCTGTACGAGCGAGGGAAAAAGCGGAGTTATGGTATGACCGAGGCTTTTTGCTAGCGCATAAGATGTGCCGTCTGTTCCGAATTGCTTCTGCGCTTTGCCTCCGCAGGCGAGGACGACGCGGTCGGCGCGCACCTCTCTTCCGTCCGAAAGGCGGAGAAAAAATCCCTTTCTTACCTCCGACGCGCGGACGCCCGTAAAAAATTCAGTACCCAGAGAGCCGAGCTCCCTTATGAGGCTGTCCGAAAGCGCCGAAGCCTGTCTGCCCGAGGGGTAAATTCTGCCCTCGTCGTCGTGAATAAAAATACAGTTGAAGAGCGAAGCGGGAAGATTATAATTTCCGCCTATAATTTCGTGCGCCAGCGCAGCTCCGCCGCCGTGGTAATTGGACGGCGAAAGATTTATATTTGACACATTGCCCTGGCCGTTGCCGGTGGCGGCTAATTTTTTTCCGAGGCGCTCGCATGCGTCTATAACGCACACTTTGGCGCCTTTTTTAAGCCTTTTGAGCGCAAGCGCGCAGGTAAGACCCGAAGCGCCGCCTCCGACTATTGCCACATCGTACTTTATCATAAGTTCATTTTATAATAAAGCGATGAAGTTGTCAATCGCTTAGCTTTGCGAGCAGCTCCTTGAAAACTTTAAGGTGAAGTTTTTCGTCCTCCAAAATGCGCTCAATAATGCACTTTACTTTCTGATTTCTGAGCCGCTCTATCATTCTCTCATACGAGCTTATTGCCTGTTTTTCCGCAATAATGTCGTCTTCGAGCATATTTTTGAGCGAACACGAATAGCTGACGAACTTGGATGAGTAAAAATTGAACGCCGCGGGCGGGAAAGCCGTGTAAATGGGCAGAGCACCGAGCGCATAAATAGTGTTGCCGAGAAGTTTTAAATGGGTCATTTCGGCTATTGCTATCTCCTCTATTACCGAAGCATACTCTTCCTTGTTCTTGTTTTCGAAATTTATGGAATGATATATGTATTGCAGCGTGGCGTTGAGTTCGCCTGCGGATGACGCGTATGCGGGCGAAATTATGCGCAGAGCGCGGCAATCGGGAGTAATATCCTCGGTTGTGGGATAGGGTTTATCTACGATGAGAGGTTTGGGCATAAAAAAAGCACTCCTTAAAAAATACTCGTACTTACAAAGTATTCTTAAAGCGTGCTTTTTGTTAAATTATTTTATTGCACGGACATTCCGCTTGAATTTGACGCCGACGCGCGGAATATTATTTTCAGTTGACATTGAGAATTTTTTTGAGGAACTGACCCGTATAGCTTTTTTCGACTTTGGCAACCTCTTCGGGCGTACCGGTTGCAACTATAGTGCCGCCGCCCGAACCGCCCTCGGGTCCGAGGTCGATTATATAGTCCGCCGTCTTTATGACGTCGAGGTTGTGCTCTATGACGAGGACGGTGTTTCCGCCCTCCCTCAGCCTTGCGAGTATGCCGACGAGCTTATCGACGTCATAGCTGTGAAGCCCAGTCGTAGGCTCGTCCAGGATATAGAAAGTTTTGCCCGTCGAACGCTTGGAAAGTTCGGTTGCGAGCTTGACCCTCTGCGCCTCGCCGCCCGAAAGAGTGGTTGAACTCTGTCCGAGTTTGATATAGCCCAGCCCCACGTCGCACAGCGTTTTGATTTTATTATATATAGAGGACACGGGTTTGAAAAATTCTGCCGCTTCCTCGCAGGTCATCTCCAAAACATCGGAAATGGACTTGCCCTTGTATTTTACTTCGAGCGTTTCCCTGTTGTAGCGTTTGCCGCCGCACACTTCGCACGGAACGAAGATATCGGGAAGGAAATGCATGGCTATCTGCAAAATGCCGTCGCCCTGACAATGTTCGCACCTGCCGCCCGCGACGTTGAAGGAAAATCTGCCCGATTTATAACCTCTTTCCTTTGCGTCGGGCGTTGCCGCGAATAAGTCGCGTATATACTGGAACACGCCCGTATAGGTTGCGGGGTTGGAACGGGGCGTTCTGCCTATGGGTTGTTGGTCTATGGCGATGACCTTGTCGAAATATTCAAGTCCCTCGATTTTATCGGCATTGCCGAGGCGCTGGCGAGCGCCGTTTAAGTTGTTTGCGAGATAAGGATAGACTATTTCGTTGACAAAGCTCGATTTGCCGCTTCCCGAAACGCCCGTTACGACGGTTATCAGTCCCGCGGGGACGCTTATATCTATGTTTTTAAGGTTGTTCTGCTTGCAGCCGTAAACTTTGAGCCATCTGCCGTCGGGCTGTTTTCTGAACGCGGGAATTTCTATCTTTCTTCTGCCTGCAAGGAAATCACCCGTAATCGAACGGGGCTCGTTCATAATGTCCTGCTGGGTGCCGCAGGCAACCACTTCGCCGCCGTGAACGCCCGCCATCGGACCTATATCGACTATATAGTCAGCCGCGCGGATGGTATCTTCGTCGTGTTCTACGACGATTAAAGTATTGCCTATGTCGCGCAGACCCTTCAAGGAGGACAAAAGTTTTTCGTTGTCGCGCTGATGAAGTCCTATCGAAGGCTCGTCGAGGATATACAATACGCCAGTGAGCGCGCTGCCTATCTGCGTTGCCAGCCTTATGCGCTGACTTTCGCCGCCCGAAAGGGTGGATGCGCTGCGCGACAGCGTCAGATAGCCCAGACCGACGTTTTCGAGAAAGTTTATGCGGTTGTCGATTTCCTTTATTATGCTGTCGGCGATCATATGCTCGGTCTTGCCGAAGAAGGAAAAATCGGAAAACTTTTTAAGCTCGTCAACCGACATGTCGCACACTTCCGCTATATTTTTTCCGCCCACCGTTACGGCGAGAGCCTCTTTTTTGAGCCTTTTGCCGTGGCAGCAGGGACATTCGGAGGTGCGCATGTATCGCTCGATATCCCACTTTACGCTTTCGGACTGCGTCTGGTTGTATCTCCTCTGCAAATTGGCGGCAAAGCCTTCCCACGCAGTTTTGTAGCTGCCCGAAAATCTGTATGCGTTGTATTCGAGGTCAATTTTTTCGCCGCCGTTGCCCCACATCAACATATCGTAAATGCCCTCGGGCAAATCTTTTACGGGCACGTCGAGAGAGAAACCGTAGACGGACGACAGCGACTTTAAATACATCTGCGTCATCGCGGAAGAATCGAGGTTCCAGCCGCTTATTTTAATTGCTCCCTCGCGCAGGGTCTTGGTCTTGTCGGGGCATATGAGGTCGGGGTCAACCGACTGTTTGAAGCCCAGCCCCGAACATTCGGGGCATGCGCCCCAGGGAGTGTTGAAGGAGAAAAGTCGGGGTTCGATTTCCTCTATCGAAATGCCGCAGTCGGGGCAGGCGTACTTGGAAGAAAAAAGCTCCTCCTTGCCGTCGCACTCTATTACTACCAGTCCGTCCGCAAGTTTCAACGCGCTTTCGAGGCTGTCAGTAAGCCTTTTTAATATGCCGTCCTTTATGACAAGTCTGTCTATTATGACGGAGATATTGTGCCTTATATTCTTTTCGAGGCGGATTTCTTCCTGCAAATCGTAGATTATGCCATCGACCTTTACCCTGCCGTAGCCGCTCTTTTTGTATGATGCGAGCTCCTTGACGAATTCGCCCTTTTTGCCGCGCACGACAGGGGCTTCTACCATTATTTTGCTGCCTGCGGGCATGAGCATCACCCTGTCGGCAATTTCATCCACCGACTGACGGCGAATTTCCCTGCCGCATTTGGGGCAATGAGGAACGCCCACCCTTGCAAACAGCAGACGGAAATAGTCATAAATTTCCGTTACCGTGCCGACGGTCGAGCGGGGGTTGTGCGAAGTTGTCTTCTGGTCTATGGAAATGGCGGGCGAAAGTCCGTCGATGGATTCGACGTCGGGCTTTTCCATCTGACCGAGGAACTGCCTTGCGTATGAAGAAAGGCTCTCTATATATCTCCTCTGCCCCTCGGCAAAAATTGTGTCGAACGCGAGAGTGGACTTGCCGCTTCCCGAAAGTCCCGTAAACACAGTAAGCGTGTTGCGGGGTATGTGAACGTCGATATTTTTTAAGTTGTTTTCCTTTGCGCCCTTTACAAAAATTTCTTCTTTCATGATTTCTTTGCCTGCATAAGTCGCTTTTTAAGCTGTGAAATTGTGTCGCGTATCTCAATCGCCCTCTCGAAATCGAGCTGGGCGGACGCAACTTTCATAAGCGCTTTGAGCTTTTCTATCTCGGCGGGGATATCCTTGACTTTGATATCTTCGCCCGCTTTCTTCTTCGTAGTTATGCCGAGGTCTATTTTTACCTCTTTTATGATAGTTTTGGGAATTATACCGTGCTCTTTGTTGTATGCGTCCTGTATCGCGCGGCGGCGTTCTGTTTCGTCTATCGCGCGGCGCATGCTGCCCGTTATTACGTCGGCATACATTATTACTCTGCCCTCGGAATTTCTCGCGGCTCTGCCTATCGTCTGAACGAGAGCCGTTTCGCTCCTCAGAAAGCCCTCTTTGTCGGCGTCGAGTATGGCGACGAGCTTTACTTCTGGCAGGTCGAGCCCCTCCCTTAAAAGGTTTATGCCGCACAGTATGTCGAATTCGCCCGAGCGCAGTCCGTTGATTATGTCTATTCTTTCGAGCGCGTCTATATCCGAGTGCATATACCGCACTTTGAGACCGTGTTCTTTGAGGTAGTCGGTGAGGCTTTCCGCCATTTTTTTGGTCATGGTGGTAACGAGCACCCTGCCTCCGCCGCCCACTACGGTGTTTATTTCGCCGAGAAGGTCGTCAATCTGACCCTTTGTCGGGCGCACGTCTATGACGGGGTCGAGAAGTCCCGTGGGGCGGATGAGCTGTTCGACCACCTGTCCCGCCTGTCCGAGTTCGTATGGCGCGGGCGTTGCCGAAACGCATATGAGCTGTGGCACGCGCTCATCGAATTCTTCGAAGGTGAGCGGGCGGTTATCGTATGCCGATTTGAGGCGGAAACCGTAATTTACGAGGTTATCCTTTCTCGAACGGTCGCCGTGATACATAGCCCTTATCTGCGGAATGGTCATATGGCTTTCGTCTATGAACACCAAAAATCTGCCCGCAGGAAAATAATCCAAAAGGGTGAACGACGGCTCGCCCGGGGCTCTGCCGTCGAAGTATCGCGAATAGTTCTCTACGCCCGAGCAATAGCCTATCTCCTTCATCATTTCAAGGTCGTAAGTCGTGCGCTGTTCAAGCCTCTGCGCCTCTAAAAGTTTGCCTTCGTCGCGGAAAGCCTTTACCTCGTCCTTCATGTCGCGCTCTATCATGGAGAGAGCCGCCTGCATTTTTTCGCTGCCCACGGCATACTGACTGGCGGGGAATATGAGCACGTGTTTGAGTTCGGAAATTATAGTGCCCGTAAGAGCTTCCTCTTCGCATATTCTGTCTATTTCGTCGCCGAAAAATTCCACCCTTATGGCAATTTCCGAATTGGACGCGGGGAAAATTTCGACTATATCCCCCCTGACGCGGAAGGATGAACGCTGAAAATCTATATCCCTGCGCTGATACTGTATCTCCACCAGCCGCCTTAAAAGCGCGTCGCGCTCCATCTCCATTCCGGGACGGAGAGAAATTGCGAGGCGGAAATATTCTTCGGGCGCGCCCAGACCGTATATGCACGAAACCGAGGCGACGACTATTACGTCCTCCCTTTCGCCGAGCGAACTCGTCGCCGAGTTGCGCAGCTTATCAATTTCGTCGTTCAAGCTCATATCCTTTTCGATATATGTGTCGGTCGAGGGGATATAGCTTTCGGGCTGATAATAATCGTAGTAGGAAACGAAATATTCCACCCTGTTTTCGGGGAAAAATTCCTTGAATTCGTTGCACAGCTGGGCGGCGAGCGTTTTATTGTGCGCAATGACGAGCGTGGGACGGTTGACGTTTTTTATGACGTTTGCCATGGTGAACGTCTTGCCCGAGCCCGTAACGCCCACGAGCACCTGCGTGCGTATGCCGTCGAGGACGCCCTCCGTCAGCTTTTCGATAGCCTGAGGCTGGTCGCCCGTCGGATTGAATTTTGAATGTAACTTGAATTCCATATATGTAAAACGTATGTTTTTTTCGGTATTGTACACCGACGGACGCGGCGATGTCAAGTTTTTATCCGAGGTTTATGAAAGGCAAAATATGTATGACCTCGCAGCGCAAAGCAAATTTTTTTTGCATAGAGCCTTGTTCCGCCCTGACTTTAAAAGCCGCGCAATAAAGTTTTTTTACTAAGGAAAAAATTAACGCCGCGTAAACTGCAATCAGCCGCGCGCGATATCTTTGATGACCTCGCCCGCCATGATAAGACCCGCCACGGAGGGAACGAAAGAGCAACTTGCGGGTACAGGTCTGCCCGTTGCGGGGCGGACTTCGTCTGTCGAAGTTTTTGCGGGAAGCTCGTCCGAATAGACGACTTTAAGACTGTCTATGCCCTTCTTTTTAAGCAACGAGCGCATTGCTCGCGCGAGGGGGCAGACGGAAGTAGAATAAATATCGGCAACTTTCAGCCGTTCGGGCTGCAATTTATTGCCAGTGCCCATGCAGGAAATAATTTTTACGCCCGCCTGTTTTGCCTTTACAGCCAGATCGACTTTCGCCGAAACGGTATCTATCGCATCGACAACATAATCATATTGCGAAAAATCGAATTTGGACGAAGTGTTTTCGTCGTAGAAAAGGGTAAACGTTCTGACGTTGGCGGAGGGATTGATTGACAGGACGCGCTCCTTGGCAACCTCCGTCTTATACCGCCCGACGGTATTTAAAAGGGCGAGTATCTGACGGTTGAGGTTGGTTATATCCACAACGTCGGCGTCAACGAGGTCGAAAGCCCCTATCCCGCTGCGCGCGAGAGCTTCGAGGCAGTATCCGCCCACTCCGCCCAGTCCGAACACGGCGACGCGGGAGCTTTGAAGTTTTTGCATGGCTTGTCCGCCGAGCAACGCGGCGGTGCGGCTGAAAGCGTCTTTCATACTTTAATTATATCACCTTTTTACATTAAATCAAACCAAAAAGCCGCCCGCAATTTTGCGGGCGGTTTTTGCCTGTCGGTTAAAGACGACAAAATTTTTTAAATAACTTCGGGCTGGGAAGAAACTTCGGGAAAATCGACGTAGAAAGTTGACCCCTTGCCCTCCTCCGACTTAACTCCGAAATCGAACGAGTGAGCCTGAAGAATTATTTTTACTATATTCAGTCCCAGTCCCGTGCCCTTTACGGGGCGGGTGTGCATATCCTTTGAACGGTAATATCTGTCCCAGATGTGCTCTCTCTCCTCTTCGCTTATGCCCTTGCCCGTATCCCTTACGGCAAATCTTATGCGGTTTTCTTCGGGCAGGTACTTCAAAGAAACGTAAACGCACTTATCCGCGCCCGTATAATTGACCGCGTTGGATATGAGGTTGTATATTACCTGACCTATCTTTTCTTCGTCTGCCAATGTGTACATATCGGCATCTATATCCACAAAAAATTTGTATCCAGAAGTCTGTTGCAGGTAATCGAACCTGTTCATTATTCCGTATATGAACTCTGTGAGATTAAATACCTTTTTATTGAGTTCGGAAAGCCCCGCGCTCACCTTTGAGGCATTTAAAATATCGTTTACAAGTCCCGTCAGCCTGTCGGCTTCGTCTATTATAACGTGCAGGTGCTGCGACCTCTTGACGGGGTCGTTGCCCGAAATTTCCTCTATCATAGAGGCGTAAGCCTTTATCATGGTGAGCGGCGTTCTCAAATCGTGCGAAACGTTGGCGAGCAGCTCTTTCTGGAAATCTTCGCTCTTTTTCATCTCGTCTTTTGCATAATTGAGCGTATCGGAGAGCTGCGCTATCTCCTGATATTCCGCCGAGGCGAACTTGACAGAATAATCGCCCTCCGCCATGCGCGCCGCCGTAGCGGACATGTTTTTTATGGGGCGGGAAATGCGCTGCGCGAGCATATAAGATATGATAAAGGACACGACTATGGACACCGCCGCTATTATCAGTATATAAAACTGCATGCTGCGCACCGAGCTGAGTATAATCGTGAGCGGGTAGCGAACGAGAAGGTAACACTGCCTGCCGTTGAAGATGACGCACGAGGTATAGTTGAGCATGTTGCCGTCGTTATACACCACTGCGCGCCTTGCCGTCCAGCCGTTGACCTTTTCGTTCATCTTGCATACGATGTCATTCCAGTCGGAGGGCGCCTCCGCGGTGGCTATATAAGCGTCGCCGCCCAGACCGACCACGAACGCCTCTATTCCTTCGGATATGGCATAGCCGTTCATTATTCCGCCGACGTCGCCCATCTGCATTTCAGTCTTGCCGTCAACGACGGCTGTAAGATTGTTGCCTATGGACGTTATGTGATTTTTTGCCTGCGTAGAATAAGCACTGCTCAAAACGCCGTAGCATACCAACGATACTACGGCTACGAGAATGACTGTGAAAAGAGCAAAATACCGCCAGAGCAGTATTTTCATGCTTTTTATTTTTCTTAAAGGCAGATCAGACTTCAAATTTATAACCCAGTCCGCGGAGCGTTACAATAAATTTACGGTACTGCTTTAAGTTTGCGCGCAACATCTTTATATGCGTGTCCACCGTGCGGTCATCGCCGTAAAAATCGAAGCCCCACACATCATAGAGTAATTTTTCGCGGGTAAGAGCTATGCCCTTGTTCTTTATGAAGTAAAAAAGTATTTCGTATTCCTTGGGAGTAAGTTCGGCCTTCTCGCCGTCCACATAGACGTTTCTGCCCGCCATATCGACGGTCAGTCCTTCAAAGGTAACGACGTCCGGGTTGGGATTTTCCGCCGCGCTGCGGCGCTTTGTTACGGCATTTATCCTAGCCATTACTTCCTTGGGCGAAAAAGGCTTGGTAACGTAATCGTCCACGCCTATCTCGAAACCGAAAAGTTTATCGTATTCCTCACCCCTTGCGGAAAGCATGATGACGGGTATATCCTTGGTCTTTTTTATTTCCTTAACCGCCGAAAATCCGTCGAGTTTTGGCATCATGACGTCCATAAGTATTACGTCGTAGTCGTTGTCGCGGCACATTCTGACGGCTTCCATTCCGTCAGTCGCTTCATATGCTTCGTTGCCCTCGAACTCCACGTACTCTTTGAGCACGTTCCTTATCATGTCCTCATCATCTACTATAAGCACTTTCATAATGCCGTCTCCTTTGCGGGGGATATGTTATGTCTTTATTATAACCTGAAATGTGTAAAGATAAATGCTTTATAATGAAATAATTGTGAAACTTCCATAATTTTCTTGAATTTTTTTTAATTTTATGCTTGACAAACGCCTTTAAAGGCAATATAATAACAATACAAACAAATGTTTATTGCGGTATAATTCGGGTTTTTGCCGCAGAAACTTTTAATTGTAAAGAGGTTTTACGTTATGTTTGACGCAGATAGACTTGAAATACTTACAGAAAGCGCAAAATATGACGTATCCTGCTCTTCGTCCGGTTCAAAACGGGTCAATACGGGCGGAGGGCTCGGAAATGCTTCCGTCGGTGGGATATGCCACTCCTTTACCCCCGACGGAAGATGTATTTCCCTGCTCAAAATTCTGATGAGCAACGAATGCATTTATAACTGCGAATACTGCCCGAACAGGGCACAGGCAGACGTCAGGCGCGCGAGGGCTACGCCCGAAGAAATTTGCGAACTGACGATTAATTTTTATAAGCGAAATTATATTGAAGGGTTGTTCCTCTCCTCCGCCGTCTTCGACACGCCGAACAGAACCATGGAGCTTCTTACGCGCACCGTCATAATGCTGAGGAAGGAATATAACTTCAACGGATATATACATTTAAAGGGCATACCGCACGCCGACGACGAACTGTGCATGCGCGCGGCGAAATATGTAGACAGAATGAGCTACAACATAGAACTGCCCAGCGAAAAATCTTTGAAACTTCTTGCGCCGCAAAAGACGCGCGAAAGCCTCATCATTCCTATGAAAAAGCTGTACGCCGCCACACTTTACGACAAAGAAAACAAGGTGGCGGCAAAGCAGCGCTCTATCCCTGCGGGACAGACGACGCAGATGATTATAGGCGCTTCGCCCGAAAACGACGGGCACATTCTGCGGCTGACGCAGGCGCTTTACCGCAATATGGGGCTGAAAAGGGTTTACTACTCCTCATATATTCCCGTGGTTAAAAGCGCAAAGTTGCCCGACAAGGCGGCGGGGCTTTTGCGCGAGCACAGACTTTACCAGGCGGACTGGCTGTTGAGGTTTTACGGCTTCGACGTGGAAGAGCTGTGCGGCGACGATGAAAATCTTTCGCCCGACTACGACCCCAAATGCGCGTGGGCGCTGAAAAATATGCACCTATTCCCCGTAGAAGTAAACAGCGCTCCGCTCGAAATGCTGCTGCGCGTTCCCGGTATAGGCGCGCGTGGAGCTTACAGGATTACGGAAGCGAGAAAATTTGCTTCGCTCGACTTCGATAATCTTAAAAAAATGCGCATAATACTCAAAAGGGCAAAGCATTTTATAACCTGCAAAGGAAAATTTTACGGGGCGGACGGCGAAAAAATGATAAAGGCTTCGCTCATGCTGTGCGACGGCGCGCAGAATGCCGAACAGCTTTCTATGTTTTCCTCCCCTTCGGAAGGCTTTTCAGCCCTGAGCGGTGAATTATGACTTTATATCTGGTAGATGGCAGCGCAGACTGCTTTTATACAGCGGTATTCGACTGCTACGGCGACAGTCAGGCAGTCGTTTCGAGCAACGCCGACGTTCAGCTCGAACTGGGCTGCAACATAACCGAGGTTAAAACAATCGAAGAGAAAGCTGCGCGAGTAAAGAAAAAAATTGCGGAATACGACAGCCGCGCC
Source organism: uncultured Eubacteriales bacterium (assembly GCA_905207235.1). Lineage (GTDB taxonomy): Bacteria > Bacillota > Clostridia > Christensenellales > Borkfalkiaceae > Coproplasma. The sequence continues at coordinate 118,128 of CAJLKN010000001.1, forward strand.
ATAGGCGATATAAATATCATCCTCCGCTCGGGCGAAAGCGACAAAGAGCAGGCGGCGTTGGAATATATCAGGCTTATAATAAAAAACAAGCGACCCGTCCGCACCATGACCAACATTCCCGCGGTTATGGAAGCGAACGACATACGCTCAAAAGTTACGGGCGAAATTCACAAATATCATGGCTTTCTGCGCTTTATGGAGAACGACAGCGGCGTTCTCTACGCCCCCTACTCGCCCATAGCCGATATAACGGACATGATTGCGCCCCATTTCGCGCGGCGGTTTGCAAACCAGAAGTTTGTCATTCACGACGTGAAGAGAAAGATTGCAGCAATGTATGACGGCGAGCAGATAATCGTCTGCTATGCCGACGGCGCAGATATTTACCTTTCCGAATACGAAAAAACTTTTGAGGAGCTGTGGAAATTGTATTATAAATCTGTAAACATAGCCGAACGCCCGCATGAAAAACAGATGAAAGGCTACATGCCCGTGCGATACTGGAAATTCATGCCCGAAAAAAATCAATGACCGAACGGACAATTAACTATCAAACTTAAAAGCGGCTCCGCATTTTATGCGGAGCCGCTTTATATTTTTTTGTTATTCTGAATTATATTATTCTTGAGAAGGCTCATCCGTGGAATTCTGAGTTTCGTTGCCGCTTTGCGTGCTTTCTTCGGAAACATCAGAAGCAGAAACTTCCTCTGCCGCCGTCATTTTGAGTGTATCATCCTTTGTTTCTTCATCGGCAGAAGTTTCTTTTTCGGTTTTGTCTTTATCTGTATTTTCTTCCGTTTTTGCAGTTGTTACGCCGTTGCGCGCCTCATATTGTTCACGCACATCCTGATAGAAAACGGCCATAGAAGTCTCCATATAAGGTATAAGCCACAAATAAAGAATGCATAAAGTAAATATGCCGAGTATAATCCAGCCTATAAAACTCATGATAAGACAGAAAAGACGCCATTTATTTCCGCTCATCATATCCATAGAAAACTTGCGCGCTTCATTTGCCGTCATTGATTTATTATCCGCAAGTATGTAATATGTCATGGAATATGACAAACTTTTTATAATTCCCGGTATAAACAGTAACAGCGCCCACAAAAATGTAAAAACAGCAATAATTATCGAAGCAAACAACGCATCGAGATACTGTTTGAACCCATCGAACAAATTTTCTACGCCAAATTCTTTCCCCCTTGCAATCCTTAATGCAATTATTGCAAATCCGAGCGTAAACGGTCCCGTAATAAGGAATGAAATTATCGATGATAAAGTACTGCCGATGAGAGGCAAAAAACCCAAAAGGGCTATAATAACAGAAAAGCCGAAGTACACCAGGTATGCAGCAGCGAATTTACCCGTTTTGCCCTGCAATGCAATACGGGCCTGAAGTTTAATTTCACTCGCTTTTTTCATAATAGTTCCCCCACTAATAAAAATATATGTTTAATTATACATAATTAATACATATTTGTCAAGCGGCACTATTGTTAAGCAAAACATAAGGTAAAAACATCTTTTAATATAACGTATATAAATAAAATTCAAATGGCTGTAAAAATAAAACCCCCGAATTAATTTCGGGGGGTTTTATATTACTTCTTTGCTGTATTTAACTGTGCGTCAATCTTATCGAAGAATTCTGCAAGATAATTGTTTTTGAGTTCTTCGAGTTTGCCTTCGTCGGCTGCCGCCGTAAGGGAGTGGTCGATGGGCACTTTGGCGACGTTTGAAATGCCGTTTTCGAGCGCTATCGCGTCGACTTTGCTTTCGCCGAACACGGAAATCTTTCTGCCGCAGTCGGGGCAGACGATATAGCTCATGTTTTCGACTATGCCGAGGATGGGCACATTCATCATAGCCGCCATATTGACAGCCTTTTTTACTATCATTCCCACGAGGTCCTGAGGCGTCGTTACGATTATTATTCCGTCGAGCGGAATGCTCTGGAATATCGTCAGGGGAACGTCTCCCGTTCCAGGCGGCATATCGATAAACATATAGTCAACGCCCTGCCAGATAACATCCGTCCAGAACTGAAGCACCGTGCCGGATATGAGCGAACCGCGCCATACGACGGGCTCGTCCTCCTTGTCGAGCAGAACGTTCATGGACATTACTTGTATTCCGTCTTTGGACAACACGGGAAGAATGCCAGCTTCGTTGCCCATTGCACGGCCGTGTATGCCGAACATCTTTGGTATGGAAGGTCCCGTTATGTCGGCGTCCATAAGGGCGGTTACATAGCCTTTGTTATGCGAAGCGGAAGCAAGCATTGCGCTCGTCATAGACTTACCGACGCCGCCTTTGCCCGAAACCACGGCTATAACCCTCTTTATATCGCTCATCGCATGCGGCTTTTTCAAAAAACTTTTGGGGTCGCGCGACGAACAGTTCTCTCCGCAGGAGGAACAATCGTGATTGCAATTTTCAGACATAAATATCTCCTTTCAAAAACACTACCATTTTATGTTATGGTGCTTTAAATGTCAAGTTATTTGCAAACACAGTAAAATTTACTTGCAAAACAGCGCCGCTTTTGCTATAATCTCATTGCTGCGCTAAGTGGGGAGTCAGCGGTGCCCTGTACCTGCAATCCGCTACAGCAGGACCGAATTTCCCCTCTCGGCTTCCCGGGTGGAAGGCTGCGCCGTACAAGGGGTGTTGATAACAAGGTCTTATGCAACCGACAGCTGCGAACCGTGTCAGGATAGGGATATAGCAGCACTAAACAGCCTCGTCGGTGTGCCATAAGGTTGCTTTGCAGTAGCTACCTATACGGTTTACGCTTCGGCTTTGGTTGACAAAAGGGGATGCGCAGTTTTTTTGAAAGAACTGCGGCAGACGAAAATTTTTTTCGTCTGCCGCTTTTTCTTTTTGATTGTATTAATCACATCTATCACGGCAAAATATAACTTTTAAGCGCAAAAGTCAATGCGGCGCGGACTATGTCCGCGCCGCATGTTATTTTTGAAATATTTACCTGTTGAACATGATTTTTTCGGAATTGAACATAAACGCGAGCAACACCGACAAGAGCGCAGCCGCTACAATATTTACGGCGACGGTTATGCCGAACGCGGCGGCAGACATCGTACCCGACAGAACGGACGAAATGCACATGGAACTGTTGAGCACGGGCACAAAGAACAGTCCTATCGAAGCCGACGGAACGAACATCGAAACGAGCGCGCATATCATGACGAGTATCATGACGGGCACCATTAAAGAGTTTGCCTCCTTTACCGTCTTTGAATACGCCGAAATGACTGCGAGCAATGATACGAGCACAAGCACGGTCGATATTACGACGAGGAAAATGAGCAGATAATCGGTAAACGAGTACAGAGCGAGCGTCAGCCCCTCCACTCCGCTGAGAAGATTGGGCAGAGAGAGCATAAGCCCTACAAAGCTGGAAATTCCGCTGAGCATGGAAATTACCGAAAGCGCCATTATTTTCCCCGCGGCGAGGTGCGTTCGCTTTATGGGCGTAACGAGCAGAGTGGCGATAGTTCCCCTCTCCTTTTCCCCCGCAATGCTTTCGAGCACGACGGAGACGCAGCCCGAGAACATGAGCATAATCAGTACCATGGGAACTATTGACGAAACCACCTGTTGCGCGACCGATTTTCCGTCGGCGAGGTCAAATGTTTCCCCTCCCTTATTGACGTCGAAGAGATTGGAAAGGCTCTCTTCATAAGCCGAAAGCAGAGCTGTTACCGCGCTGTAAGCCGTTGCCGACTGAGTTTCGGTTGAGTTATAAAAAATGCGCACTTTCGGCACGGTCGAGGGGTCGCCGTCGGACACAAGCCCGTCAAAATTTTCGGGAAATACTACATATAAATCGAGACTGCCTTCCGCAACCCTGTCCTTTGCCTCCTGTTCGTCCGCAATATCTTCAACCAGCTCGAAGGCGGGCGGCGCGATTAAATTTGTCATGGAAGCAGGCATATTTACGACGCATATCTGCGGGGTCTGCAACTCGGAAGAAACTATGGAAGTCGTTACGTTGCCTATTATAGAATAGACGGCATAAATGAGAAAGCCCGGAAGCAGAATAGTCATTAAAAAAAGTCTTGTATCGCCGAAAAAGCGGCGGAATTCTTTCTTTATTATGGTAAGAATTATGCTCATGCCTGACCTCCCGCAGCCGCTGAATACAGCTCAAAAAATTTATCTTCCAGACTTATGCCGTCGGTCAGAGCCGAAAGAGTGTCGAGAGCCACAAGCCGTCCGTCGATTATCACTCCCACCCTGTCGCACAACTTTTCGGCGAGCGAAAAAATGTGCGTGGAAAGTATTATCGTCTTGCCCTCGTCGCGCAATTCGCGCAGATAGTCGGTAACAGTCTTTGCCGTAATTACGTCCAGACCGTTGGTGGGTTCGTCAAAAATTATAAAATCAGGTTCGTGCACGACGGAGACGACTATCGAAACTTTCTGCTTCATGCCCGTCGAAAGATTTGCCAGCTTTACCTGCGCAAATCTGTCTATTCCGAAGCGTGTAAACAACCGCGCCTTGCGCTCGTCGCGCACCTCCTTGGGCACGCCGTGCAGCTCCGAAAAGAAATCAAAAAGATAATCGGGCGTGAAAAAATCTTCCAGCCTGAGTTCGCTGGTCAGAAAACCTATTTTACCGCGCACGGCATAAGGCTCCGAAACGACGCTTTTGCCGTCTATGAAAGCGTCGCCCGCATCGGGCTTTATGAGCGTTGCCAGAATGCGCAGAGTGGTCGTCTTGCCCGCGCCGTTTGGTCCGAGCAGTCCGAAAATTTCACCCTTGTACGCGCTGAAAGATACGTCGTTGACTGCCGTCTTGACCTTTATTCCTCTTTCGAGCTTTTGCTGTTTGAATGAAAGTCTGAACGTCTTTTTAAGATGCTCGACTTTGAGAATTTCGATGTTTTCCATAAATCTCCGTATTGTTTTGCCATTATTCAAGGCATAAAAAATGCGCCGACACACATATTGTACTATACCTCTATTATAGTTGTAAAGAAAATTTTTAAAGCGAGGAATTTTGTCAATATTAGGCGTAATTCTGTCGCCCTTTGTGGGCAGAGAATGTGACCGATTTCAATTACATTTTAACCTAAAACAGATTAAATACCAAGAATAAAGTTTATAAATGAACAAATAATTAAAAAGCGGCGGCACTAAGGTGCCGCCGCTTATATATTAATGTATATAACAAAAAAACGGCAGAAAATCTGCCGTTTTATATTTTTATCAGATAAGATTGAAGCAATAAAGCACTACGCAGGTGATCGCCATAAGAATAAGATAGAGGCTGAACCACTTGTAATTAGCCTTTTTGATTGCCCCGAGCATAACTTTGATTGCGAAAAGTCCCGACAGCGCCGAAACGATGAAGCCGATAGCTATGCACCAACCGAACTGCGGTCCTCCTGCCGTGAAAGAAGCCTCGAGGGAGCCGTCCGCCAAGCTCTTTACGAGCGATACGGCAAAACTGCCGAGTATGACGGGTATGCTCATCAAAAACGAAAACTTTGAAAGGTCTTCCGCACGTCCGCCTGCAAGTACACCGGCACAGATTGTAGAACCGCTGCGCGACAACCCGGGGAAGAGCGCTGCGACTGCCTGCGCAATACCCATCGGGACAGTTGTGCGCAAACTAAGCGGAAATGTGCGCTTTCTGCGCTTTGCGTATATTTCGGTTACGAACAGCAGGACAGCCGTTATCGTAAAGAATACCGCAAGCAGAATGCCGATGTACGGACTGCCGCCTATGGCTTCGTCTGACCAGTCCATAAGGAGCAATCCTACAATGCCCGCCGGAATGGTGGCTATTATAAGATATATAAGAGTGTGAAACGGCTTTCTGAACAGGTCGATTATGTCGCGCCAGAATACGACGCAGACGGCAATGAGCGTGCCTACATGAAGAGTGATATCAAAGAGCAACCCTACATCGAGCCCCATCACGCCTTTAAAAAATGCAAGATGTCCGCTTGAAGATACAGGCAGAAATTCGGTAAGTCCCTGGGTAAGTCCCAGCAATATAGCTTGCCAGATTTCCATATATATCCTCCCTTTTCAGTTATGCGTCGAGTTCGAGAAGATCGCGGTATGCGTCCTCGAAAAGCGTTACCGTGTCGCCGCCGAAAGCGTCGATTATAAGAGTGCGGCGGTTTGTCGTTATGTTGGAAAGCGTTGTGTCTTTGATCCAGTTATAATAAAGGTTCTGGAACGTACCTTCCTTTGTTACCGAAGCAGCCGTCCAGTCAACTTCCTCTCCCATTACAGCTCCGCCGTTAACATCGAACGTTGCCGTAACGTAAATGAGGTGCCAGCCGTAGTCGCCTGCGCAGACGTAGAACGTACCTGCGCCCTCCTTTACAGCTTCCTGTGCGGCATATTCGAACTCGGGTATATAGCTCGTATCGTAAGCGGATACGGAGTAGCCTATATATTCGGAAAGAACGCTCGTGTCGGTGGTGTAAGCATACTGCAATTCGTTGACAGCCGAAAGAGCCTTGTACTGGTCGCTGTCCTTTACAAAGAGCGAGCCGAGAGTTTTATCGGAAAGTTCGACCTTGCCCTTTGCATATATGAAGCGGGAATAGTCTATCTTTCTTTCAGACTTATCGGGATTGTCGCGCGTTTCTTCCGTATAGTAATCGTCGGGCGAAGTTACGTTGTAGTCAGAGTTGAGCGAATACGAAGCCGCATTATCGTCAAGAACAAAATTAATATATGCGGTGAATTCGTCGAGCATGCCGTCTATCGTAAGTTCGTTTGCGATGAGGCTGTATGTGCCGTCGGCGTTCTCCCTTACAGAACCGTTGTACGAGTACAGACCGACATATTTGTCGAGTTCTTCGTATCTGTCCGCTTTAAGAAGGTTGTTTTCGAAGAAGAGATAATTTCTGCCCGCGTCTTTGCCGTAATAGTCGAGCGTCGTTGCGGATGCGTCGAAAGAATAGTCGGTTGCGCCGTTGAACCATGCCGAACGCTGGTCATAAGTTTTTATGTCGTCGAGGAGATCCTTCCTCATGAAATAATATTCTGCGGAAGTATCTTCGCTGTCAATATAGAGCGACTGTGCCGCGCTGAAAGGCAGAAGTATGTTATAAACATATCCGTACGTGCCGCCGTCAGTTCCCTCGGTTGCAGGCGCATAGAGAATGAACGATGTGTCCGAAAGGTTGCCCATCGTTGTATCGAACGACGATGTATCGTTGGATATTTCCTGTGCGGCGAGGTCGGTTTCGTATCTTTCCCTGAGGAAAACATATTCGTTATTTGCATCGACTTCGTCGATTAACGCTTCCTGCGACTGCGAATAACGTTCGAGATATTCGTCTATTACCTGCTGCTGAAGTCTGGTAACGTACTCGTCCTGAATATATGAAATAGACAGCACTTCGAGAGTGTTATCCTCGTCAGATATTAGATAATTGGTTTTTAAGTTGGCGATGAACGCAGCGTATGCACGCTTGCGGGTCTCGCGGGTGGAACCTTCGAGCTCATCGTCCTGATAAGCTCCGCTATCGCCTATGAGATATCCTTCATAACCCGTATAAATGCCGTAATCGAGTTCGCCGTTTTCCAAAGGAAGATAATTTTCCCTTTCCGTGTCCGCATTGGAGGGAGTTGTGCGCGTATCCGTGTCAGCTTCCTCTTCGTCTTCGTCGATTATGGACTGTTCGAGAGCGTCTATTGAATCGTTTATGCTTGAATACAGGTCGTATTTTGCGAGGAGCACGCGGTCGCTCTCCACGCCTTCAACTTTGCTCGTCTCTCCGTCGAGCAGGAATTCATATTTTTCGGCCTGGCTTCCGAGAGAGTTGAAAGTTGCAAGTATATCGGCGTCCTGAGCGCTCTTTTCTTTGAGAAGGCTGAGCGTTGCATACTGCGTTACTATTTCGTTGCTGGTGAGCGAATCAACGAGCATGTTGAACACGTCGGCATAAGAGTAGCCGCTCTGAATATAGCTCGAACCGACATTTACGAAAGCCGCGATAAGGTCGCGCTTGATTATGTTGGCGGGAGCGATTGCGGATACATAGTCCGAAAGCCCTTCCTTTGCTATATTTTCGCTTCCCGAAATATCGACGGTGGCGATGGTCTGGCGCATATCTTCGTCGTTGAGCGTCGAGATGAGCGAGCATCCCGAAAATGCAACCGATAAAGTTATTGCAGCAGCCATTGCGCCGCAGACAAGTTTTTTACTTTTCATCTGAATTATCTCCGAATAGGCAATGCCGCATTGCCGCGGCATTTTTACAATACGTATCAATTATACGATATTTCAATTATTATAGCAAACAAATTTTATTAATTTTGCGTGAAACTTGCCGCAAATTTTAAAAAATTAGTCATGGCAAGCATTGTTTTGGCGGGCGTTGACGAAGGTTTGAATATAACCGAAGGCGCCTTTGCCATAGAAAGGGTAACTTTGCCTTTATATTTATCCAACGCGGAAGTAAGGCGCACATCGCGCAGAGAATTTATCGAGGGAAGTTCTATGCACCCTTCCTGTCCGCCTACACTTATCTTTTTTACGTTGAAGCGCGCCGCAAATGCCTTTAAAACGGCTATTATCAGAAGATTTAACACCTCGTCGGGCATAGGACCGTAATTTTCCTCTATAGAGGAACAAACGCGCTTGTAGTCGGCGACTGTGCGTATTTCCGCAATCTGCTTGTAGGCGTCCAGCCTGCCCGCACTGCTTTCGATATACGCTTCGGGAATGTATGCTGTTGCCTTGATGTCGAGTTCGGCGGAGAACTGGCTTTCGCCCGTAAGCTCTTCCTTTAAAAGTTTGGAATAGAGCTCGTAGCCCACTTTATCCATATGCCCGTGCTGTTCGGCTCCGAGCACGTTGCCAGCGCCCCTTATTTCGAGGTCGCGCATTGCTATCTTGAAGCCAGAACCGAGCTCCGTGAACTGCATGATTGCTTTCAATCTTTCGGCGGCGTCAGACGTCATTACCTTGTCGGCGCGGAAAGTGAAGTACGCCTGTGCGAGGCGCGCGCCCCTTCCCACTCTTCCGCGAAGCTGATAGAGCTGGGAAATGCCCAGCCTGTCAGAATCTATGACGATTATCGTGTTCGCGTTGGGAAGGTCTATGCCGTTTTCAATTATGGTCGTGGTAACGAGGACGTTCTTTTCTCCGCGGTAAAAGGCAAAAACATTGCCTTCGAGCGTGTTTTTGTCCATTCTGCCGTGGGCGTATGTTACTTTCGCCTCGGGCACGAGTTCGCCTATTTTACCAGCGAAAGCCGATATGGTTTCCACCCTGTTGTACAGCACGAACACCTGACCTCCGCGCGATATTTCGCGCAGGATGGCGTCGCGTATGAGCGCGGGCGTTTCCTCGACGACATAGGTCTGCACGGGGAGGCGCTTGCGGGGCGGAGTGTTTATTGTACTTATATCCCTTATGCCCGCGAGCGACATGTGCAGCGTGCGGGGTATGGGTGTAGCCGTCATGGTAAGGCAATCGACGTCGTTTTTTATGTGCTTTATTTTTTCTTTGTGCTCTACGCCGAAACGCTGTTCCTCGTCGAGGACCAGAAGCCCGAGGTCGTAAAATTTAACGTCGTCGGAAAGCAATCTATGTGTGCCTATTATAACGTCTATTTCGCCTTTTGCGAGGCGGGCGAGCGTTTTTGCCTGCTCGGCGGGCGATTTGAAGCGGTTTAGCTTTTCGACAGTTACGCCGAATTCCTTGAAGCGGCGGCACGCCGTCTGATAGTGCTGTTCGGAAAGTATGGTGCTCGGGCACATCAGCGCCGCCTGTTTGCCGCCGAGAACGCAGAGATATATAGCGCGCAGGGCAACTTCCGTCTTGCCGTAACCGACGTCGCCGCAGAGCAACCTGTCCATAACCTTTTCGGAGCACATGTCCTTTTTTATCTCTTCTATGCTAGCGAGCTGGTCGGGCGTTTCGTCGTATTCGAAGGCATCTTCGAATTCTTCCATCATCGCCGCGTTTTCGGGGAAACAGTATCCGCGCTTTTGCGCGCGCTCGGCATACAGCTCTTTGAGGTCGAACGCCAGCTTTTTTATCGACTGGCGGACGCGCTCTTTCACCCTTTCGAATTCTGCTCCGCCTATCTTTGACAGCGTAGGATTGCCCTCGCCCGTATATTTGGAGAGTATATCCATCTGCTCGACGGGAACGTACAACACGTCGCCGCCCTTGTATTCGATGGCGATATATTCTTTTATGCCGTCTGTCGTTTCAATCTTTTTTGTGCCCGTAATCCGCCCTATGCCGTGTTTTTCGTGCACGGCGTAGTCGCCTATCTCGGGCGCGGTGAACATATCTCCCCTGCGGCGGCGGATTTGCTTTCTTATCGCCTTTGTATAAATATCTCCGCTGCCGACGACGGCGAGCTTTGTCTCGTGCAGAACGAAACCTTTTGCGAGCTCTTCGCTGCTGACGCACACTCCCGTCGCCGCGGTAAGCACGTCTGGAACGGGGCGGCTGCCGATGTATGCCTCCCCCAGAGCTTCGGTAAGTTTTTCGTACCTCTTCGCGCTGCCCGTGAATATGATTATGCGGTAGCCGTTAGCCAGCCAGTTTTTTACGTCCTCTATGAGCATGGGGACGGAATTGAGGTAGGACGGCGTGGGCGTGGAGTGAAGATTATAAGTTTTAAGCGGGCGGAAAAACTGCGTCGACGATGTGAACGTCTGAAGCGCGAGATTGCGGAAAGACGAAACTTTCTGCAAAAAGGTCTCTTCGGATATGAACTGATTTAAACTGAACGAAAAGACCTCCCCGCCCTTTCTGAGCCCTTCGTACCTCTCCTTGTGCTCACGGCAAAGGGCAGTCAGTCTGTCGGAAATCATTTTGCACTCGTCGAACACAACGAGCGTATCGCCGGGTAGGATATCGAAAATCGTCCTTGCGGAGCCGAGCAGAGGAAAGACGAACGCCGCGCCGCTGAACGGTGCGCCCGATTGCAGTTTTTCATTGATTTCGTCGGCGATAGCCTGCGAACGGACGAACGCTTCGCGGTCGGGGCACTCTTTAAGTCCCTTTGCAAGCGCGGAAGAAACCTTTTCGCGCTCTTCGGGCGCGATAAAACAATCTGTCGCCGCGATGAGCGTTATGGCTTTGATATCTTCCAGCCTGTCGCCGCTTACGCTGTCGTAAGGGCGAATTCTTTCCACCGTGTCGCCGAAAAAGTCTATGCGGACGGGGTTCTCTTCGCCCACTGGGAAGATGTCGAGAATGTCGCCGCGCACGGCGAACGTTCCCGCACTCTCTGCGGCATATTCGCGGGTGTAGCCCATGGAAACGAGGCGCGAGGGCATATTCTGATAATCGTAATCGCGACCGACTTCGATATTTATATAAGGCAGTTTTGCGGGCAGAAGCTGCAAAGCCGCCTCGACGTCGCAGACGATATAGTCCGCGCCGTTATATATGCTGTAAATTGCCTTTATCCTGCGATAGAGCGCGTCCTTCGACACGGCGTCTTTGTACAGCAGAACGTCGTCCTTTGCGGCGAGGCGGGCGCACTTTTTGCCCGAAAGAACGCTTATTGCCTCGTATGCCTTGTCTGCCGAGACGGGATCGGCGGCGATATAAAGCATTGTGCCCTGCGTAAGCGCGGCAGTGAGATATTTCTGACTGTCGGACACGCCGAAAACCGCCGTCGGAGCGCCGAGCGATATGTCGGAGCCGATGGCGGGATAACTGCCTTTTAAGTTTTCGTAGGTAAAGAAATTTGCCTTCATTTATGCGTTTTCCGCGCCCGACTTTCGGCAGGCGCAAGTAAAATCAGCCGTTGTATTTTGTCATTACGTTTTCGACGCTTTGACCTTTTGCGAGCGCGATCGCCGCATCGGCAGCCCTGCCGCAGGCAGAAATGAAAAGCTCGTAATCCTGCGGACGCACGTCGGCGAGAACGTAATTTATTATGGGAATGTTGACCTCGGGGTCGCGTATTCCTATGCGTATGCGGACGAAATCGGATGTGCCCGTTTCGGCTATGACCGACCTCATTCCGTTGTGCGTGCCCGCGCTGCCGGAAGGTCTTATTCTCACGTGCCCTTTGGGAATGTCGTAATCATCGTATATCACAATCAGGTCAGCGGAAGTCGCTTTGTATTTTGCAAGCAGCTGCTTTACCGACCTGCCCGAGTTGTTCATATAGGTTACGGGGCGGGCGATTATCACTTTTTCGCCGCCAATATTAGCTTCGGCAACGTAAGCTTCGCACTCCTTTTTTTTGAACTTCACTCCGAGCGCGGAGGCGACGTCGCCCGCCGCGATATAGCCCATATTATGAAAGGTTTTTGCGTATTTTTCTTCGGGATTGCCCAATCCCACTATTATTTTCATATAATCTTTTTCCAAAAACAAAGCCACAGACGCGCTGTGGCTTTTGTACTGCGTTGAATTTTAGTCGTAAATCTTGGACATAGGTTTGTCCATATAGACGTTTTCGATTGCAGACGCGAATATGTTGGCAGTCGAAATCATCTTGAAGATGGGAAGCATCTTTTCCTGAGGGATATTGATGGTATCGAGCATGGCAAGCTCCGAAATGGGCGAAGCCGCAAGTCTTTCGATTGCGGGTCCCGAAAGAACGCCGTGCGAGCAGCATGCGTAAATTTCCTTTGCGCCTGCTTCTTTGAGCGCCTTTGCACCCTGCACTATCGTGCCTGCGGTATCTATCATATCGTCAACCATGAGGCAGTTTTTGCCTTCCACGTCGCCGATTATGTTCATAACTTCCATGACGTTCGCCTTGGGACGGCGCTTGTCAATGATAGCCATCTTGACGTCCATGCGGGCGGCAACCTTTCTCGCCCTGGCAACAGAGCCTATATCGGGCGATACGACGACGAAATTTTCGTCCGTCTTGGGTTTGAAATAGTTATAGAGCGTGGGTCCGCCGACGAGATTGTCGAGGGGGATATCGAAAAAGCCCTGTATCTGAAGGCAGTGCAAATCCATGGTGAGCACTCTGTCGGCGCCTGCCGAAGTTAAAAGATTTGCAACGAGTTTTGCGGTTATGGGTTCGCGGGAGCGAGCCTTTCTGTCCTGGCGGGCATAGCCGAAATAGGGAATAACGGCGGTAATTCTGCCTGCGGAAGCCCTCTTTGCCGCATCAATCATTATGAGCAGTTCCATCAGGTTGGTGTTTACCGGCGCAGACGTCGACTGAACGAGGAAAACATCCTTGCCGCGGATGGATTCGTCATAGCGCACATAAATTTCGCCGTCGGAAAAATGGGTAAGCTCCATTTCGCCGAGCGTGGTGTTGAGTTTGGCCGCTATCGCTTCCGCCAACGGTCTGTTGGAGTTGCCTGAAAAAATTTTGATTTCGCTGCCGTGATTTATCATTGAAGTTTTTTTGCCTCCGATTTCTGCTTTCGTTATATGGGCTCACAGCCCGATTTTTACGCGGCGGCTTTTCCGCCTCCGCGATAACGTCTCTTTAAGGTGCAACAATATTTTATAATTTATGGCGGGTAAAGTCAACACTAAATGAGGAAAAAAGCGTTTATATTTAAAATGTTTTTAATTTTCCTTTTTGTGTTTTTCGCGCAGGCGCACGGACGAGAAAAAATCCGAAAGAATTTTTCTGCATTCGTCCTGCATTATTCCGCCTTCCACTTCTATTTTGTGGTTTAAAAGATTGGCTTCGGCTATCTCGTTGGTGAGCGAACGCCCCTTATCCTCGTATGCGCCGAAATAAATTTTTCTTATCCTCGCGTTGAGCGCCGCACCCATGCACATGGGGCAGGGTTCGAGCGTTACATACAAATCGCATTCGGGAATGCGCCAGCTTTTGAGCTTTTTGCACGCCTTTTCTATCGCCTCTATCTCGGCGTGGGCGGTGGCAATCTGTCTGCCAGTGCGCCTGTTGTGCCCGCGGGAGATGACCTTTCCGTCCAGCACGACGACCGCGCCTATGGGCACTTCGCCCTCGTCGAAGGCTTTCTTCGCACATTTCAATGCGCTGTTCATAAATTTATTTTTCATAATGCTCTGTAAAATATCTTAGTGCGCCGTAACAGCTTTTTAAATGATACAACCTCTTTATCGGGTGTTTCAATTTGTCAGAGCCGCACTCTATCGTATAGGACGGTATGCCGAGTTTTTGTATGCACCAATCCTTGTATCCGCCCGCGCTGCCCTGTATTCTGACGGGTTTGTATCCCGTAGCCGCCGAAAGAATATTCGCGCCATCTTCGTCGCCTTCGCCGTCAAATTCCCAGTAAATTTCTTCGCCTTTGGTATGAAAAGAAAATGTTACGAAGGGCGAAATTCTGCGAGTGAACGCCGCGAGAGCACAACTTTCGCTCTCGGAAAAGGGCTTATCGCCTATACAGTTTTCCCCTCCGCGTTGGCGGACGTTTTTAACGCCCGTGCCCCAGTCGGCGTCGAAGTTTACGTTGAGATCGACACCTCTTGCGTTGGCTTTCCACATGGGGTTCTGCTTCTCGCTGATTGTCGCCCCGTCGGGATTTGCGAGGGGTATTATCCAGCCGCCGCAAGAGGCAGATTTTTTTATGTGTTTCAATGCGAGGAGGGCGGTTATCCACTCCCTGCCGTGAATGCCGTAAACGGCTATAAACTGTTTACCGAAAGGGTTGCCCGTATGAAAGGCAAAAACAGCCCTGCCTTTATACGAATATCCTATTACGCATTTTTGTTTTTTATAGCTCTTGTAAAAGCGCGAAATTTTATCGTAAATCACACGATATTATATTATTCCGCGCGCCCGCGTATGCGCGGACTATTTGTGGTATTCCCCTCCGCCGTTTATCATGAACGAACGGTAAATCTGTTCGCAGAGAATGACGCGCATAAGCTGGTGGGGAAAGGTCATATCCGAAAAAGAAAGTCTGAAATCGCTGGCGTTTTTGACCTCGTCCGAAAGTCCGCAGGACGAGCCTATTATAAAGGTAATTTCCTGCCCTCTGTCACAGAGAGTGCGCATCGTGTGCGCGAGTTCGGTGCTGGACAGCTTTTTGCCCTCTATGCACAGCGCGATTTTATACCCCGTCGCCGCCGACAAAACGGCTTTGCCCTCTTCGGCGAGGTTCTTGCCCTCGGCAAGCTCCCGAACTGAAAATTTACAGAAGCGCGAAAGCCTTTTGGCGTACTCCGCAACCGCCTGGCGGTAAAATTCCTCTTTGATTTTGCCTATGCAGACTATATTGACCTTTATCATAGACCGAACAGCCCCGTTATCCAGATTAATGCCATGACGAATATGCCCAGAGAAGCCCAGACGAAAAAGTCTTTTACGTTCTCTTTCTGTCCGCGAACTAACTCTTTTTTATCGGTAATCAGCAAAACGACGGCTGCAATCAGACTGACCGAAGACAGGACGATTATGAGAATTTCAGCCCATAAAGGAGCAGCCAGACTGCCCGCCTCCGTTACGAGGCTGAAAGAATTAAGCGCTAAAATTACGGCATTATTCAAAAAATGCACTATGACTGCGGGCAAGAGCGAGCCCGAACGCGCGGTGAGCAAAGCGAAAAGACAGCCGCAGATAAACTGATATAGCGTCTGTTCAACCGAGCCGTGATAGATCGCGAATATGAACCCCGTCAGAAATATCGCCCTTACCGTGCCGACGCCCGACTGAGCGTTGTGAAAAGCTATGCCGCGGAAAATAAATTCTTCGGCGACTGCGGGAATGACGGCTATGACTATTATAGCGCCCAGAAGCCCCCACCCTTCGAGGGACGGTAAAGTCGAGGCGCGCGGCGTGTAGCCGCACAATTCGAGGAGGGAAACCAACGCGTCGTTAAGATAACTCAAAGAAAACAACAGCCCGAAAATCAAAAGAAGGGCAATGAGATAATACTTAATGGAGCACTTTGCGGGGGCGACTTCTTTGACGCGCATTTTGCCGATATACATGCTGAAAGCCGAGGCAAAAATTATGGCGAGCGGCGAACAGAGATAATTGACGTAAAGCACGCCGTCCCCCTCCGCGCCGACGGAAGATATTATTAAAGAGACGACTAAACTTACGCATACGTAAAGCGCGACCGTCGCCGAAAAACTCATGCCCGCCTTTGCGGCGTTTAGATTGTCCCCGAGCTTTAAATTCATGCGATAATTATACAGCATTTTTGATATTTAGTAAATTAATTGTTTTACTTTTGGCTTAAAAAGTACTAAAATTTTATGCATGAGAAAGGTTGACACCAAAGAAATCGAAGAGAAGATTTACAAAATGGCGCTCGAAGCGGGCGTTTCGCTCACCGAAAGCTGCAAAAAGGCATTAAACGACGCAAGCGCGGCGGAAACTAAGCCTGCGGCAAAGTTCGCGCTTGATACGCTTATAGAAAATTATAAAGTTGCCGAAAGCAGACAAATGCCCGTATGTCAGGACACGGGAATGGCGGTCGTCATACTCGAAATCGGGCAGGACGTCAAACTGGAAGGAAAACTTCTCGAAACTGCCGTAAACGACGGAGTAAGGCGCGCATATGCGGACGGATATTTCCGCAAATCGATATGTGATCCCATAACGAGGGTCAACACGGGCGACAATACACCCGCCGTGATACATACGCGCATTACCGAAGGCGACAAAATTAAGATTACATATATGCCCAAGGGCTTCGGCAGCGAGAACATGAGCAGAGTTTTCATGCTCAAACCCGCGCAGGGCGTTGAAGGCATTATCGACGCTATCGTTACGACCGTAAAGCAAGCGGGTTCGCGCCCCTGCCCTCCCGTTTACGTTGGCGTGGGCATAGGCGGAAGTTTCGATACCTGCACTTTCCTTGCCAAAACGGCGATTGCGCGCGACCCCGGCACTCACAACCCCCGCCCCGACGTAGCGGACATCGAAAAGCGCGCGGCGGAGCGCATCAACGCGCTCGGCATAGGCTGTCAGGGCTTCCACGGCGTCACCACGACTTTGGGCGTAAGCTGCGAATGGGCGCCCACCCACATTGCGGGTCTGCCCGTGGCGGTAAACATTCAATGCCACTGCATACGCTGCCGCAAGGAGGTGCTGTGATGAAAAAACTTACTCTTCCGCTGTCCGAAGCCGACGTTAAAAGTCTTAAAGCGGGCGACAGCGTACTCCTTTCGGGAATAATTTTAACCGCTCGCGACTGCGCGCACAAGCGCATGAAAGAGCTCGCCGAGCGCGGCGAACCTCTTCCCTTCGACATAAAGAACGCATACATTTATTACGCAGGTCCCTGCCCCGCAAAGCCCGGCATGGCTTGCGGCAGCTGCGGTCCCACCACCTCTTCGAGAATGGATGTCTTCGCGCCCGACCTTTTGGACAAAGGGCTCGGCGGAATGATAGGCAAGGGCGAAATGAGCGACGAGGTGCGCGAAGCGGTAAAGCGCAACACGCGCGTTTACTTTGCGGCAATAGGCGGCGCGGGCGCGCTGTATTCCGACTGCATAAAGAGCAGTCAGTGCATAGCTTTCCCCGACCTACTGTCCGAAGCCGTTTACAGGCTGGAAGTCAAAGACTTTCCCGCAGTCGTCGCGTTCGACTGCTATGGCGCGTCCATTTACGACTGATTTTTGGTTGACACGCAAAAAATTTGAATGTATAATTGCTTTAACGGCTTTGACCGGGACAGACGTGCGCGGAAAACGGCTCCAAGAGAGGGCGGTTCAGCGGCTGAAAGGCCGCCCGAGGCGTTGCACACGGTATTCACCCGCGAGCCGGACGCGTGAAATCGCTTTGGCGAGTGTAATGCGCCCCGTTACCTTGCGTAAACAGGCAAATTGAGACGGCTTTTGCCGTGAAATCGGGTGGTACCGAGAAAAGATGAAAAACTTTCTCCCCGTGTCGTTTGACACGGGGTTATTTTTTATAACAGAGAGGACAACATGATACAGGAAAAAATTGAACAGCTGAAAGAAAAAATTGACAAAGCCGCCGCGGATATTAAAAGCAGTAAATCGCTGGTGGAGCTTAAAATGGCGTTCTTGGGCAAGCACGGCGAAATTTCCGAACTTATGAAGAACATGCGCGAAGTTCCGCCCGAACAGCGTCCCGAAGTCGGCAAAATTATAAACGCCCTGCGCGACTGGGCAAACGCTCGATTTGACGAAATCGAAGCAGCCGTCAAAAAAGATGAGCTCAACGACCTCTACAAAGCCGAAAAAATAGACGTTACCCTCCCCGGAATGAAGCACGAAACGGGTGCGTTCCATCCCAACACTTTAATAAGAAAGGAACTTATCGATACGTTTTCGGGCATGGGCTTTGAAATTTTCGAAGGTCCCGAAATAGAGAACGATTACTATAACTTTACGGCGCTCAATACGCCCAAAGACCACCCCGCAAGGGACATGCAGGACACATTCTATATAACCGACGAACTGCTCCTGCGCACCCAGACTTCAGCGGGACAGATAAGGGTTATGGAAAATAAAAAGCCGCCCATAAAAATTCTTTCGCCCGGCAAGGTTTACCGCAGCGACGACGACGCGACGCACTCGCCCATGTTCTCGCAGATGGAAGGTCTTGTCGTGGATAAGGGCATAACGCTGTGCGACCTTAAAGGCATGCTGGACGTATTTGCAAAAAAGACTTTCGGCGAAAACGTAAAAACCCGCCTCCGCCCCTCTTACTTTCCCTTCACCGAACCTTCGGTTGAAGTTGATGTGAGCTGCTTTGAATGCGGCGGAAAGGGTTGCCGCCTCTGCAAAGGCACTGGCTGGATAGAAGTTCTCGGCGCGGGCATGGTGAACAGGCGCGTGCTCGAAGGTTGCGGCATAGACCCCGATGTTTATACGGGCTTCGCATTCGGCATGGGCATTGAAAGAATTGCCATGCTCAAATACGGCATTAACAACATGAAACTGCTTTTCGAAAGCGACACAAGATTTTTAAAACAGTTCAAGGATTGAGGAGATTGATATGAAAGCACCTTTAAGTTGGCTGAAAGATTATGTTGATATAGACGTCAGTGCCGAGGAATTGCAGAAAAAACTTTTCGGATGCGGTTTCGAGGTTGAAGAACTAATTGACGTAGGCAAAGATATTTCGGGCGTAGTCGTGGGCGAAGTCCTCTCCTGCGAACCCGTAGAAGGCACGCACCTGCACGTATGCAGCGTCGATTGCGGAGAGCACGGAACATTGCAGATCTGCTGCGGCGCGGACAACGTCGAAAAGGGTATAAAAGCCCCCGTTGCGCTCGTCGGCGCGACGGTCTATTCAACCGAAAAAGACCACGTAACCATAAGCGGCGTAATGACAATCAAAAAGGGCAAGCTTCGCGGCATAGAATCGTTCGGCATGCTTTGCTCGGGCGTAGAAATAGGCATAAACGGAGATATGTTTGACGGCGGAGATTACAACGGACTTTTAATTCTGCCGAAGGAATGGAAAAACGGCGAGGACGTTAAGCCCCTTCTCGGTCTCGACGACTACATTTTCGACATAGCGGTAACCGCAAACCGCCCCGACAGCCAGAGCATTTTAGGCATTGCGCGCGAGGTTGCGGCAGTGCTCGGCAAACCCTTGAAAGAACCCGATTATTCTTTTAAGGCGACCTCTTCGGGCGAGCCCGTAAAGGTGAGCGTTCTCGCGCCCGACCTCTGCCCGAGGTATATCGCCCACTATATTAAGGACATAAAGATAGCCCCCTCTCCCCTGTGGATGAGAAAGAGACTTTCCCTCTGCGGACTGCGCTCGATAAACAATGTGGTTGACATAACCAACTTTGTTCTGCTCGAAATGGGACAGCCCATGCACGCATTCAACCTCGACGCGTTGAGCGGCAGGGAAATCGTTGTCCGCCGCGCCAAAGACGGCGAAGAGATAACCACCCTCGACGACAAGAAGTTTACGCTCAACCGCGACAACCTCGTAATATGCGACGGCGACAAACCCGCCGCTCTTGCGGGCATTATGGGCGGACTTAACAGCGAAATCGAGGACGACACAAAAGAACTTCTGTTCGAAGCGGCAAAATTTGCGCGCGACAGCATAAGAAAGACTTCGCGCTCGCTGGGTCAGCATTCCGACTCCTCGGCAATGTTCGAAAAGGGCGTATGCGAATACACCACCCAAAAGGCTATGGACAGGGCGCTCAACCTCATTCAGACGCTCGGTTGCGGCATGATTACCGACGTGCGCGCCGACATAAAGACGGAATTTTCGCACGACGGCACAAAGAAAATGGTCGTCAGCATTAATAAAATAAATGCTCTTCTCGGCATAACCGTGCCCACCGAGGTCATGTGCGACATACTTAAAAGGCTCGATTTCGGCGTGAGCGTAAAGGGCGACGACATGACGCTGGATGTTCCCCCTTACCGCGAGGACATAGACGGATATCCCGATATAGCCGAAGAAGTTATAAGAATGTACGGCTACGACCACATAGAGGGCACATTCATGCCCACGGCGGCGGTTACGAACGGCGGCTATAACGATGAACAGAAAGCCGAAAACGCATTGAAGCGCGTGCTTGTCGATCAGGGGCTTTATGAAATTTCGACCTATTCCTTCTATTCGGAAAAAGATTTAGACACCCTGCGCTTCCCCGCGGACGCACCCGAGAGAAAATTCATTAAGATAAAAAATCCCATAGGCGAAGACCTTTCGGTTATGCGCACGACGCTTGCGCCCTCCATGCTCGCCGCCGCGGTGCGCAATTTAAGGCGCGGAAACCTCGAAGGCAAGCTGTTTGAAATTGCAAACGTATATATTCCCGACAGTCTGCCGCTCAAAACTTTCCCCGAAGAGAAAAAAATGCTCTGCATAGGCATGTTCGGAACATGCACTTTCTATGACCTGAAAGGTGCTATAGAGAGCGTTGCCGAGAGCATACATGCTCAGTTTGAGTTTGTTCCCGCAACTAAACCCTTCCTCCACCCCGGAATTTGCGCCGAAATAATGTGCGGTGACAAAGTTATAGGCTATGCGGGAAGGCTTGACCCAGCAATTTCGGAAGAACTTGCGCTCGAGCGCAAAGTATTCATTGCCGAGCTCGACTACGAGGCGGTTATGGCTTGCGCGCGTCCGTTCAGATATAAACCGCTGCCCAAGTTCCCCGAAGTTACGCGCGACCTTGCACTCGTCGCCGACACGGACATTATCTGCGGTCAGATAGAAAAGCAGATTTTCTCCGCTTGCAAGTATGTAACCGACGTTAAACTTTTCGATATCTACGTAGGCGCACAGATCGGCGAAGGCAAAAAGAGTATGGCTTTCACCGTAACTTTCACGCCCGCCGACGAGGCGATTACGCCCGAAAAGTGCGACGGCTACGTCAAAAAAATACTCGGCAATCTCTCGCACAACCTCGGCGTTGCTTTGAGATAACCCGAACATAAATGTTAAATGTTAATTGCGTTTTTTAAATGTGAATTGCGCGCCCGCGGCAATATGCCGCGGGCGCGCCTTTATTTAATTTTTACACGCTGATTTTTTACATGCCGCTTAATTAATCGGGCACGAGCGAACTTCCTCCGAGCAGCCCGCCCTGAAGATAGACGTCTGGAATTTTTCCGTTTATTATGCTTTCGCAAATCATTACCTCCGCCGCGGCGGTAACAGTGCTCGTGCGGGCGGAAAGAATTATGGAAATTTCGGTAACGACCTCGAGGTATACGGTATGAAGCGTCTGATTGACGCCCGCCTGTCTGAAAGATGAAACAAAGGTACATTCCACCGCCACTACGGGTATGATTTTGACGTTTATTCTGTTGCCGAACCCCGCTATGGCTTCGATGCCCGTAAACGCGCCGAGCGGCACCTCTATACCGCCCTCGCTCATTTCGGTTAGCTTCTGCTGCGTTATCGACGCAGTTTTTCGTGCTATCGAATTTATTTTAACGCTGTCTGTACTTATGGACGAAACGTTTCCCGAGGCGTCGTACTCAACGGCGACCAAATCGGCGTAACTTATATCGCCGAGCGTAGCCGAAACGGCGTAATCGACCGCACGGGTATTCATCGCACGCATCTGCGACGACCCGACGGATATGATTACCGCCGTGGCATTATTGAGAAAAATTATGACGACGGCGACTATCGCCGCTATGACCGCGGCGATAATAAATTTTGTTCTAAGACGCATTCTGCGCTTTCCCATACTGCATTATATGATTTATCGCGCGGCATATAAACCTTATCGCGCATATTGCGAGGGCTTTTTAAACATACTTTTTTAAAGGTAAATTATGCAAATTCAGAATACTTTGCGCGGACACACGTTTTTTTTCGATAAAAAACCCGTAATTACCGCTTCGGGAACTATTGCAGGACCAAAGGAATGTGCGGGCGTTGTAGGCAGATATGTCGATAAAGCCCTTTCGGACGATATGTTCGGCGAATCGACGTTTGAAAAGGCGGAATGCAAAATGCTTTCGTATGCGATAGACACCGCAATAAAGAACGCGGGGCTTGAAAGAAACCAGATAGACGTGCTGGTTTCGGGCGACCTTTTGAACCAGATTATTTCCGCCTCTTTCGCCGCGAGAGATTTTTCCATACCCTTCCTCGGCGTTTACAGCGCATGCTCCACCATGTCCCAGAGCATAATGCTCGCCGCGGCTCTTGTCAATGCGGGCTATATAAATAACGCCGTCGCGGCGACGGGCAGTCATTTCGCATCGGCGGAAAGGCAATACCGCTATCCGTTGGAGCAGGGCACAACGCGGCCGCCGCAATCGCAATGGACGGTTACAGGCGCGGGTGCATGCGTTATCCGAAATAAGGGCGACGGAGTAAAAATAGTAAACGCCACCATGGGCAGAGTTATAGATTACGGCGTAACCGACGTAAACAACATGGGCGCGGCTATGGCTCCCGCCTGTGCGCAGACCCTCATTCAGCATTTCCGCGACACCGACACGGCGCCAGAAGATTATGACCTGATACTTTCGGGCGACCTCGGAGCGCTGGGCAGCAGGCTTTTGAAAGATTTGTGCTGGGAAAAGGGATTTGACATATCTTCCAATCACGTCGATTGCGGCGAGATAGTATATAAAGTCATAGAGGACGAATTTCAGGGCGGCAGCGGCGCGGGTTGCAGCGCGGTGGTATTCAACTCTTACGTCTTTTCCAAATTGCAGGCGAAAATGTTCAAGCGGGTGCTCTTTGCCGCGACGGGCGCGCTGCTTTCCACCGTTTCTTCGGGACAGGGCGAATCGATACCATGCATAAGCCACGCCGTTCAGCTGGAGGTATAAAATGGGCAAGGAATTTATTGATATCGTACTTATGTTTATAAAGGCTTTCGCCGTCGGCGGAAGTATATGCGCTATTGCACAGATAATTATAAACATAACCAATATTACGGCGGGAAAAATTTTGGTTTATTTCATGCTGGCGGGAGTCGTTCTTACCGCCGCGGGAGCTTATCAGCCTATCGTAGATTTTGCGGGTGCGGGCGCGACGGTGCCCATCTGCGGTTTCGGATACCTCCTTGCAAACGGCGCGATAAAGGGCGCGGAGAGAGGATTTTTTTACGCCGTAACGGGTTCGCTCGCTGCGGCGAGCGCGGGCGTTACGGCTGCGGTCGTGTTCTCCTTTATAATGGCGCTCGTGTCGCACGCGAGGACGAAACCCAATTAATTTTTAAATTAAAAAATGCGGCGGACGAATAAAAATTCGTCCGCCGCTTTCTGTTATTAATTTTAATTGTTTTCTTTTTATTGAATTTAAATTATTTTCTGTCTGCCGAGCCGTCTTTTCTTATTACGTCGTGAGCGCCGCCCTCAACAATGCTCGTAGCCGATACAAGCGTGAGTTTTGCCTTCTCCTGTAATTCCTTAATTGTAAGGGCACCGCAGTTGCACATCGTAGATTTGATTTTGTTTGTCGTCATTTCGACGTTGCTCTTCAAAGGACCTGCATAAGGGACGTATGAGTCGACGCCCTCTTCGAAAGAGAGTTTCTGCGCGCCGCCGAGGTCGTAGCGCTGCCAGTTTCTCGCACGGTTGGAACCTTCGCCCCAGTACTCTTTGACGTAATTGCCGCCAACCATGAGCTTTTGCGTGGGGCTTTCGTCGAAGCGGGCGAAGTATCTGCCGAGCATTACGAAATCTGCGCCCATGGCAAGAGCCAAAGTTATATGATGGTCGTGAACTATGCCGCCATCCGAGCATACGGGAACGTAAATGCCCGTCTTTTTATAGTATTCGTCGCGCGCAGCGCACACTTCAATGAGCGCGGTCGCCTGTCCGCGTCCGATACCTTTGGTTTCGCGAGTGATGCAGATCGATCCGCCACCGATGCCGACTTTTACGAAATCTGCGCCGCACTCTGCAAGGAAAAGGAAGCCCTCCTTATCGACTACGTTGCCTGCGCCGACTTTTACCTTATCGCCGTATTCGCGGCGGATGAAGTCGAGCGTTCTCTTTTGCCATTCGCTGAAACCTTCGGAGGAGTCTATGCACAATACGTCAACGCCCGCATTGATGAGCGCGGGAACTCTCTGTTCGTAGTCGCGGGTGTTTATGCCTGCGCCGACGACGTAACGCTTTTTTGCGTCGAGAAGCTCGTTGGGGTTGCCCTTATGCTCGTCATAGTCCTTTCTGAATACGAAATACTGCATATTTCCCTTATCGTCGACTATGGGAAGAGCATTGAGCTTATGCGCCCAGATTATATCGTTGGCTTCGCTCAAAGTCGTGCCGAGCTTTGCCGTAATGAGTTCGGAAAGGGGCGTCATAAACTTATCGACGGGAGTGCTTTTATCCATGCGGCTTACGCGGTAATCACGGCTGGTAACTATGCCGACGAGTTTGCCGTTTGCCTTGCCGTCTTCGGTTACGGCTACTGTGGAATGACCCGTCTTTTCTTTGAGGGCGAGTATATCCGCAAGCGTCGATTTGGGAGAAATGTTGCTGTCGCTGACAACAAATCCCGCTTTATAAGCCTTTACCTTGGCAACCATGGCGGCTTCGTCCTCTATGGACTGGGAGCCGTAAATAAACGATACGCCGCCGCATTTTGCAAGCGCAAGCGCAAGATCTGCACCCGAAACCGACTGCATTATCGCCGATACCATGGGGATATTCATCTCTATTGCAGGTTTTTCGCCCTTCTTGAATTTTACGAGGGGCGTTTTGAGCGATACGTTGGCAGGTATGTGCTCGCTTGAAGAATATCCCGGTATAAGAAGATATTCGTTGAATGTATGCGAAGGTTCGTTTATATAAGTTGCCATGAATTTCTCTCCTTTATTTATTTGCTTTGAACTTATGTATGATTATTAATTTAAGATTATATCACAGCCCAAAACAAATTACAAGCAATCGGGCACAAATCGCTTAAAACTTGTCATTATTTTTTAAAATAACAAGCAATTTGAATAAATTTCACTCATTTTTCCTGCGGCGGTGTTAAGGCGCAGTCGAACGCGTGCAAATAAGGCTGCAAAGCGCCCTTTTTGAGCCCGCCGTAGTTGATTACTGCCGTATTTTTGCAGCCTTCGAGCGGCTGATAAAGATAATCGGTGAGGCACTTTATGTGTATGCCCGCGCTCTCCGCGCGCTCCTTTATGTATTCGTCCGAAGGCGCGTCGGGAAATTTTACCGTGAGGTGCAGTCCGCTCCCCGTATCGTTTACCTCCGTTCGGAAGGGAAGAGAAGCTATCGCCTGCGCAAGCTCCGCGCGAACGCCCCTGTAATAATTTTTGAGCCTGTTTATGTGCCTTTCGAAATATCCTCCGCCTATCATCGCCGCGAGCGCTTTTTGCTCGAAAAGGGGTACGACGTTTGCGCTTCTGCCGAAAATTTTATCGAAAACCGCGTAAAGGTCGGGCGGAAGAACCATGTAACCTATTCTCATGGACGGTGCGAGCGTTTTGGAAAAGGTGTTTATATAAATGACCCTGTCGGGACACAGCCCCAGCATGCTTTGCAGCGGCTTGCCGCTAAGACGGAATTCGCTGTCATAATCGTCCTCTATAATATAAGCTCCCCTCTCCCTCGCCCATTTTATCAGGCGTATCCTCGCCGCGACGGGCATAACCGCGCCCGTGGGATACTGGTGCGACGGAGAGATGTGTATGGCGTCTGCGCCCGACCTTTCGACTTCGTCGCAATCTACGCCGTTTGACCTGACGGGTATATATACGCATTTCGCGCCGTTAAGGCGGTAGGTTGAAGATATTTTTCCGTAACCCGGGTTTTCCACCGCGTAAAGTTTATCCCTGCCGAGCAGCTGCACGACTATGCCGTAAAGGTATTCTGCGCCTGCGCCCACCACTATTCTGTCGGCCTGAACGGACACTCCGCGCACCCTGTAAAGATATGCGGCTATCTGCTCCCTTAAAGAAGCGTCGCCACAGCCGGGGACGCGCTCGAGGAGATGTTCGCCCTCGCCCGAGAGCACCGAACGCATTAGCCGCGCCCACACGGAAAAGGGAAAAAGCTCCGAAGGAGGCGAACCCGAAACGAGGTCGAGAGAATATTTTTTTCGGGGCGCGACCGAAGTTTTTACTTGCACGCTGTCCGTGCGTTCGCCTACGTTTGCGTCCGCGACGAAATAGCCGCTGCGCTCGCGCGAATAGATATAGCCTTCGGCGAGCAGCTGTTCGTATGCCGTCTGAACGGTCATTACGCTCACGCCGAGGTTTTGAGCTAGGGCGCGCTTTGAGGGCAGTTTATCCCCGCAGGCTATCTTTCCCTTTAAAATATCCTCGCGCAGGGCGCTGTAAAGCGAGTAATATTTATTTTTTTCGTCCAATTCGTACGTCAGCATGCCAATACCTTTAAAGCATTATATCACGGCGGGAAATTTTGCGCAACTGATATTGCAAAAACAGCTTTTTATTCAATACCAGAAAGGTTAAAAAACGCGGCGGGCGCAAAATGCGCCCGCCGCGCTTTAAATATAATTTTACAATTTTTCTGCTATTTTTTGAAGGAATTGCCTGCTGTCGAGCTTTACGGGCGTTACGCCTTCGCGGCGGAACATGGGGATGAGGTCGCCCGTCATATAGCCGCTTTCTATCGTGGAAATAGTTGCCTTTTCGAGCTTTGCGGCGAAATCTGAAAGAGCTTTGTTGCCGTCGAGCTCGCCCCTCTTGGCGAGAGCGCCCGTCCATGCCCAGATTGTTGCAACCGAGTTGGTAGAAGTCGTTTCGCCCTTGAGGTGCCTGTAATAGTGTCTTGTAACCGTGCCGTGAGCGGCTTCGAATTCGTATTTTCCGTCTGGGGAGACGAGCACGGAGCTCATCATCCCGAGCGAACCGTATGCCGTGGCAACCATGTCGCTCATTACGTCGCCGTCATAATTTTTGCACGCCCAGAGCACTCCGCCCTCGCTGCGCATTATGCGCGCGACTACGTCGTCGATGAGGGTGTACATAAATTCTATTCCGAGTTCCTTGAAGCGGTCGGCGTATTCTGCCTGATAGATTTCGTTGAATATATCCTTGAAGCGGTGATCGTAAATTTTGGAAATGGTATCCTTCGCGCCGAACCAGACGGATATTTTATGCTCTGCGGCATAGTTGAAGCAACTGCGGGCAAAGGAAGCTATGGACGCATCGAGGTTGTGCACGCCCTGAACAATTCCGTCGGAAGAAAATTCGTGAATGCAGCTGCGGCGCACTTCTTTGCCGTCCTTGTCGCATATAACGAGGTATGCGCTCTGTCCCTTTTCAACCCTGTCTTCTACGGAGTTATAAATATCGCCGTAGGCATGGCGGGCGAGCACAATGGGCTTTTTCCAGCCGGGAACGTAAGGCGTTATGCCCTCTGCGAGAATGGGAGCGCGGAACACCGTGCCGTCGAGAATGCGACGTATAGTTCCGTTGGGGCTCTTCCACATCTTTTTGAGCTTATACTCTTCCACCCTCTGCGCATTGGGCGTGATGGTCGCGCACTTTACCGCAACCCCCCACTTTTTTGTCGCTTCGGCGGCGGCTACGGTAACCTTATCGTCGGTTTTATCGCGCTCGGGCAGTCCGAGGTCGTAATATTCCGTTTTAAGTTCGACGTAAGGTTCTATAAGTATTTCCTTTATCCAGCGCCAAAGAACGCGCGTCATTTCGTCGCCGTCCATTTCGACGATGGGGTTGCTCATGCGTATTTTATCCATCAGGTACCTCTCTTATTTTAAGGTTATTTACCTGTTATTTTACTATATCGCCGCCGATCTTGCAACTGTTTGACACAAAATTATTGATTATGCCCGTATTGATGATGCGCTTTTTGCCCTCCTCTTCACTTCGCCTTACGGCGTCGTCCGCGAGCGACATTAGTATGTCGTAAAATCCGTCCCAGCCCTCGGACAAAAGGTAATAAGACAGCGAGCCCGGCACGGTGTTTACCTCCGAAAGCCAGACATTTTCCCCTTCCAGAATATAATCGAAGCGCACAATTCCACGCATTTTCAGCGCGCCGTAAACGTAGCGCGTGGTGTCCTGAATGATTTTTGTCGTCTGCTCGTCTGTATGCGCGGGAAATATGCGGCTGCCTCCGCCCGAATACTTGTCGTCGTAACTTAAAATGTCGCCGCCGCTTAAAACCTCCTCGCAGGGAGAGATTATTACCTCGTTCCCCACGGCGTAGGCGGCGCAGTTTATTTCGCGCCTGTTGGTTACGCAACGCTCGACTATGACGGACCCGTCCAGCTCGAACGCCGCAAGGAGAGCTTCTTCAAGCTCCTTTTTGTCGTCGGCGCGCACCACTCCTATGCTCGAACCGAGCGTGCAGGGCTTAACCATTACGGGAAAGCCGATATCGACTTCATCCGCGCCGTCCGAGGAAGTTACAAGGCAATAGGGCAGAGTGCTTACCCCCAGACCATTGAGCGCGATTTTTGTCAGGTATTTATCGAGAAAAAGGGCGCTTTCGAAAGCCGAAGCCGAGGCGAGCGGAATGGAAAAACTGCTGCACAGTCCGCTTATGCCGCCTCCTTCGCCCCAGCCGCCGTGGCAACAGTTGATTGCGCACCTGACCTGAACGCGGCGTTTGATTTTTCCGCGGGAAGAGAGCACGAAAATTTCGCCCTCCGAAAAAGCTATTTTTTCCGAACGCGGCAGAGCGCCGTCCTTATATGCCTTTATATCCGCAAGTTCGCCGCCCGCATAAAATGCGCCGCTCTGGGTTATATAGACGGGCAGAACTTTTTCGCCTCTGCGCGAGAGAACGTTGCACGTCATAGTTCCCGTCATTATTGAAATTTCGTTTTCGCTTGAAACGCCGCCGAAAAATACGGCTAATACGCCTTCGGGCATAAAAAAACACCTCCGCAAGATATTTCTCCGCTTTGGTGTTTTATGTTTTTCTTTATGCAGCGTTAATTGTAAATGTCGGGCAGATCGTTCAGAAAGAGCACGACGTCGCCCTTATTTACTATATGACCTATTTCGCTTTCGGCGTCGAAGAGCGTTCTGACCACCTTTACCTTTGTCTCGTCTCCGCCCGCGTCGAGATAACCCTGCTTTACATAGCCGACGAGCGTATCGCCGACGAGAATTATGTGGTCGAGCCCGACGAGCTTTGCGCCCAGCGCGGCATTTTCTTCGCGGTCGAGGACGCCGAGTTCAACTAGCCCGGGGGTTACTACCGTCTTTGCGCCGGGAAAAGTTTTCAAAACGTTTATTGCGGCTTCCGCGCCCTTTATGTTGGCGTTGTAGCCGTCGTCGATGATGTTTATGCCGCCGCTCTTTATGAGCTGAAGGCGGTGTTCGATAAATTCGAGTTTTTCAATCGCCGAAGCTATGCTGTCGAAATCGACGCCCATGGCGAAAGCGCACAGGGCGCATATGCCGATATTTCTTGCGGCGTGTTCGCCGAGAAGCGCCGTATGGACGGTGCGTTTTTCGCCGCCCAGTTCGAGAGTGAAAGTCGTGCCATTGCAATCGGATTTTATATCGCTTACGCAATCGCACTTAAACTTCTGACAGTCGTACTCCTTGAAGAGGTCGTAGCAATCATCGGCTATGAAAGCGCTCTTTTTAGTCGCTTCGAGTATTTCGCCCTTGCCCGAAATTATATTTTCCATTGTGTGGAAACTTTCGAGGTGCTGGGGGCATATGCCCGTTATTATCGAGTAATCGGGAGGGCACATTGCGCACAGTTGGGCGATATCGCCGACATGGCGCGCGCCCATTTCGGCTATGAACACGTCGTAATTTTCAAGCTCGGAAGAATTTATCGTCATGGAAATTCCGAGAGGCGTGTTGTGCGAACGGGGCGTTGACAGAACGCGGTATTTTGCCGAGAGCAACTGTGTGAGAATTTTTTTCACGCTCGTTTTGCCGTAGCTGCCCGTAATGCCTACAACAGTAAGATTTTGCGCGGCGGCTAGCTTTGCTTTCGCTTTTCTGACGTATGACGCATTGCGGGGAACTTCATAAATTTTTATTATGCTGTTCGCAAGGCATACCAAAGGAAGCAACAACAAAGGCAACACGGCGAGCGGGACGTATCTTACCGCCGAGAACATTGCATTGCCCCAGCAATAGTCGGCGAAGTTGAGAAGCGTAACTAAAAGATATGAAACTATCGCGCAGACCAGCCAGACCGAAGCCATGAGCCTGCCGAACCTCGGCGTGAGCGTCGCGGGACTGCGCAGAGAAAGGCGCGTATCGGCGTAGATGAAGACGATATAAAAAATAACGAAACCTGCAAGACTTATCACCGCCGCCCATTCGCCCGCGAACGAAAAGCAAAGCGCGAGCACGGCGGACGTGAGAAAGCAGCATATGGCGAGCAGAAGGTGCCTGCCGAGCGTAAGGTTATTCTTCTTGCGCGACCATTCCACAAGTTTTTTGTTGGAATAGAGGCACGACTGCAATATGCCGAGCAGTTTTGCCGACGACAAAAGCATTGCCAGCGAGAAGAACAGCGCTATTACGACGCACTCAATCGTCTTGTTGACTGATATAAATATTCCCATTTATTCCTCCGTAAGGAATTTCAAAACCATATTGTTGAACGCGTCAGCGTTTTCGCAGAAACAGAAATGCCCGCCGTCAATAATTTCGAGGCGACTGCCGCTTATGCACTTTCTGAACGTCTCCCCCTCCTGCGAGGCGGGAGTAACGCCGTCATCCCTGCCGTAAATTAAGAGCGTGCGGCTTTTCACCGCCCGCGCGCAATCGCGCAGATCTTCGTTGACTATCTTTTTATAACTCTGCCGCATGACGGGCGAAAGAGCGCGGTATTCCTCGCTGCCGAAATGCCTTTCCGCAAAGGAAGAAAAAAATTTTTTTACCGCCCTGTAAGCTGCGACCCTGCGGCGATATTTTGCGGAGCGAGCCTTAACCAGCCCCGCGCCGCCCGTTACGACCAGCCTGTCGGCAAAATCCCCCTCCGAAAGGAGCTTGAAAGCCACCCTCGCCCCGAAAGAATGGGCGATTATATGGGGCTTTTCGCCGCAAGTTATGCCTATAAATTTTTTCAGCCAATCGGCATAGTCGCCAACCGACCACGCCTCTTCTATCGTTGCGGAGCGACCGAAGCCGGGCAAATCGGGTACGACGACGCTGAACCCCGCATTGACGAAAAAGCGCGTCTGATAATAAAACGAACGCCCGTCGGACATATATCCGTGCAGGAAAATTATCTTCTTCCCGTTGCCGCACATATCGCATCCGACGTATCTGCCGTCAATTACTATAAAATTTTCCTCCCCGAAAGAATTTTTTATCCGAGAGAGTATTTCATGACGAGGCAATCCTCGCCGTCCGAGTAGTAGCGCGTGCGGGCATAACAACCTTTGAAGCCGCACTTTAAATACATAGCCATTGCGGGGGCGTTGGAAACGCGCACTTCTAGGAATATGTCCTTTACCCCTTCCGCTTCGGCATATTCTTTGAGCATGGACAAAAGCTGCGTGCCCGTGCCGCCGCGGCGGTATTGTTCCGCGACGAAGACGTTTTCGACGTCGGCGCTGTCCGCAGCCACGGTTATTCCGCCGAAGCCGACTATCTCTTCCCCGTCAACCGCCACAAAGCCGCAGAACGCAGGATTTTCGTAGCACGAAGCGAAAGTGCGGTAGCTCCACAAATCGTTTGAAAAGCATTGCTTTTCAAGTTCGGCAAGCGAAAGGATGTCTTCGAAACGCCATTTGCGGAAGGTCATTTTCGCGCCTCCTCCGCCTGACTTTTGCGTACGTACAGCGCGTGTATTGTGTCGGTGAGGTTATCTGAAAGGGCGCACACCGCATTATAGAGGCAATCGCCCGCATTTATTTTTGTGTAATTTTCAAGCGGCAGATCTTCGAACCCATAGACGGGAACGCCCAGAGCGCGCACCTCTTCGCCCGAAATGTAGCAGGGTTCGAGATAAATTTTTCTGTCATGACAATAGCCGCAGACGTAATACTTTCCGTGCATTGCGTCTATCGCCACGGCAAAGTTGCCGCAACTGTTTACATTGTATGCGATAAGGTCGAACGAGGTTACGCCCAAAAGTTTTTTGCCCGTCGCAAAAGCCATTCCCTTTGCCGCAGATATGCCTATCCTTATTCCCGTAAACGACCCCGGTCCCGTAACCGCGGCAAAGAACGCGCAGTCAGAAGGCGTCATATCAGCCTCTTTGATGGCATTATCTATTTCGGACATAAGAATGACCGAATGTTTCATTGCACATTCGCCTATATAACGGCGGACTATCTTTTCGCCCTTTTTTGCGACGACCGTGAGATATTTTGACGACGTGTCCAACGCAAGAAAATCAGTCATATTCTATCATCCTCGCGTTTTCCGAAATTTTTGTTATGGTTACTTTTTTATACTTCTCGGGCAAAACGCTCGCTATATTGCTCGCCCATTCGATGAGGCATATGCCGTCGGCATAGAAATAATCGCATAGTCCCAGCGCTTCGGCCTGTTCACCGCAGTTTAAGCGGTAACAATCGTAATGATAAAGTTTTCCGCCGTAGTCGTTCATGTAAGCGTAAGTCGGCGAGGTGATTTCGTCGGTTATGCCGAGACCTCTTGCGACGCCCTTTGCAAAAACCGTCTTGCCCGCGCCCATGTCGCCTTCGAGGACGACAACGTCGCCGCCCCTGAGCGTTTTTGCGTATTGTTCGGCGAAGCGCAAAGTCTGCTCTTCGCCCCGAGAAATAAAACTTGCCATACGCTTATATTATAACGCGTATGGCAGTTTTTTGCAATAATATACAGTTGTTTTTTTAATTGAATGATTTATCCCTGAGGCAAATCAGATTGCGTCGTAAAGGAAATATCTCAACAGTATTGCCGCGACGACGGCGAGCAGAATGACGGCGAGGATTATGATTACTTTTATGTTCGTCTTTCTAGTCTGCTCCTCCGTTCTTTCCGTCTTGGGGGAAAGTTTTGCGTTGAGCTTGTTGATAACTACCGATATATGCTTATATACGGGCAGAACGACGAGAGCCGCAATGAGACATCTGAGCGCATTGAAAGGAAGCACCGCACACCACAGATAATATGTAAAGAAATTTTCAACCGTTACATTGGTTCTGAAAAGTTCGCTCATTATGCCGAGCATGACGTTCCAGTTGCCGCCGAAGAACAGTTGAAGATACAGGGGAACGAGTACCAGCCAGTTTGCCAAAATACCTACTGCCGTAGAGCAAACCGAGCCTACGATAAGTCCCACGATGGCGCCTTTGAAAGTGCGGTGATACTTATAGATAAGCCCCGCGGGAACTACGAGAGCGCATCCGAGCAGCAGGTCGGCAAAGTCGCCTACGAACATCGTAGAAGTACCCGTAAGCAAAAGTTCGAGCAATATTTTAACGCCTACGATTATCGCGCCTGACAGGGGTCCGAGCGCAAACGTACCTATCAGGGCAGGAATGTCCGAAAGGTTGATTTCGAGCCAGCTGGGAAAGATGGGTAGCGAAAATTTTAAAATGTAAAGAATTGTTGCGATAGCGGAAAATATTGAAATTACCGCTATGCGGGTTGAGTTGAGATACCTTGCTCTTCCCGCGGTTTTTGTCTGTTCCATATAAAAGAACTCCTTAAAAATTTATTTTTAAAGCAATTCTTTGTAATGTAAACGCCCCGAAAACATAGAGTTTTCGGGGCGTAGAAAAAGCTGTTCCGTAAAAATTAAGCCCCGCCAAAATGCGGGGCGACAGTATGCAGAAACTGCTTTTAAAAATTCTTTTTCCATCCGGACTGTACCGTCGGTTTCGGATTTGCACCGAATCGGGAAAGTTAAAAAACTTTCGTCGCAGACTTATGCGCAAAAACGCAATCACTGCCGGTGAGGAATTTCGCCTCGCCCCAAAGAATAACTTTAAATTGTGATTTAATTATATATCCGACAAACGCGCGTGTCAACAGAATTGAGGCACTCATTTTACAATTATTTGCATTGCCTCTCAAAGCGGAAAAATTACTCTCCCGACCTGTCGAAAATTACCATAAACGCGCCCTTGAACAGAATTTTTGTGTCCAGCCAGAGCGACTGATTTTTTATATATTCAATGTCGAGTTCGACCCACTTGTCAAAACTTACAGAGTTGCGGTTTTTCTGTATCTGCCACAGGCATAAAAGTCCGCCTTTGACGTCCAGCCTGTGCATCTGAAAGGGCGTATATTGCGCGACTTCCATGGGTATGGGCGGGCGCGGTCCTATTACGGACATTGTGCCGTTTAAAATATTGAAAAGCTGGGGAAGCTCGTCTAAAGAGAGCTTTCTGAGCACTTTGCCGAATTTCGTTATGCGGGGGTCGTTTTTTATCTTGAAAACGGGTCCGTCCGCTTCGTTGAGCCCGGCGTCGATAAGGCTCTGCTTGAGCTCCTCCGCCCCCACGCACATGGTGCGTATTTTGTAGCAGTTGAAAATCTTTCCGTCTTTACCCACCCTCTTTGACACGTAAATGGGATTTGAAAAATCTTCCAGCCACTTTATGAGTATGAGTATCAGAAGCAGCCACGAGAATGTAACGATGACCGTCAGCGAAGACAATATATCGCATATTCTCTTTACAAAAAGATAACAGCCGTATCTGAAACCGCTCTTTCTTATCGGTTTATAGTTCTGCTCGTCGGCGCAACGGAAATATTCTCCGTCGTTATAGACAGCCGTCCGATAGCTGCCGAGCACGGCGGCATCGGTTGCCGCGCTCTCTTCAACTACCACGGGCTGAACGGAGCCATTATTAAGTTGAACGGCGTCTTCGGACGCTTGTGCGACTTCGCGCGCCGCAAAATCTTTTTCGTTGTTTTTCATTGGATTTAAAAATTTCGGTCAGAGCCGACACTACCAATTTATTTACTGTTTTATTTTACCACACATGCGCCGCTTGCGCAAGGATAAAATTGATTTATTTGACTTAAATTTACAAATTACGACTTTCTATATACAGTTTGCGCTCAAATGCGGCAAATTATATAAGGTAATATATTCTATCAGCTCTGCACAATATGCAGACGCGATTTTAAAGTTTTTCGCAAAGGCTCAACGCCTCGGCAATAACTTTATCCATATCGTAATACTTATATCTTCCCAGCCTGCCGCCGAAATAGACATTTTTCAGCTTTTCCGCCTCGGCGACATACTTTGCGCAGAGAGCTTCGTTGACGGCGTCGTTGACGGGATAATAGGGCTCCGCGCCCTTATCGGAGCAGGGATATTCGCGGGTTACCACCGTTTTGTCCGACGTGCAATCGCGGCCTTCGAAATGTCTGTGCTCTATAATTCTGGTGTAGGGCACTTCGTAATCAGTGTAGTTTACGACGGCGTTGCCCTGATAGTTGGTGCAGTTTAAAATCTCCGTTTCAAAGCGCAGACAGCGGTATTCGAGCGCGCCGAACTTATAATCGAAAAACGCGTCTATCTGACCGGTATAAATTATTCTTTCCGCCATTTTTTCAAGCTCTTTTCTGTGCTTGAAAAAGTCGCAGCCGAGGCGGACGTCGCTGCCTTTCAATAATTTTTCTATTATAGCGGTGTATCCGCCCACGGGAATTCCCTGATACCTGTCCGAAAAATAGTTGTTGTCGTAGGTGAAGCGGACGGGAAGCCTTTTTATTATGAAGGCGGGAAGCTCCGAGCAGGGTCTGCCCCACTGCTTTGCCGTATAACCTTTGACGAGTTTTTCGTATATCGTCCTGCCGACGAGGTTAATCGCCTGCTCTTCGAGGTTGGAAGGGTTTTCAACACTCTCCCTTTCCCTCTCTTCGCTTATCTTTTTCATAGCCTCGGCGGGAGTTTTAATGCCCCACAGCTTGGAAAAGGTGTTCATGTTGAAGGGCAGATTGTAAAGTTCGTCCTTGTAAACCGCGATGGGGCTGTTTACGAAATTGTTGAACTCCGCAAAACCGTTTATATAGTCCCATACCTTTTTATCCGAAGTATGGAAAATGTGCGCACCGTAGACGTGGACGTTAATTCCCTCCACGTTCTCGGTGTAAACGTTGCCGCCTATGCGCCCGCGCCTGTCGATGACGAGGCATTTTTTGCCTTTTGCCGTAAGCTCGTGCGCGCATACCGCGCCGAAAAGTCCGCTTCCGACTATGAGATAATCGTACATTTTTTTACCGTAAATTATTATGTCAGGTTTTTATGCCTATAAGCCTTAAAACCTTTCTCACCGCGGTCGAAAACTTATTTTCGCCCACTATGTGAACGGGATAGCATTTCACTCTGCAATTATTCTGTCTTAAATAAACTGCGAATAGAAATTCGCCGAGGTAGCCGTAAAAACGGCGCTGAACGCTGTTGTACCCCGTCAAATCGACGCGCTTTTCGAGCTCGTCGAGTATGGAAAACAGCCAGCTGTAATACTCGTCCCACTCTTTTTTTCTGCATATGAACATATTCAAAAGGTGGGTCTTTCTGCCCGACATTATGCCGTCGTATGAGCCGAGATACTGCGGACAGATATCTTTTATAACTTCGCGGAGAGTGTCGAGGTCCTTTTCGCGGAGCACCTCCTCCGAGAAATGTTCCCTTATGGTTTTTACCGTCTTGTACTCTTTGGTGGTGATGAAATCGTATTTTTTTAACAGCTTTTCAGCCTTTGCCGAAGTTATGTAATATTTTACGTCCGACGAAAAGCGGTTGGTCGTGAGAAATCTTCTGTAATGCGCGAGCCCCACTATGTCGTTCGTCTTATCGTTCTTCCATATCCAGTAAGCGGCGGTGAGTTCGCAGAAATTTTCGTTCTTTTCGGATATATTGTCGCTGCCTATCGCGTCGTTAAGCGGGTAAAAAACCTCGTTTTTAGCCGCGTTGACCTGAAAATATTCGTAGTCGGGCGGCAGAGGGTTTGAACAGGGTTTATGCGTAACCACGTAAACTTTCATATTACTTTTCCTTTTTGTGCGCCTTATAGATATCGTAATAGGGTTTCTGTTTCAGACCCTGCTTGTGTCCTAAATAGGATATGAGTTTGCGGGGGAGTATCTTTTTTAAAATGCGCTTGTAGAGCGGAACGTTTTTATTGTCGTTCCACGAGCCGTAGCAATGGTGCTCGGCGTAGCCGCCCCCGCTCTTTTTGTTTATCTGATAGCGCTCGAAATAGTCCTTGGGATAAATTTCTATGCCGCCGTGAAGGGACTGCCTTCTGCCGTTCAGTCTGAATTCGGGATAGTTTTTCAAAAAATACCCCGTTATCCAGTCGTTGCTGACTGTGAAGTCGCCCTTTTCCTCGTAATCTTTTTCGAGCTGAGCCAGCCAATCGAGCATTACGGGGTTGCCCTTTTCGCTTCCTATGAGCGCCGTGCCCATGGAAGAATCTATGAAAAAGCCCATAAACATGGTGCAGTCGAGAAAACAATCGAGATTTTTGAACAGTTCGACGTCGGTATCGATATATATGCCGCCGAAGCGGTATAAGACCGTAAAGCGGAAATAATCACTTAAAAAGCCGTACTTCTTTCTAGCTATCGCGTCTCTGACAAACAGGCTGTCATCGAGATAGGGCGCGAACGCGTCGTCGTCCCACAAAATTATCTGATAGTCGGGGTGAAGTTTTTTCCAGCCCTCTATGTAATTTTTCTGGTCCTCGGGCATCTGCCCTTTGCCGAGCCAGCAGGCGTGAATAATTTTAGGTATCATAATTTTCAGCGTCTGAAAACGTAACTTAAAATGAGTTTGAACTGCGCAAAAATGTTGCGCTTCTTTGCAAAATTCACGCCCCATTTCTTTGCGCACTCTTTGTAACGCTTTGAAAAAAGGCGGTAACTCTTGCCGATATAGTTGCTCTTCCACGGCTTCCAGTTGGCGTAGTGAACGATGACCGCCTCCCTTTCGCCCTTGCGGAAAAACAAATCGCCAAGGCTTTTATAAGTCGTGTGATAGTTGTACTTTTCCTCTAAAACAGTGCAGTCCGCGCAGTAGAAATGATTTAATATATCCTGGTCGTGCCAGCGGATATCTTCGCCGCGCTCGCGGATATAATCTATCATTTTATCGAGAGGCACTACCTTTTCGGCGTGGAAAAAATCGAACATTATCACGCCAGAATTGAAATATGCGTAATCGCCGCCCGTAATCTTTTTTACGTGTTCGCGCCTTTTAGCGTTTATCCTAAGGTCCGAAACCGCCGAAATAAACGCGGGATACTCTCTATCAAACAGACAGGTTATGTCGCCCTTTACTATAATGTCGCAGTCGAGGTACAAAACTTTGCCGCCCGTCTTTATGTAATAGGGAATGAGCAATTTGTCGTAGGCGGTGTAAGCGCTGTCGTAGCTCATTTTCGGCAAGCCCTCGAACACGCTTTCATCGACGTCGTAAAAGATTATTTCGCTGCCGAGCGAAACGACTATGTCTTTAAGATATGACTTTTCTTCGGGCGTCAGTGAGTTTGTGAGAAGGTGCACGCAAAAAGATGCGCCGGGGTTGCTTTTTGTAACCGAATAAAAGGTTACGACAAACTGACCTTTATAATGCGAATTGATTACGAACGCGAGATTATATTTTTCCATCAGTTTTTATCTTCCAATCCGGCAAAAAGCTGACGGACGTTTTCTTTGAATTTTGCGAACGTGAACAGCTCCTCCACGCGCTTTTCGGCATTCTTGCCCAGGCGCGCGCGCAGTTTTTTATCCTCGCCGAGCGTCTTTATAGCCTCCGCAAACGCTTGCGCGTTGCGGTTTTCGACTTCCAGACCCGTTACGTCCTTTAAATTGACAAAGTTTACGCCGCTGCCTTCTATCGTAAAAGTTACAGCGGGTTTGCCGAAAGACATGGCTTCTGCGAGAGCGAGTCCGAACGCTTCGTTTTTGGTTATCGAAGGGAAACAATAAATATCGCAGGCGGACATGTACGCCTTTAACTCTTCGTCGGATATTCTGCCGAGAAATTTAATTTTTTTGTCCCCTTCGGCGAGCTTTTTGAGTTTTTCCGTCAGTTCGCCGTCGCCGCCGAGATATACGGCATATTCGTCGCCGAGCATAGCCGATGCCTTTATGAGATATTCATAGCCCTTGTATTCGACGTGTCTGCCGACGGCGAAACATATTATTTTATCCTTATTCTCCTCTCGTATGCGCTTTGCGATGGCGAGAGAATTTTTATCCTCTTTAAGGCGTTCGCCGTTAATGCAGCTGGGAATGACAGTACACTTTTGCGCGTAGCGCGAAAGGAAAGGACTGCTGTGCATGTAGTTGGGCGAAGTGGTTATGACGCGGCAGGCTCTTTTGAGCAGTTTTTCCGTCTGATTGTTGAAAAACTTGCCTAAAAGTTTCTGCTTCGTGATGTCGAGGTGCCACCAGAGAATGAGGCGGCATTCGGGATGTTTTTTAAGTTGTTTTAAAAGAATGTGCGCCACGAACGGGTTGGGGTAGTGAAACACTACCGTATCGGGACGGAATTGCAAAAACTGTTTTTTGAGCAGTCTGCCATACGAAAACGACAGCGACTGCGAAAAGACTTTTGCAAAGCAATCAGCCCTCACGACGTCGACGCCGTCCACCTTATCGACCTTATCACCGCGCTCGTGTCCGAAACAGATGACGCGCTGTTCAGTGCCTTCGGGCACCGAATTGAGAATGTCCCTCGCGGTCTGCTCTATTCCTCCGATATGCGGATACATGTAGTTTGGAATGTGTAAAATTTTCATAACGTACCGAAAAAGTTTTCTTCCAGCATCAGGCAGAGCGCGTGATAGACGGGAAGATGCAGTTCCTGAATTTTATAAGTTTCGTGGCAGGGCACTTTTATTATTCCGTCGCAGAGCGAGGCGATTTTACCGCCGCCCTCGCCCGTGAGAGCGACAACTTTAAGTCCCGCGGCTTTTGCCGTTACGGCGGCGAAAAGCACGTTTTCGGAATTTCCCGACGTGGTTATGCCCATAAACACGTCGCCCTCTTTGCCGTAGCCGTAAACCTGCTGGGCAAACGTAAGAGTGCCGCCTCCCTCGACGTCGTTTGTAAACGCCGTATTGAGGCTCTGTCCGTCGCAAAGCGCCATGGCGGGCAGTGCGCCCTGAAGTTTTTCCGCAAGGATCTTTCCGCGCTCGTCATCCGTCTTAATGAGCGCGGAGCGCAGTTTTTCGGGCACGCGGCGGGCGAGCACGAAAGATTTCATGAGTTCGCCGACTATATGCTGGGCGTCGGCGCAACTTCCTCCGTTGCCCGCAATAAGCAACTTTCCGCCGTTTGAAAAGCTGTGCGAAATTATTTCGTAAACTCTTTTGATATCGTCCGCGCACGCCGAAAGTTCGGGATAGCGACTTATGAGAGTGTCGAGGTGCATTTGTATGTTATTTTTCATATTTACCGCTCAATATTTTATCCACGCAGTCGGCAAGGTCGTTGCCTTCAATGTCTGCAAGGGCGTTTTTGCCGATAATCGCCGTCCTGCAACCGCCGTTTCTGCCGCACAGCACGTCGTTTTCCCCGTCGCCCACCATCCAGCTCGATCTGAGGTCGATGTTGAAATCTTCTGCCGCCTTAAAGAGCATGCCCGCCTTGGGCTTGCGGCAATCGCAGTCTATTTTATACTCTGCCCTCTCGCCCGCGTAGCCTTTATGCGGGTGATGGGGACAATAATATATGCCGTCGAGATAAGCTCCGTCCGCGCCTAAAAGCGTCTGCATTTTGGCGTGAATTTCATGAAGTTCCTCTTCGCTGACTTCGCCGCGGGCAATGACGGGCTGATTTGTCGCGACTATTGCGAGATATCCGCTGTCGTTTATCCTTTTGATCGCTCCGCTGACGCCATCTATAAGTTCGAAATCATTGATATCGGTGAGGAAGCCGACATATTTGTTTATCGTTCCGTCCCTGTCGAGAAAGATCGCCTTCTGCTTTTTTTTGAGGTTGCGCGCCTGCACTCTTCCCTCTTCGAAATCGCGGCAGACGGCATAATATCTTTCGGGCGTGCCCATATCTTTTACGTATTCGGGGCTGTCGTATGCAAACATTTTTCCGCTGCCCGCGAGAGGCTTTAAAATTTGTCTGTCGAGGTCAATTTTTTGACCGTTGACGTCGCCTTTGAGCACCTCGGGCGAAATTATGTGAATGCCCGCGTTTACTCTGTTTTCGAAGTAACCCGAGCGGTCGTCCTCCTTGGTAAGCCAGCGCACGACCGAGCCGTTTTTATCGGTTACGACAAGTCCGCTGTCGTAAGGATGACTGTTGGGATGAGTGAAGAGCGTTACAAGCCCTCCCTTTTTTTTATGATAGGCTATAAACCGCGCAAAATCCACATCGAAGAGCGCGTCGGCGTTGAGAAGGAGAAAATCGCCGTCCAGCCTGTCCTTTATTTTGTAAAGCGCCCCTGCGCTGCCAAGGGGCTGACTTTCGTTGTAGTATTCTATTTTAACTCCCCAGCGGCTGCCATCGCCGAAGTAGTCGGTGATGACGCTGGCGAGGTGTCCGACGGTTATTATAAGGTCGGTTATGCCCTGCGAGGCAAGACACATTATCTGGCGTTCGAGCACGGGTTTGCCGCAGATATCAATCATCGGCTTGGGAATGTCCGAAGCAACCGAACTTATCCTAGTGCCCTTGCCGCCCGCCGCAATCACAGCCTTCATGATTTTTCCCTGCTGACGGCGACGTCGTAAGTTTCGGGCGAGTAATAGACGACCTTTGTGCCGCCGTTTTCAAATTCGAAGGGAACGTGCAAAAGCCCGTTCATTGCGCGCATTACGCGCTCTCTATCCTCGGGACGGACGTAAAATAGCAGAAATCCGCCGCCGCCCGCGCCCAGAAGTTTGCCGCCGAGCGCGCCCGACTTTATGGCTTTTGCATAAAGCCCGTCTATGCTGTCGGTGGAAATTCTCGCTCCCGTCTGGCGCTTCAATTTCCACGTTTCGTCAAGCAGTCGGCCGAAGTCGTCCATATCCGCGTCGCGGCTTACGAGCACCTTTTCCGCCACGTCGACGAGCGAGAGCATCTCTTTGAGCTGTGTTATTTTATCTTTTATATGCGCGTTCGTTTCCTGCTGTATCTGCGCCGAAAGGCGAGTAAAGCCCGTAAAATACAGCAAGAGGCTGTCGTTGAGTTTTTTCTTCCTTTCGGGCGAAATTATAAGTCTGTCGACTTCGTAACCATCGGACGAAAAATTTATGCGGTTGAAACCGCCGAAGGAAGCCGCAATCTGATCCTGCCAGCCGCCCGCTTCGTCGCACAGCGTGCGCTCCAAGTGAATGGCTTCGTCTGCAAGGGAGCGCTTGTCCGCATACTGCCCT
Source organism: uncultured Eubacteriales bacterium (assembly GCA_905207235.1). Classification (GTDB taxonomy): domain Bacteria; phylum Bacillota; class Clostridia; order Christensenellales; family Borkfalkiaceae; genus Coproplasma. The sequence continues at coordinate 160,648 of CAJLKN010000001.1, forward strand.
TTAAGACAATGAAAGGCATGCAAAAGCCCGACCGCGAAAGAACTGCTCGTTCCGAGCCCCGTGCGGGCGGGTAAGTCCGCCTCGTAGGTTATGCGCAGTTCGTGCATGTCGAGCATTTTCATTGCATTGCGCACGAGAGGGTGTTCTATGCCGTCAACGCTGCTTACGCGCTCGGTTCTGGCATAGCACACTTCCGTGGTATAATCGAAAAACGGAGGCAGGTGCCTGACGTTTACATAGCAGTATTTATCGAACGTGGTGGAAAGGACTGCGCCGCCGTACTCGTTGAAAAAATTGGGCATATCCGTTCCGCCGCCGAAAAAACTCATTCTGAAAGGCGTTTTTGTTATTATCATCGCACACCCGAAAACAAATTACTTTGCGCCGTCGCGCCTGATTACCTCGACGACCGTCTTGAATATGATTTTAAGGTCGAAAAGCGTGCTGCAATGGTCTACGTAATAGAGCTCTTTTTGCTGTCTTTCGCCCGTTTCGTAAACCGTGTTGCTCCTTCCGCTCGCCGCCCACCAGCCTATAAGCCCGGGCTTTACGGACACAAGTTTGTCGGCGTATTCGCCATACTTGCATTTAAGCTCGTCTTCGACAAGCGGTCTGGGACCGACGAAGGAAATTCTGCCGACGAAAACATCCCAGAACTGCGGCAGCTCGTCGAGCGACGTGCGGCGCAGAAAATTGCCCAGAGGGGTTATTCTGGGATCGCGGTCAACTTTGTATTCCCTTTTGTACTCTGCAAGCTGTTCGGGCGAGAGACAATCTTCGATTTTGTCGGCATTCTCCCTCATGCTGCGGAATTTTGATATGTAAATTGGTCTGCCGTTCTTGCCTACGCGCTTGTGCTTATAAATGACTTTGCCGCCGTCGCTGAGTTTGACGGCTATGCAAAGAATTATAAAAAGCCAGCTGAAAACAATCATGACGAGCGCGGACACAAAGATATCTGTCGCGCGCTTGAAAAATCTGTAACAGCCGTATCTGAAAGTCTTCTGGCGGGCGGGAGCATGCACGTCGCCCCAGCCTTGGGTGTTCACGCCCGAAAGGCAGTCAGAACTATTTATATCGCAATTTATTTCGCTATCGGCGTCAACAGCCTTTTCGGGTTGTTGTCCGTCATTGTCGCCGTACGGCAGGGCAGATGCTGCGTCGCAATCAGAAAGCGCCTCTTCCCTTTCCTGTGTAATGACCGGTTTCATTTAATTTCTCTCACAAATTTAGCATATCCCGATGCGCACACGCGCGCATTATACAAGATAATACTACATATAGTGTACCACACGCAAAAGACAATAACAAGTGTTTTTTGCAATAAAGTTGCCCTGCAAGCCTTTGCATGACAATATTGACTAAATTTGTGCCGTTTTTTGGCAAAAAATTAAGCGCCGCGCGGCGAATTTGCCGCGCGTCGCTTTAACTTTTATTTAATTTAACTGACGTTTTCTACCGAAATATATAGAAGTCCCGCACCGTTCGGAGACGAAATGGTGTACTCACCTTTCCTTACTTTACAGGAAAATATATCGTATGAATTCCTTACTCCGCTTTCATTGGTATTTGAGGACGTTGGGAAACTTTCATAAAATTGCGCGCCGCGGACTTCGACAACGCTCTGAAAAAGCGTATGAATGTTGACTGCGTACAGCGTTATCACCGCGTCGGCGGGGAGCGTAACCTTTATTGCATTCCCTTCCTCTAAGACGGCATATTTTGAATATTGCGCGTTATCGTAGTCTTGAAGTACAATATTTGCTTCCGCGCCTTGCGCGTCGGAATAAATGCCTTCGGAAAGTTTTTCTCCGTCCGAAATTTTATATGTTGCGACGTCGGCAAAACTGAATGAGTAACTGAAAGAGACGCCCTCGCTTTCCGCCTGGTCATCGTCGTCGGGCTTTATAGGTTGACCGTCGGGAGTTTGAGTATCCTCCGTCTGTCCGTCGCCGACAGGATTTTCGGGCTCAGAAGTTTCGTCGTCCGCAGGAGACTGGGACTGCCCACCACCGCTTTCAGCACCGTTTGAAGGTTTTAAGGGGAGCTGCTTTTCCATACAGCCGCCGAAGCAGAATGCAATTATCAGCGGGCAAAGCGCAAAGAGCCATTTAAACTTCTTCATCGCCCTCACCGTCGTCTTCTTCATCACCCTCCTCTCCGTCGGCAATTTTTTCGGAGAAAGAGGAAATTGTGCGCTCTATTGCCGCGAGGACATTATCGTAGCCCTGACGCGTCTGGGCGGAGGTTACTATTATATCGCCTTTTCCGCAACCGAATGCGCCCGCAATCGTATCCAATGCGGCGGGAACGCGCGAGCGGGGAAGTTTGTCCGCCTTGGTCGCTATAATCGTGAAAGGAATTAGGTTATAGTAGAGGTACGCAACCATGTCCCTGTCGTCGGCGGTGGGCGCGTGGCGGATGTCGCAGAGGGCGAAAACGCGCGAAATTTTTTCCTTTTCAGCAAAAAAGTCGTCGAGCATCTTTGCCCATTTAGCCTTTTCCTGCTTGCTTACCTTTGCAAAACCGTACCCGGGGAGGTCGGCAAGAATGAACGAACCGAAATCGAAATAATTTATAAGGCGCGTTCTGCCAGGCTGCTGGGATACTCTTGCGAGTTTTTTGCGGCTCGCAAGCATGTTTATAAAGCTGCTCTTGCCGACGTTTGAACGCCCGCTTACGGCAATTATAGGTTTATCCGAGGTTATGAATTGCGCTTTTGTCGCCGCGCTGGTAATAAATTCGGCTTTTGTGATTTTCATGGCGTCAGAGATTTACAATCGCCGTTCTGAACACGGTATCGACGTCAGAGACGGGAATGAAGTTTATTTCTTTTTTGAGGCTTTCGGGAATTTCTTCGAGGTCCTTTGTGTTGTCCTTGGGAATTATTACGTCGCGTATGCCTATGCGGTACGCCGCGAGAGCCTTTTCTTTAAGCCCGCCTATCGGCAGAACCTTGCCGCGGAGAGTGATTTCGCCCGTCATGGCGACCGAACTGCGCACGGGCTTGTGCGTGAATGCGGAAAGAATTGCCGTAGCCATTGTAATTCCCGCAGAAGGTCCGTCCTTGGGCGTTGCGCCTTCGGGCACGTGAATGTGGATATCTGTCTTATCGAACGTATCTTCGGGTATGCCGTATTCGTCGGAATTTGCCCTTATATAGCTTATCGCCGCGCGGGCGCTCTCCTTCATGACGTCGCCCAGCTTACCAGTTAAAAGCACTTCGCCCTTGCCGTGCATTGCCGACACTTCGATTGTAAGCGTCGTTCCTCCGACAGCCGTCCACGCGAGCCCCGTCGCCGCGCCTACTTCGTCCTTTTCGAGCATGCCGTCGCGCTCGTATCTGGGCGCGCCCAGCATTTCGGCAAGATTTTCGCGGGTAACTTTTACTTTTCGCTTTTTGCCCTTCGCCTTGCCCACGGCAGCTTTGCGGCAGACGGCGTCAATCATTCGCTCGAGTTCGCGCACGCCCGCTTCGCGGGTGTAGCTTTCGACAATGGCGTCGATGCCGTCGTCTTCAAACACTATGTCCTTTTCGGAAAGTCCGTTCGCCTGTCTGCGCTTGGGCACGAGGTAGCGCTTTGCAATCTCCCTCTTTTCTTCCTGCGTATAGCCCTCTATGCGTATGAGCTCCATTCTGTCCAGAAGAGGTTCGGGAATGGTCTCTACGCTGTTGGCGGTGGTTATGAAGAGCACCTTGGAAAGGTCGTAGGGCACTTCGAGATATCTGTCGCGGAAAGTGTTGTTCTGCGCGGGGTCAAGAACTTCCAGAAGGGCGCTCGCGGGGTCGCCGCGGAGGGCGTCGGAGGAGAGCTTGTCTATCTCGTCCAGAAGGAATACGGGATTGACCGAGCCCGCATTTTTAAGCGCGGAAATAATTCTTCCCGGCATTGCGCCGACGTAAGTTTTTCTGTGTCCCCTTATTTCGGACTCGTCGCGCACGCCGCCGAGCGACATACGCACGAATTTTCTGCCGAGAGCACGGGCAACCGAAGTTGCAATCGACGTCTTGCCGACGCCGGGAGGACCGACAAAGCACAGAACGGGCGCGTTGAGGGAATTTGTAAGTTTGAGAACCGCGAGGTACTCGGTTATTCTCGATTTAATTTTTTCCAGACCGTAATGGTCTTCATTTAAAATTTTGACGGCGTCGTCGAGGTTGGGAGTATCTTCCGTGGCGTAATTCCACTCGAGGTCGATGAGCCAGTCGAGGTACGTCCTTAAAACATTGTAATCGGGCGAGGACGACTGCATGCGCGACATTCTGGAAAGCTCCTTTAAAGCCTTTTCCTCAACTTCTTCGGGCATGTGCTTGTCCTTTATGCTCTTTTCGAGCATGGCGCGCTCGTCCTCGTCGTCGCCAAGTTCGGCGTGTATCGCCTTGAGCTGTTCGCGGAGGTAATATTCTTTCTGATTTTTTTCTATGTTCTGCCTTACCACGCCCTGAATTTTGCGCTCCAGACGGGCGATTTCAAGCTCGTCGTTGAGCTTTTTATCGAGCGCGGAAAACATATCCACGAGCTTGACGTTCTGATAAATCTGCTGCTGTTCGGCGCACTTGAGCTGCAAACCCTCGAGCGCGATATATATGAACTGCTCGGGGTCGGTGCAGGCGTCTATGCGCTGCGCCCCGTCCTTGGAAAAGCGCGCGTCTGACTGCGCTATGTCGTGAAGAATGCCCTTTGCCGTTCTGAAATATGCCTCTTCGAACGCGGGGTCGGTGTGTTCGACGGGCATTCTT
>CAJLKN010000002.1 GCA_905207235.1 uncultured Eubacteriales bacterium
ACAGACTATCGGCTCTCTTGCACTGGCAAGGCAAGCCGTATCAGATGAACGAAAGGAGAATTGAAAATATATGGGACTTTTAGAAATGGGTTACAGCGACCCTACCGCAGATTTGCATGTTGAGGGTGTATGCGTAGACTTTGACCGTTTCCTTGCGGACTTGGAAAGTGTCGCTGGCACGACTGACGATAAATGCGAGGAATTTCCGACAGAAGCCTATCATGCACGCATGGAAGATATTCTGACAGAAGCGGGGCTTGGGAGATTGAAACTTCCGTTGCTCTTTTCCGTGGTGCTGGACGAATGGCTTTCCATTCATGGGTTTGACTACCGCTTTACGTTTCTTGTGGTGGATAAGGAGTTTTTCAGACAGATATACCATGAATACGAGATTGACAAGGATATTGTCAGAAAATGCCTTTCTGCCGATACCGACGTTATCGTAGTTTATACGGGCATGACAAGGATAGACTGAACCACTGACGGCTGGAACGGTCAGCGGAGCGAACCAGACCGTGTAAGCCGTCCTGTGGAGCAGGGCTTGCCCTGCTCCACGAAAGAAGCCCCTCGGTATCTAACAGAGGGGCACAATTCCGCTGGAAACTACGGTCAAAAAGTCTGGAAATCCCACTAGGCATAAGGGTTTTCTCTCACTCATGGCTGACTGTGACAATCAGCGGAAAATATCACACTTTCACGATTGGGGGTATGCAGGCTGAATGAAAGCACCTTTATAACCGCCTTGAAAGAGAAACGCCTATCTTACGGCGTGTCCCAGACAAGGCTTGCAATCATGGCTGGTATCAGCCGTGAACATCTGAACCGTATCGAAGCGGGAAAGGTCAACCTCACAGATGATATGCAGGACAAGCTCATGGAAGCGGTCGAGAAATTCAATCCCGACGCTCCCATGTTCCTGCTGTTCGACTATGTGCGTATCCGTTTTCCCACGCTGGATATACAGCACGTTATCAGAGATATATTGAAGCTCAATGTTGACTATATGCTCCATGAGGACTACGGACATTACAAGTACACCGAGCATTACTATCTAGGTGATGTGTTCGTCTACACCTCGCAGGACGAGGAAAAAGGCACGCTTCTGGAGCTGAAAGGAAAAGGCTGTCGCCAGTTTGAAAGTTATCTGCTGGCACAGGGGCGTAGCTGGTATGACTTCCTCATGGACGCTCTGGTTGAGGGCGGTGTGATGAAACGCCTTGACCTTGCGATTAACGACAGGGCGGGCATACTGGATATTCCAGATCTGACCGCCAAATGCAACCGTGAGGAATGTGTGTCCCTGTTCCGTTCTTTCAAGTCCTATGCTTCGGGCGAGCTGGTGAAGCACAACGAGCAGGACAAGGCGGGCATGGGACACACGCTGTATATCGGCTCTCTGAAATCGGAAGTCTACTTCTGCTGTTATGAGAAGAACTACGAGCAGTACGCAAAGCTGGGAATACCGATTGAAGAAGCACCCATAAAGAACCGTTTCGAGATACGATTGAAAGATGAAAGAGCCTATTATGCCGTCCGTGAACTGCTGACCCATTATGACGCAGAACAGACGGCATTTTCTATCATCAATCACTATATCCGCTTCGTGGACAAAGAACCAGAGAAGCGAAAGACAGACTGGAAGCTCAATGACCGCTGGGCGTGGTTTATCGGGAAAGACCGCCCGCCTATTAAATTGACGACAGACCCAGAGCCTTACACGCTGGAAAGGACGCTGGGCTGGATAAGCCGACAGGTCGCCCCTACGCTGAAAATGCTGAAAAAGATAGACGCTGGCAACAGCACAAGCTATCTGAAAGAGATCGAGGACAACGCAAAGCTGACGGAAAAGCACTTGCAGATAATCAGACAGCAGACAGCGGACACAGAGGAGCTTATCACAGAGTAAAGGAGAATTGAGATTATGGCAGAACTTGTCAAGGACTTGGTGCTGGTATCGCTGGGAATGGGTATCGGTGTCGTCCTTATGTGTATCGCACAGGTCAGCAAAATGGCTGATGAAGAAATGGAAGAAATCAAGAAAGAAAGGATTGATAAAGAATGAATTTCGGACAGAACTTATACAACTGGTTTTTAAGCAACGCACAGAGCCTTGTGTTAATGGCAATCGTGGTAATCGGTATCTACTTAGGATTTAAGAGAGAGTTTTCAAAACTTATCGGCTTCCTTGTGATTGCCTTAATCGCCGTCGGGCTGGTATTTAATGCAGGCGGTGTCAAGGACGTGCTGTTAGAGCTGTTCAACCGTATCATTGGAGCGTAGCAATCAGCAGTTTGTGGTCACGCAAACTTACCTGTCCCCCTATGGGAGTTCGGGCATAGGGGGAATGAAAGGGGGTGACGGAATGGTACACAGATAAAATATTGTCACGCTATGAATTTCATTGAATGGTTGAATTTCAACTGATATAATGTGAGTATAGAAATCGACAAATTGGAATTTGAAAGGAGAATTATTATGCTAACTACTGAAGTAACCCCTGAAATGATAGCAGAGTGGAAACAACTGTTTGAGAGCCACCATGCAGATATGCGACCCAATCGAAAAACTGGCTCTGAAGTAGATACTTATTTCAAAAAGAAATATCCATATCAGTTATTTGACAGCGAGGAATTTTGCAAAGTAGTTGAAGCTAATATTATGGAAAATACCCATAGTCGAGAGAAACTGCCAAATGGTGTTTTACCAAACATTAGAAGCTATTGTGTAGATGGCATTCTTGTGGGAATCGACTTGACTAGTGGAGAATTTCACATCGAAAGCGAAGATATTGGAAAAGCTATCCCAATTTATAATGACCTATTTGTCTATCGTGGGTTAGATGATGAAGACTTGAAAAATATCTTCTTAGTTGCAGAATACATAAAATTGACAGAATGATAAATCCCAGTTTGTAGAATTGGAATGTGGAGGAACATAAATGAAACAAACAACAATTTAACAATTTCATATCCCGACACAAAGCGGTTACTCCATTGGAGATCAACCGCTTTTTCTATACTCAAATTTAAGATTGGAGTGATTGATTGAAAGATATTTTTATGGATATGCAGGCAAAAATCGGCTGTCCGTATCTCTCCAACCTGCCCTATTACAAGCGTGCGGTCTGGTTTGAGATGAAACGCCTTTGCCTGTCCGACTACCCTAAGAAACAATTGGAAGATTTTTCACGCTATGTATTCGGTGTGCCTTACGCCGTCATACAGGAAGCGTTACAAAGAAAGGACGTGATGAAACATGGAAATGCGTGTACAGATTGAAGCCAGAGAACCAACAGACGGCGAGATACGAGCCTTTTGGTTCACCCTGCCTATCGACACAGAACAGGTGGAAGAACTGCTGGGGATTGATGTAGATACGGACTATTATTCTATCACGGGAAAGGAGCTTCCCTTTGCTGATGAAGTGCAGGAAGATACCACCATTGAAAGGCTCGACGACTTGTACCATACCTATGAAAGTCTGCCCTCTGACTTGAAAGAGGACTACGGGGAGCTGATGTGCTATTTCACCGACCTTGACGAACTGCACCGATACAGAAACGACATCATTCATTATTCGTGGTGTAAGAACATGACGGACGTTGCCCGCCACATTCTGAACAATGACCCAGACTTTACTTCCCTAAGTGAGAGCGTCACCCGCTATTTCGATTATGAAGCCTACGGGCAGTACCTTGACGACAACGGACACTTTGTGGAAACCGACCACGGTATCTATGAACTTCCATAGAAAAGAGGTGTGTGCCTGTGGTGGACGACATGAGGGTGTATATCGCTAATCTTGGCAAGTACAACGAGGGCGAACTTGTCGGGGACTGGTTCTCTTTCCCTATCGACGAGGAAGATGTTTCGGAGCGTATCGGGCTGAACAGCTATTATGAGGAATACGCTGTCCATGATACCGACAACTTCCCTATTGAAATCGGGGAGTATATCTCCATTGAAGAACTCAACGAGATGTACGACATGATTTGTGAGCTTCCCGACTATATCACGGACGCTCTGGACGAGTTTGTTTCCTACTATGGAAGTCTGGAAGAAGTCTACGAGCATAAGGACGAGATTTATTATTATCCTAATTGTGCGGACATGACCGACGTTGCCTATTACTTCATTGACGAGTTACAAGTGCTGGGACAGATACCGCTACCGTTGCAGAACTATATCGACTATGAAGCATACGGCAGGGACTTGTCCATAGAGGGGACATTCATTGAAACAAGCCGTGGGATATGCGAGATACCATATTAGAGCTGGCAGATCAGCGACAGATTAGGTCGCTACTGTCAGCTTTTTCTATCAAGGACAGTCTGAAAATGGCTGTCCTTTTCCATTACAACGAAATCCCGCAAGGGGATACCTCTATGCCGTGAGGAACACGACAAAAACAATGAAAGGAGCTGAAACGAATTGAAGAAGATTAAGAGCTACACGGGTATCTGGAACGTGGAGAAAGTCTTGTATGCAATCAATGACTTTACTCTCCCGTTTCCCGTTACCTTTACCCAGATAACGTGGTTTGTCATTACGGAGTTTGCCGTCATTCTCTTGGGGGACTTACCGCCGTTATCGTTTATCGAGGGGGCGTTTCTGAAATACTTCGGTATTCCTGTCGCCCTCACATGGTTTATGAGTCAAAAGACCTTTGACGGCAAGAAGCCTTACAGTTTCTTGAAATCGCAGATTACATTTGCCCTGCGACCCAAAGTAACCTATGCAGGAAAAGCCGTGAAGCTGGAAAAGGAAGTGTTCAGCGAACCCGTCACGGCGGTTAGGAGTGTGATGTATGTTCTCGATTAAATATATCGACAACAACCTTGTCTGGAACAAGGACAATGAGGTGTTCGCTTACTATGAGCTGATACCGTACAATTACAGCTTTCTATCGGCTGAACAGAAGTTTATCGTCCATGACAGCTTCCGTCAGCTTATCGCACAGTCCCGTGAGGGAAAGATACACGCCTTGCAGATAGCGACGGAAAGCTCCGTAAGAAGCATACAGGAGCAGTCAAAGAAGCTGGTGACAGGACGACTTCGTGATGTGGCAATACAGAAGATAGATGAACAGACGGAAGCCCTTGTTTCCATGATTGGGGACAATCAAGTGGACTACCGCTTTTTTATCGGCTTCAAGCTCATTGTGACAGAGGAAAAGGTCAGCCTTGACAGCATGAAAAAATCGGCGTTTATGACGTTCAAAGAGTTCTTGCATGAGGTCAACCACACGCTGATGAACGACTTTATTTCTATGCCAGATGATGAAATCAACCGCTACATGAAAATGGAAAAACTGCTGGAAAATAAAATCTCCCGCCGTTTCAAGTTCCGACGCTTGGATAAGAACGACTTCGGGTATCTTATCGAGCATATCTACGGCAGGGACGGCGTGGCGTATGAGGACTACGAATATTCGCTTCCAAAGAAGAAGCTGAAAAAGGCAACGCTCATCAAGCAGTACGACCTTATCCGTCCGACCCGCTGTCTGATAGAGGAAAGCCAGCGATATTTGCGACTGGAACATGAGGACAGCGAGAGCTTCGTATCCTACTTTACCGTCAATGCGATTGTGGGCGAGCTGGATTTCCCGTCCAGTGAGATATTTTACTTCCAGCAACAGCAGTTCACGTTTCCTGTTGATACAAGCATGAATGTAGAAATCGTGGGAAACAGAAAAGCGTTATCGACTGTCCGCAACAAGAAAAAAGAGCTGAAAGATTTGGACAACCACGCCTATCAGTCTGGAAGTGAAACAAGCTCAAACGTGGTGGACGCATTAGACAGCGTGGACGAGCTGGAAACCGACCTCGACCAGAGCAAGGAAAGTATGTATAAGCTCTCCTATGTGATAAGGGTATCAGCTCCCGACCTCGACGAGCTGAAACGACGCTGTGATGAGGTCACGGACTTCTACGACGACCTCAATGTAAAGTTAGTCCGTCCTGCTGGGGATATGCTGGGGCTTCACTCTGAATTTCTTCCAGCAAGCAAGCGTTACATCAATGACTATGTGCAATATGTGAAATCCGACTTCTTGGCGGGACTTGGCTTCGGGGCGACACAACAGCTTGGCGAGAATACAGGTATCTATATCGGCTATTCCGTAGATACAGGAAGAAATGTCTATTTACAGCCGTCCCTTGCTTCGCAGGGTATCAAGGGGACAGTCACCAACGCTCTGGCTTCCGCTTTTGTCGGTTCGCTGGGCGGTGGAAAATCATTCTGCAACAATCTGATTGTCTATTATTCCGTTCTGTTCGGGGGACAGGCGGTCATTCTCGACCCTAAGAGCGAGCGTGGCAACTGGAAAGAAACGCTCCCAGAGATAGCCCATGAAATCAATATCGTAAACCTTACCAGCGACAAGGAAAACGCTGGGCTTCTTGACCCGTTCGTGATTATGAAGAATGTAAAAGACGCTGAAAGTCTGGCGATAGACATTCTCACATTCCTTACGGGGATTTCCTCTAGGGACGGTGAGAAGTTCCCTGTCCTTAGAAAAGCGGTGCGAGCCGTGACCCAAAGCGATCAGCGAGGACTTCTCCATGTGATAGACGAGCTACGCAGAGAGGACACGGCGATAGCCCGCAATATTGCCGACCATATCGACAGCTTTACGGACTATGACTTTGCACATCTGCTGTTCTCGGACGGTTCGGTGTCTAACGCTATCAGCTTGGACAACCAGCTCAATATCATACAGGTTGCTGACCTTGTTTTGCCAGATAAAGACACGACCTTTGAGGAATATACGACCATTGAACTGCTGTCCGTGGCTATGCTGATTGTCATTTCCACCTTTGCCTTAGACTTCATTCATTCAGACCGCAGTATCTTTAAAATCGTGGATTTAGATGAGGCGTGGGCGTTCCTCAATGTGGCACAAGGAGAAACCCTCTCCAACAAGCTGGTGCGTGCGGGACGTGCTATGCAGGCTGGCGTGTACTTCGTCACGCAATCCTCTGGCGACGTGTCCAAAGAGAGCCTAAAGAACAATATCGGTTTGAAATTCGCTTTCCGTTCTACGGATATAAACGAGATAAAGCAGACCCTTGAATTTTTCGGTATCGACAAGGACGACGAGAACAACCAGAAAAGGCTTCGTGACTTGGAAAACGGACAATGCCTGCTTCAAGATTTGTACGGGCGTGTGGGTGTGGTGCAGATACACCCTGTCTTTGAGGAATTATTGCACGCCTTTGATACCAGACCGCCCGTGAAAAGCGAGGTGGAGTGATGAAAGATAGGATAAAGGGGCTTCTGACAAGAAAGAAGCTCTTTCGTTTTTTTAAGATAGCTGTGATTGTGGTACTGACGACCATTGCCCTGCTCTCCCTTTTAGGGACGGTGGCACACGCTTCTGGGCTGGTAGATGATACCGTCAATGCGGACAACCTGTATTCACAGTACCCTTTGGAGAATTACCAACTTGACTTCTATGTGGACAATAGCTGGGGCTGGCTTCCGTGGAACTGGCTGGACGGTATCGGGAAATCCGTACAATACGGGCTTTACTGTATTACCAACTTTATCTGGACTATCAGCCTGTATCTTTCCAACGCCACAGGGTACGTTGTCCAGCAGGCGTATAAGCTGGACTTTATCAATGACATGGCAGACAGTATCGGGAAAAGCATACAGACACTCGCTGGCGTGACGGAAAACGGCTTTGGAAGCACTGGCTTTTATGTGGGCTTCCTGCTTCTCATTATCCTTATCGTGGGTATCTATGTAGCCTACACGGGACTGATAAAGCGAGAAACCAGCAAGGCACTCCACGCCGTTATCAACTTCGTTGTGGTGTTTCTCGTGTCCGCTTCCTTTATCGCCTACGCTCCCGACTACATCAAGAAAATCAATGACTTTTCTTCGGACATTTCCACAGCTTCTCTGGATTTGGGAACAAAAATCATGCTCCCAGACAGCGATAGTCAAGGAAAAGACAGCGTGGACTTGATAAGGGACAGCCTATTCTCCATACAGGTACAACAGCCGTGGCTACTCTTACAGTTCGGAAACAGCGATATAGAGGAAATAGGAGCTGACCGTGTGGAAGCTCTGGTATCGGTCAGTCCGTCAGCCGACGACGGGGCGACCCGTGAGGACGTGGTAAAAACAGAAATCGAGGATAACGACAACGACAATCTGACGATACCGCAGGTCATCAACCGTCTGGGAATGGTGTTCTTCCTGCTCATCTTCAATCTGGGGATAACGATATTCGTTTTCCTGCTTACGGGCATGATGATATTTTCCCAGATACTATTTATCATCTTTGCCATGTTCCTGCCGATTAGCTTCCTGCTCTCCATGATACCCAGCTATGAGAACATGGCAAAGCAGGCAATCGTGCGAGTGTTCAATACGATTATGACAAGGGCGGGCATTACGCTCATTGTCACGGTGGCTTTCAGTATTTCCAGTATGTTCTACAACATCTCCACCGATTACCCGTTCTTTATGATTGCGTTCTTACAGATAGTGTGCTTTGCGGGTATCTACATGAAGCTGGGTGACCTTATGAGTATGTTCTCTCTCAACGCTGGGGACAGCCAGAGCATGGGACGCAGGATATTCCGTCGCCCGTATCTGTTCATGCGACACAGGGCTAGGCGTATGGAAAACAGATTGGTAAGAGCTGTCGGAAAAGGAAGTATGGTAGGTGCTGGAACGGGTGCAATGGCTGGTTCTGTCTTATCCAGTGCGGGCAGTAAACAAACTCATGCTAACACGACCCGCAAGCGTGACAACGCTTCTTTCGGAAGCCGAGCTGGTTCAGCGGTGGGGGCGGTGCTTGATACGAAGAACAAAGTCAAAGACAAGGCAACGGCTGTCAAGGAGAATATCAAGGATATGCCGACCCAGACCGCCTATGCCGTACACTCCGCAAAGGAAAAGGCAAAATCCAGTGTATCCGACTTCAAGCGTGGCATTGTGCAGGGGCAGGAAACCAGACAGAGCGAACGTGCCGACAAGCTCCAACAGCATAGACAGAATATCGCTGATAAGCGTATGGAGCTTCAAAAGGCACAGGAAGCAAAACAGGCTGGCAGAACGACGGAAGGATCAGCGACAACAGGAGCTACCCGTCCTCATGATAGACCTGTCACCGCTTCTAAGACCGATACAGGAAAAGTGCAGGAAGTCAAGCGACCTGTCACCACGGACAAGGTACATACCGAGCCGACGAAAGCACAGCCTGTCAAGGAGCGTCCGCTTGCTTCAAAATCTGCTGAACCTGTATTGCAGAAACACGGAACAAGGCTAAATGGTGTGGAGCTGAACCAGCAGACCACCAGAAAGGAGCGAAACATCAAGAAATCGACCCTAAACATGACAGGAAAGAAAGGACGTAAGAAATGAAGCTAAAACATATCGCCCTTATCGGCAGTTTGTTTCCCTTTCTTCTTGCGATAGTGCTTTTCTTTGGCGTGCTTATCAGTGCCGAGGACGACGACGGGGGCGGTGGTTCTTCCTCATGGGTAACAGGCATGAACCTGTCCGCAGAGGTATTGAAACATCAGCCTATGGTGGAGAAATACGCTAAAGAGTACGGCATTTCCGAGTACGTTCCCTATCTGCTGGCAATCATACAGGTGGAAAGTGGCGGGACAGCCGAGGACGTTATGCAGAGTTCCGAGAGCATGGGCTTACCGCCTAACTCCCTTGATACGGAAAGTTCAATCAAGCAGGGGTGCAAGTATTTTGCGTCCCTGCTTTCTTCAGCAGAAAATCAAGGCATAGAGGATATAAACGTGGTGGTACAGTCCTATAACTATGGCGGTGGCTATATCGGCTATGTGGCTAAGAACGGGAAAAAGCACAGCTTCACGCTGGCAGAGAATTTCGCCCGTGACAAGTCTGGCGGGAAGAAAGTCACCTACACAAACCCTATCGCTGTCGCCCGCAATGGTGGCTGGCGATATGCCTACGGGAATATGTTCTATGTGGAGCTTGTCAGCCAGTATCTCACGGTCAGTCAAGTATCGGGCGAGCTGGCACAGAAGATAATGAATGAAGCTCTGAAATATCAAGGCTGGGACTATGTGTACGGCGGGAGCAACCCTAACACTTCTTTTGACTGTTCGGGGCTGGTTCAATGGTGCTACGGCAAGGCTGGTATCAGTCTACCGAGAACCGCACAGGCACAGTATGACGCTACCCAGCATATCCCGCTTTCACAGGCACAGGCTGGTGATTTGGTGTTCTTCCACAGTACCTACAATGCGGGAACGTATGTAACCCACGTCGGTATCTATGTGGGAAATAACCAGATGTACCACGCTGGCGACCCGATAGGCTACGCCGACCTTACAAGCTCCTACTGGCAACAGCATTTGATAGGGGCTGGCAGAATTAAGCAATAGAAAGGAATGGAAATCATGTTCAAAAAGAAAGAAAAACCGATAAAGGAAAAGAAAGTCCGCACTATGAAAGTGGGGACGCATAAGAAGTCCGTCATCGCCCTCTGGGTGGTGCTTATCGCAAGCGTGAGCTTTGGTGTGTATAAGAACTTTACCGCTATCGACCAGCACACCACACACGAGATAGAAACCATACAGCTCCGCTTGAATGACACCAACGGCATAGAAAATTTCGTGAAGAACTTTGCGAAGTCCTATTACACATGGAGTAACAGCAAGGAAGCTATCGAAGCAAGAACACAGGCTATCAGTGCCTATTTGACACAGGAATTGCAGGATTTGAATGTTGATACCGTGAGAACGGATATACCGACCAGCTCCACAGTCACGGACGTACTAATCTGGGACGTGGAACAGTCTGGAGAGAACGCTTTTACTGTTACCTACGAAGTAGATCAGCAGATAAAAGAGGGCGACCAGACAAGGAACGTATCAGAAACCTATACCGTGACCGTCCATGTGGACGCTGGCGGGGATATGGTTATTATACAGAACCCGACCCTTGCCCCTGCTATGGAAAAATCCAGCTATGAACCAAAGGCACAGGAAGCTGACAACAGCGTGGACGCTGATACGGTGAATGACGCTACGGTGTTTCTGGAAACATTCTTCAAGCTGTACCCTACTGCAACAGATAAGGAACTTGCCTACTATGTAGAGGGAAATGCCCTTGAACCGATAAACGGGGACTATCTCTTTTCCGAGCTTGTCAATCCCGTATTTACGGCTGACGGCGACAATGTGAAAGTAAGTGTTGCGGTGAAGTTTATCGACAATCAGACAAAAGCGACACAGGTATCACAGTATAAGCTGACGCTCCATAAGGATAGTAACTGGAAGATTATAGAGTGACGATAAGCAAAGACTCGCTAATTTTATATCTTTTGGCGAGTCTTTACCCGATAAACTTGACACATATATGTCAGGCTTATATTATGAAAAAGAAATGGAGTGATTTAAATGCAAGAGAGTAGATTATTTAGAATTATTTATCATTTAATGGAAAACGGAAAATCTACCGCTCCAGAGTTGGCAGAAAAATTAGAAGTATCAGTAAGAACAATTTATAGGGATATTGATATTATTAGTAGTGCGGGTGTGCCTATATATGTGACAACGGGAAGAAACGGTGGCATACAGATAGCAGATAGTTTTGTTTTAGATAGGTTGCTTTTATCTGATAAAGAAAAAGAAGATATAATAACGGCATTAAAAAGTGTATCTATTGTGGATAATCATAACAGTGATACATTGTCAAAACTATCAGCGATTTTTAATACAAAAAGTGAAAATTGGCTTGAGGTTGATTTTTCACGCTGGGGGAATAAATCGCAAGATAATGCTATGTTTCAAAAGGTAAAGGAAGCAATCATATCACACAAAATGCTTTGTATTGTTTATGTGAATACTCGTGGAGAAGTGATTGAAAGAGTTATCTGTCCGCTTAAAATGGTGTATAAAGCGAAAAGCTGGTATATAAAAGCCTTTTGTATGAATAAGTCCGATTTCCGTATCTTTAAATTGACACGTATTATACAAGCAAGGATTATGGAAAAATTTTTTAATCCTATGGAATTTCCACAAGAAGAAAAAAAGGAAATAAAAGCAAATTGTGAAAATATTATACTGCGTTTTCCTCAAGAAATGGCTTATCGGATTTATGATGAATTTGAAGTTGATGAAATCAATCAAGACGATAATGGTGATTTTATAATTTCCGCTACAATGCCTATAGATGAATGGCTGATTGGTTATCTTCTTTCTTTTGGTTCAAAGGTTTGTATCATAGAACCAAAGTATTTAAAAAAAATTGTCTACAATGAAGCAAAAAAAATATGCGAACAAAATAAACCATGACATATGTTGTCAAGGTTATTGTGATATAATACAGATGAAAAAATATTAAGGGGTGAACTATTTATGAATGAAACATTTATGAACTTAACGCTGGATAATCTGGACACAGAACATATATGTTGTGCAATTTCGGATAAAAAACAACAAGTTGGAGTATCAGTAAAAAAGCAATGGCTTAAGAAACGAATTGAAGAAGGTCATGTTTTCCGTAAACTTGATAAAAAAGGAAAAGTATTTATTGAATATGCTCCGATAGAAACAGCATGGGTTCCTGTTTCTGGAGAAAACTATCTGTATATTTACTGCCTTTGGGTATCTGGCTCTTTTAAGGGAAAAGGATATGCAAAATCTTTACTTGAATATTGTATTCATGACGCAAAGGAAACTGGGAAATCAGGTGTATGCGTTCTCAGTTCAAAAAAGAAAAAGCCTTTTTTATCTGATAAGAAGTTTTTTCTGAAATATGGTTTTGAAGTGGTAGATACGGTTGGGAATGATTATGAGTTATTGTCATTGTCTTTTGATGGGAATAAGCCTTGTTTTTCTGAAAACGCAAAAAAAATGACAATAGAGCAAAAGGAGCTGACAATCTATTATGGATTACAGTGTCCATATATTCCTAATTGCATTGAACAAGTACAGGAATACTGTAATAAAAATAATATACCATTAAATCTAATTGCTGTAGATACTTTAGAAAAAGCTAAAAATGTTCCTTGTATTTTCAATAATTGGGCTGTATTTTATAATGGTGATTTTGTGACTAATCATCTTTTGAATGAAACTTTTTTAAAAAAGAAATTTCAATTATAAAGGTATAGTTTATGCACTTAAAAAAAGTGAAAGGGATTTTATCTTCATCAAATGGAATGAACCTATATCGAGGTTGTACGCACGGCTGTATATATTGTGACTCAAGAAGCAAATGTTACCACATGGAACATGCTTTTGAAGATGTTGAAGTCAAAGAAAATGCTATTATCCTTTTAGAAAATACTTTAAAAAGGAAACGATTAAAATGTATGTTGAGCACTGGTTCTATGACAGATCCTTATATTCCGCTTGAAGATGAATTTAGTAGTGTCAGAAAAGCATTATCGTTAGCATATAAGTACGGTTTTGGTTTTACTCTGATAACAAAATCTAATCGTGTATTAAAGGATTTAGATTTATTAAAGGCTATCAATGAAAAAACAAAATGTGTAGTACAAATGACATTAACGACTTATGATGAGGATTTATGCAAAAAAATTGAACCAAATGTCAGCACAACAAAAGAAAGAGTTGAAGCTCTAAAAAAACTACATGATGCTGGTATTCCCACAGTTGTCTGGCTTTGCCCTATTCTGCCTTTTATCAATGATACAGAAGATAATATTAAAGGAATTTTAAATTATTGTATTGAAGCAAAAGTTTATGGTGTTATCTGCTTCGGAATGGGACTAACGCTTCGTGAGGGAAATAGAGAATATTTTTATAGTCAGTTAGACAGATTATTTCCGTATTTGAAAGATAAATATATACAAACTTATGGTATGCAGTATCAGATAAACAGTCCAAATAATGCGATATTGATGAAACTTTTTCATCAAATATGTGAAGATAACGGGATAGTACATGATAACAAAATTATCTTTGAATATTTAAGTGAATTTGAAGAGAAAAGCAAAGGTATTCAGCTAAAGTTATTTGATGACATATTATAGAATAATTGTTCTTGTGAAATTTATTATGAAAGTTGTTGATATTATGGGAAAATATTAGTTGCAGAATTTACAGATAAAGAAGAACAGATTTTTAATCAGCTCGTAGAATGGCTGTCAAATACTTTGTGTACTGCACCTGTTTTTCTAAGCAAGAAATGTAACGATTTAGATGTAAATTATTTTACTCGCACCGTCACTGATAAAAAAGGAAATAAAATACATCTGACATCTAAAGAATTTGACCTGTTGTATTTTCTTTCCAGCCACAAAGGACAGGTATTCACTAAGGAACAGATTTACGAAAATGTGTGGGGATATGATAATGCACCAGACGCAAGCAATCTTTCCTCGTTCATCAGAAAGCTAAGACTGAAAATCGAACCACACCCAGACAAACCACGATATATCATCACTGTCTGGGGTGTGGGATATAAATTCAGTGGAGAAGAAAAACCGTAGCTGTATTTCACAATTCATTGTGATCTGCACGCTACGGTTTTATCTATTGAACTGATTTCTTACTTCTTTGTCCCTACGCATGGCTGATTTTGCACATTTCAGCAGGTCAACTAAAAATCGGGTTTCGTATTCGTCGCAATCTTCAAAAATCTCTTTTGCTTCTCCCTTGAAAATATTTTGTGAAGCAAGTACATTATCACATAGGAGAACATCAACTGATACGGAAAGGGCATTGGCAATCTCAATCAGTGTCGGCAGGCTGACTTTTGTTTTCCCTGTCTCCACATTGCTCATGTGGGCTGGGGTAATATCTATAAGGTCTGCGACGGCTTCCTGTGTTATGCCTTTCTTAATTCGTGCTATCTTGATACGCTGTCCGATTGCTTTATAGTCTATTTCCACAGTTTCCCTCTCCTTTCTTGCTTTTCATTATTGTAACTATTCACAGAGTGTAATATAATAGTCTGTATAGATGAAACATTTACTCACTATATTTTTGACGGATTTTTTTGAAATATATCATCAATTTTAGAAAAGAGGTGTTCTGACCATATGATGAAATTCAGTAAAAGGGACAGCAAAAAAATGATAAAAGAAATGGCTCGTCTGCATGGGCTTTCTGTTTCAGAAGTCCGTGAGCAGATACAGGGGAAAATCATAGACGCAATGAACAGTGACGACCCAGAACAGCAGGCAGAGTTTAAACGAATGTTTGGCAACAGCACACCTACTCCAGAGGAATTTATCTGTGTTGCCAGCAGGCAGTTAAAATTTTAATGATTTAGGAGTGGCTATTATGGGACAAGCGGAGAAGCAAAAGGAAGTATTTCTGTCTGTATGCGGACAGCATGACTACAACTTACTGACGGGCAAGGAAGCCATGACACAGACAGATTTTGAACGTATCACTTATATTACTATGGCTCTGGGCTATACTTCCTATACGCAGGAATTGATTGGTGAACATTTGGACTTGGCGTGCAATGAAGCGGAACGGGCTGACAGGGAATTTGATATTCTTCAAGACTATCCAGCCTATTATGATGATGAAAACGTCTATGAACAGAGAGATAAATGGCTGGCAGACTTCATCAGTCAAGTACCGTCAGCAAAGCAGGACGATATTCGCCAGCTCATTAAAGAAAATACAGAGATTATCTGATACACAGGGTTATCGCAATCACAGCATTTATGCTGGGTGTGATAGCCTTTTTTAGTTCCTGCCAAAAAACAGGAACTTGGACGGAATTAGGATGGATTTATCTTTTATGCTTATTCTGTTGAAATTTGCCTTATTTTGACAAGGCGGTTTCTTCACGGGAGGATTACGAATGACAGGAGTGCATAAAAGAAAATCATCAAAAAAATTTTAATCCATGTTAAGGGAGTTTACAGCTATTTCCGTGTAGAATTTCCTCAATATTTGTCGATTATATTCGCTAAAGCTCAACGAGGTTATCAAAACTTCTTGGGCTTTTTTGCTTTTTCTGGATTTCTTTTTCAAACTTTGCCAGTTCATATCCTCTCATTTGTATTAATGACGGAAAGGGGGAAGGAACGGTTACAATCACCGCCTTTTGACAAGCGAAAGGAGGTGAAAATGTGAAAAGACCCACTTCTCCGGAAGATGTTCAGAAAGTCTTTGACTGTTACTGCAAGAAGATTTTGAAGAATGAAGCAATCAATATTCAGAAGCATTACCAGCGTATGAACGATTTGCAGATTTCTTTTTCAGAACTCACGCCAGAACAGCTTGCGGAACTCTCGACTTATGATGATTATTCCACGGACTATGACCTTTACAAAGTCATGGGCTACGACGTGAAAATCAAGAATGAGCTGTTGAGTGAAGCATTGCAGGAACTTTCTGAGGAAGAACGCTTTATCTTGTTGCTTTACGGTTTAGGCTTCAATGACGGCGAGATTGCCGACCTGCTGAAAATTGTACGCCGTACAGTGAACTATAAGCGTCAAAGAGGATTTGAAAAAGTCAGAAAAAGAATGGAGGAAAAACAGCATGAAGAAGAATAAAGCGGTACATAAAGGCAATGGCTTATTGCCTTACCCTGTTATCGTTTCCGCTTCACAGGGCGATATTCTGGCTATGAATGTTGTGTTATGCCATTACGAGCCATACATTGCCCGCTTGTCCATGCGAACAAGCATTGACGAATACGGCAATCCTCACACCAGCGTTGACGAGGATATGCGTAGCCGTCTGGAAGCAAAACTGATTGAGCAGGTACTTAATTTCAAAGTAGCTTAAAACTACGTCCTATTGCAGAGTGACGCATTATCCCCTTTCCTGCGTCCTCTCTGGGGCTTGTATATCTATCAAAGTCTATATGACCTCATATGGGCTTTGACAGGCGTATAAGCCGTTGCGGTCTTTGACAACTGAATAAAGCAGACAGATACGTTTGTGATACAGCGAGCCACGGGGACTGTACGCCATGACCTTTCCAAAAGAGAGCGAGCGACCCACGCAGTGATCCGAGAGCGACCTTTGGAAAAGTCGCCCCGCCATGACCTGTATTCACAGGATAATGATACGTCCCAGAGGTGGTTTTGCTCATAGGAATGAGATTGGTTGAGATACCAGCGGAGCTTTTCCAGAGCCGTCTGTCTGCTTCCAAAAGACACACAGTAAAGGGGGTGCTTATATATGACGAACAATACTGATGTGCCTATCTGGGAAAAGTACACACTGACGATTGAGGAAGCGTCAAAATACTTCCGTATTGGGGAAAAGAAATTGCGTAAGCTGGCAGAGGAAAATCTCGACGCTGGCTGGGTGATTGTCAATGGAAACCGTGTGCAGATTAAGCGAAAACAGTTTGAAAAAATCATTGATACATTGGACGAAATCTAATGTCAGCGAGCCGTAGATATGGTATAATAAAGTATAGCGTATCAACGGCTCATTCCTTGACGGAAAGGAGCTTCGCACTATGTCTAATGTAAAGAGAAAAGACAATAAGGGACGCAATTTACGACTTGGAGAGAGCCAGAGAAAAGACGGAAGATACGTTTACAAATATACCGATATATACGGGAAACCACAGTTTAAGTATGCTTGGAAACTTGTTCCGACAGACAAGACACCTGCTGGGAAACGTGAAGATTTGTCGTTGAGAGAAAAAGAAAAGCAGATTAAGAAAGACCTTGCCGACGGTATCAATACCATAGGCGGGAAAATGACAGTCTGCCAGCTCTACGCAAAGAAGAACAGCCAGAGAAAAAATGTGAAACGCAACACAGAAAAAGGTCGCCAGTACCTTATGAAAATTCTGGAAAACGACCCTCTGGGCGCAAGGAGCATTGATACGGTAAAGTTATCGGACGGTAAGGAATGGGCTATGCGAATGTATGAGAATGGCTTTTCCTACAAGACGATTAGCAATTACAAGCGTTCACTGAAAGCGTCATTCTATATGGCGATTGAGGACGACTGTATCAGAAAAAATCCTTTCAGCTTCAAATTAAGTGACGTTCTGGAAGATAATTCAGAGCCTAAAGTCATTCTCACGCCAGAGCAGGAAGAAAAAATGCTTGCCTTTATGGAACAGGACAAGACGTACAGCAAGTATTATGATGAAGTGGTTATTCTTCTGGAAACAGGGCTTCGTATTTCTGAATTTTGCGGTCTGACAGTCCATATTGATATGGCAAACCGTATCATCAATGTAGACCGCCAGCTATTGAAAGACAGCGAAATCGGCTATTACATTGAAACACCTAAGACCAAAAAAGGAGAACGTCAGCTTCCAATGACAGAAAGAGCTTATCAAGCCTTTAAGCGAGTGTTACAGAACAGAGGAAAGGCAGAGCCTATCATCATAGGCGGTTACAGCAATTTCCTGTTCCTAAACCAAAAGGGCTTCCCTAAAGTGGCTGGGAACTATGAAAGTATGTTGCGTGGGCTTGTGAAGAAATACAACAAGACACATAAAGACCAGCTACCAAACATCACACCGCACTCATTCAGACATACCTACTGCACGAACATGGCAAACAAAGGAATGAACCCGAACACCCTGCAATACATCATGGGACACGCAAACATCACCATGACATTAGGGTACTATGCACACGGTACTTTCAATTCAGCGAAAGCAGAACTTGAAAGACTGGCTCTTGCTTCTTAAATCGGTGATTGTACTACTCATTTACTACTTTTGGTTGCATTTTCATGCTGGTAAATGCCAGCTTTTGCAATGTATCTTCCAAACGGAAAATGCCGATAAAGCCCTAAAATACAGGCTATACCGACATTTACCAGCTTATGAAAAGATAATCAGAAATTTAGTAAGTTTTTAATTTGTAAAAATGAATAAAGATTGTAATTGATTATAAAAAGTTATATAATTGATTGAGGTTGATGGAGGTATTAATTATGACTGAAATCGAAAAGTTGCAGCAATGGATAGATATTTCTGAAAATATAGTATTTTTCGGGGGAGCGGGGGTATCCACTGAAAGTGGATTGCCTGATTTTCGCAGCGAAAACGGTTTATACAGACAAAAATTCAGATATTCTCCCGAGTACATGCTCAGCAGAAGTTTTTTTGACAGTCATACCGAAGAATTCTTCGAGTTTTATCGCGAGCAAATGATACCTCACGGCATTAAGCCTAATACCGCGCATTATAAACTTGCCGAAATGGAACGCGCAGGAAAACTCAACGCGGTTATAACACAGAATATAGACGGATTGCACCAAGCGGCAGGCAGTCAGACCGTATATGAACTGCACGGAAGCGTTCACCGCAACCGTTGCATGCGATGCGGAAAATTCTATCCGCTTTCAGCAGTTGAAAATTGTTCGGGCGTACCCAGATGTACATGCGGAGGAATTATAAAACCCGAAGTCGTTTTGTATGAGGAGCCGCTTCCCGCTGATGTGTGGAATAATGCCGTCGCCGCGCTCGAAAAGGCAGATATGCTTATAATTGCGGGTACTTCGCTTTCAGTCTATCCCGCAGCTTATCTTGCGCGCAATTTCAGAGGAGCCCGAACGGTCTTAATCGATTTGTCAGCAACTTTGCCGTTAAGCGACAACTTACTCGTCATAAGAGGAAAAGTGGGGCAAACGCTTTCGAAAATACGCGTTTAATTTTTTCTGATTTTATTTCACTTAATTTATTGTAAATTTTTTGCGTCGGACAGAAAAGCATGTCCTTAAATATCAAAAAGTAGTGCGTTCCGGTTTATGCGACTTGTCGTATTAAACAAATAATTTCTATTATAATGTAAAATATATATAATAAATAAGTAATATTTTACTGTGATTTTTATTTTGAGTATTGAAAAATTTTCAATGATATGATAAAATGTCATATGTGATATGAATGCCTTGGACGACATAGTTTTATTTCATAAAGGTGTAAGTTGTACGGCGCATGAGCTATACGGTTGCCACCGTTGCGAAAGCGGCGGTTACGTATTCAGAGTATGGGCTCCGCATGCCGTTGCCGTTGAGCTTTTATTTAACGGTTCGCAAACCTTTAATATGAATAAAATGTCCGACGGGGAAAGCTGGGAGATCTGCGTTGCTTGTGCAAAGCAGGGGGATAAATACAATTTTTTTATCCATACAACCGACGGAAGAAAACTTTTGAAAAGCGATCCGTATGCTTATCGCAGCGATCTGCCTCATTCTTATGCGTCGGTCATATATGATCTGCCTGCCAGAAATGAGCGCGTTTCGGGCGGCGACAGCGCGGAACAACCGGTCAACATTTATGAAGTAAATCTTCTCAGCTGGAAAAAGCATGCCGACGGCAGTTATTATTCTTTTTCGGAGCTTGAAAAAGAACTTGTTCCGTATGTTGCAGAAATGGGTTATACTCACGTCGAGTTTATGCCTGTTACCGAATATCCGTTCGACGGTTCTTGGGGGTATCAGGTTACAGGGTATTTTTCAGTTACCGACAGGCTCGGTTCGCCCGAGGAATTTGCCTCGCTCGTAGATGCGTTTCACAAGAAAGGAATAAAAGTTATACTCGACTGGGTTCCCGCGCATTTTCCCAAAGATGATTTCGGACTTTACGAGTTTGACGGTCAGCCGCTTTATGAATGCCCCTTGTGGGACAAGATGGAGCATCGCGGCTGGGGTACGAGGAAGTTTGACCTCGGCAGGGGCGAAGTTGACAGCTTTCTGTTGTCTGGCGCATCATTTTTCCTCGATCAGTTCGCGATAGACGGTTTGAGGGTGGACGCCGTTGCGTCAATGCTTTATCTCGATTACGATAAAAAACCGCACGAGTGGACACCAAACGTTTACGGGGATAACCGCAACCTCGAGGCGATTGAATTTCTGAAAAAATTCAACTCGATAATACATGAAAAATTTCCCGATGTCATAGTAATTGCGGAAGAGTCCACTTCATACCCGGGTGTTACGACCAAAGTCGATAGCGGCGGGCTGGGATTTGATTATAAATGGAATATGGGTTGGATGAACGACGTATTATTCTATTGTCGTCAGGACCCGCTTTACAGACATTATCATCATACGAAGATAACGTTTTCTATGATATATTCCTTTAACGAAAGGTATATTTTGCCTCTTTCGCACGACGAAGTCGTTCACGTTAAGGGTTCTATCGTCAATAAATTTCCCGGAGAATACGCGGACAAGTTTGCAGGCGAGCGCGGACTTTTAGGTTTTATGTATGCTCATCCCGGCAAAAAGCTCAATTTCATGGGCTATGAAATTGCGCAGTTTTCTGAATGGAATTACAAAGGCGAAATAGAATATAATCTTAAAAAGTACGAAAAACATGCAAAAATGCAGTATTTTGTAAAGACGCTCAATAAACTTTACAGAAATACTCGTCCGCTTTATGAAATAGAAAACGACTGGAAAGGCTTTGAATGGCTGGTTGTTGACGACGTTGTAAACAACGTGCTCGTTTTTAACCGCTACGATAAAGACGGAAATTGCCTCCTTGCGGTGGTAAACTTTTCAGGAATTGTTCAGCCCAATTATACTTTTGGTCAGCATGAAGGCAAATACAGGCTCATTTTGAATTCTGACAGAAAAGTTTTTGGCGGGGAAGGTACACTTTCAAAAAGGGTATTCTATACAAAAAAAATTGCAAGTCACGGAAAGGAAAATTCATTGACGATGGACATTCCCAAACTGGCTTGTCTGTATTTTATAAAAGAAAAATAATTATTTTTTTGGGGGATTTCAGCAATGCTAAGAAAAAAAGAGTGCGTGGCAATGTTACTTGCAGGCGGTCAGGGTAGCAGACTGTATGCGTTGACAAGCAATATCGCCAAACCTGCGGTTTGTTTCGGCGCGAAGTACAGAATTATCGATTTCCCGCTTTCAAACTGCGTAAATTCGGGTATAGATACGGTGGGCGTTCTCACGCAGTATCAGCCGCTCGTTCTCAACGAATATGTGGGTAACGGACAACCCTGGGACCTTGACAGAACTTTCGGCGGCGTACATATCCTTTCGCCTTACGAGGCAAAGACGGATACTTCATGGTACAAAGGCACGGCCAACGCAATTTACCAGAATATCCGCTTTATGAAAATGTATGATCCCGAATACGTGCTCATTCTGTCGGGCGACCATATTTATAAAATGGATTACGATAAAATGCTTGCAGCTCATAAGGCTACGGGAGCAGACTGCACGATAGCGTGCATGAAGGTGCCCATGAAGGAGGCTTCGAGATTTGGCATTTTAAATACCAATCCTGACGGCAGCATTTACGAATTCGAAGAAAAACCCAAGCAACCCAAGAGCGACCTCGCGTCTATGGGCATATACATATTTACAGCGTCAAAGCTGTTCAAATATCTCGAGCTTGACGAAAAAGACCCCAAATCAGAAAATGACTTCGGCAAAAATATTCTTCCCGAAATGCTCAAAGCGGGCGAGAAGATGTATTCATACCGTTTTGAAGGCTACTGGAAAGACGTAGGTACTATAAGCTCGCTCTGGGAAGCGAACATGGACCTCTTGGGCAAAGTGCCCAAATTTGATCTGCGCGATGCAGAAAGGGTAATTCATTCGAGAAGCCCTCTGGCGCCTCCCGCATACGTTGAAGGCACGGTCGTCAATTCCATGATTGCCAACGGTTGCGATATCGAAGGCACGGTAATCAATTCAGTTGTCGGCACGAACTGCGTTATCGAAAAGGGAGCTCAGGTAAAAGACTGCGTTCTCATGGGCAACACCGTCGTAAAGGCGGGCGCGGAAGTAAATTATTCTATAATCGACGAAGAAGTTGTTATAGGCAAAAACGCGAAAGTCGGCGACGTAATTGAAAAAGCCATCAAGATAGAAGGCAAGACCAGCGGCATAACCGTACTCGGCAGAGGTATTACGGTGAGCGACAAGGGTTGTGTGCCCGCAGGCGAAATTATCGACAAAAACGTGTAAGGGAGGATATGATAATGGCATCGACAGTAGGCGTAATTTTTTCCAGCATAAACGATGAAAACGTACCCGAATTGACCAAAGTCAGGTCAAAGGGGTCTATTCCTTACGGCGGGCGTTACCGCCTCGTAGATTTCGCGCTTTCCTGCATGGTCAACTCCGGTATTACTACGGTCGGCATGATAACAAATAAAAATTATCAGTCGCTCATGGACCATCTCGGAACGGGAAAAGAGTGGGACCTCGCGAGAAAGGAAGGAGGACTTATTTTGCTTCCGCCTTACAGCGACGAAAGCGAAATGCTCTATAAAAACCGTCTCGAAGGACTTAAAGGAGCATCCGCATTTTTAAGAAAATGCAAGCAGGATTTCGTCGTAGTTGCAGACAGCGACGCAGTTTACAGGCTCGATTACAGCAAAGTTATTGAACAGCACGTCAAAACGAATGCCGACATTACGCTCGCATATCACGAGCATGAAACTACCGACGGCAATTCGTATATGGTTTTCGAAACCGACAAAAACGACAAAATAACATCGATTTTCGTCAACCAGAAATTTGAGGGCGTGCGCAAAAATTACATAAATATTTTTGTCGCGAGAACTTCGTTCCTTCTCAGTCTCATTCAGACTGCGATAGCGCGCGGCTATTCAAGTTTTTCAGGCGATATTCTGTTGCCCGGACTTAAAAATTACAATATCTACGGCTATAAGTTCGACGGGTATTACCAGAGTATCGACTCGCTTCATTCTTTCTTCAAGGCGAATATGGATCTGCTGGATAAAAATATCCGCAAGGAACTTTTCGGCAACAGAGACATTTATACAAAGGTCAACGACGCGCCTCCCGCAAAGATAACGGACAGCGCTAAAGTTACTAATTCGCTCATTCATGACGGTTGCCTCATCGAAGGCACTGTTGAAAACTGCGTCCTTTTCCGCGGTGTAAAAGTCGGCAAGGGTACGACGCTTAAAAACTGCATAATTATGAGCGAAAATTTCATCGGCGACGACTGCAATCTTTCTTTTGTCGTAAGCGACAAAGATTCGTCGATCGGCAGCGGCACAACGCTTGCTGGATGCAAGCAGAAACCTTATTTTATAAATAAGGGCACGCACATTTGATACGATAAAGGGGGATAATAATGGCTACAAGCAAATCAAGCGGAAAAACCGCAACTAAAACTACGGCGAAAACGACGGCGGCTAAATCGGCAGCTAAAAAAGTAAAACCTGCAGAAAAAGAACTTACAATAGTTCCCGCAAAGCGCAAAATACTGTTTGTCGCTTCGGAATGTACGCCCTTTATCGTTACGGGCGGCCTTGCTGAGGTAATCGGTTCTCTTTCCAAAGCGTTGGCTGCGACGGGAAATTATGACGTCAGAGTGGTAATTCCTCTGTATTCTGACATAAAGAAGGAATTCAGGGACAAATTTAAATATCTGGGAAATATTTATGTTCACCTTGCATGGAGAAATCAGTACTGCGGTATTTTCTCATATGAAAAGGACGGAGTTATTTTCTATTTCCTCGATAACGAATTTTATTTCAAACGCCCCGGTTGCTACGGTTATTTCGACGACGGGGAGAGGTTTGCGTTTTTCTCGCGCGCAGTGCTCGAAATAATGCCTTTCCTCAATTTCTATCCCGAAGTTATGCACTGCCACGACTGGCAGGCGGCGCTTGCGGCTATTTATCTTAAAACAAATTATTGTTTCAGACAGGAATATCAGTTTATAAGAGCGCTGTTCACAATTCATAACATAGAATATCAGGGACAGTATTCTCTCGACATTCTTTCAAGTCTGTTCGATATTTACGGTAAATATCAGTATCTCGTTGAATATAATAATTCCATCAACCTCATGAAGGGTGCGATAGAATGCTGCGAAAGATTTTCAACGGTTTCTCCCAGATACGCCCAGGAAATCAAAGACCCGTATTTCGCGCACGGGCTTGACCCCATTGTCAGGCGCAATGAGTTCAAACTGGTCGGCATTCTCAACGGCATAGACGATAAGAGCTATAATGCCGAGCTCGACAGCCATATCTTTGCCAATTTTACGGCGGACGATATGTCGGGTAAGGCTGTCTGCAAGCAGGAGCTTCAGAAGTTACTCAATCTGCCTGTAAAGGCGGATACGCCCATAATTTCAATGATTTCGCGCCTTGTGTCGCACAAAGGTCTCGACCTCGTGATTAATGTTCTCGAAGAACTTTTGCAGAGCGACGTTCAGGTTGTAATTCTCGGCACGGGCGATTCCTATTACGAAGGTTTCTTCAAGGATCTTGCGAGAAGATATCCCGAAAAGATGAGCGCCCAGATTATGTTTAACAACGATTTAGCGCGCAAGATTTATTCTGGTTCGGATATTTTCCTTATGCCGTCGAAATCTGAACCTTGCGGGCTTTCACAGATGATTGCATGCAGATACGGTACAATTCCCGTAGTCAGGGAGACGGGCGGTCTGTATGACAGCATCAAGCCTCAGCAGAACGGCTATACTTTTACAAATTACAATGCCCACGATATGCTTTACGTCATAAGGGAAGCTGTCGGAGATTATAAAAATAAAGAAGTATGGTCAAAAATGATGTATAGAGCGATGACTACTGATTTCAGCTGGAATAATTCGGCTAAGCAGTATGAAGCGCTTTATAATGATATGCTTAAATAATTTTACTTTTAAAACAGGAGAATCTAATGGCAAATACTATTACCGAAAAGGAAGTCAGGGAACTTGTAAAGGGAAAACTTACAAGGTACTACGGAGTGAGCCCCGCCGAAGCGACGAAGGAGCAGATTTATAAATCCGTCGTCATGAGCGTCAGGGACATACTTCTTCAAAAAAGGCAGCTGTTTTCCAAGAGGGTCAAAACTAAGTGCGCAAAACGCGTCTATTACTTATGTATGGAATTCTTGCTCGGCCGTTCGCTCAAAAACAGTCTTTTCAATCTGAGCGCGACCGAAACATTTGCAAAAGTACTCGAAGACGGTTACGGCGTTACGCTGGATGAACTTTACGAGCTGGAACCTGATGCTGGTTTGGGTAATGGTGGATTGGGCAGACTTGCAGCCTGCTTCATGGACGCTCTCGCAACGGGCAATTATCCCGCAATGGGCTATTCGCTCAGATATGAGTACGGTCTTTTCAAACAGAAAATTGTTGACGGCTGGCAGACGGAACTTCCCGATGTGTGGCTCCCCGGCGGCGAAGTATGGCTTACGCAGAGAACGGATAAATCTTATATTGTGCGTTTCGGCGGCAAAGCTGAGGAAAAGTGGACCGAAAACGGCATGGAAATCAATTATATCGGCAGCCAGGAGATAGAGGCCGTGGCTTACGATATGATGATTTCGGGCAAAGACAGCGACGCTGTGTCAGTTCTGAGGCTCTGGAAGGCTAAGCCAGTTCAGGACTTCAATATGAAGTTGTTCTCGCAGGGCGATTATTACCAGGCTATGGCTGAAGACAATGACGCCGACGTCCTCACAAAGGTGCTTTATCCTGCCGATAACCACATCAACGGTAAGTCTTTAAGGCTCAAACAGCAATACTTCCTGTGCTCGGCGTCCATTCAGAACATCATAAGCGACCACAGACACAGATACGGCAATTTAGGCGATTTGCCCAAACTTGCAGCCATTCACCTCAACGATACTCATCCCGCGATGGCAATTCCCGAACTTATGAGAATTCTCGTCGATGAATATTATTATAAGTGGGAAGAAGCGTGGGCGATAACGACGGCAACGTGCGCATACACAAACCATACCGTCCTTGCCGAAGCGCTTGAAACATGGCAGGAAGACCTCGTTGAGAGGACCGTTCCCAGAATTCATTCAATTATTAAGGAAATCAACAGAAGGCTTTGCGAAGAACTTTGGAACAAATTCCCCGGTGAATGGGCAAAAATTTCCCGCATGGCTATAATTGAGCACAGCCGCGTCAAGATGGCAAATCTGTCGGTTTACGGCGGACACAGCGTCAATGGAGTTGCTGCTTTGCACAGCGAGATTATCAAAAAGTCGATTTTCAAAGATTATTACGATTTTACTCCCCAAAAATTTACCAACGTTACGAACGGCATTGCATACAGAAGGTGGCTCTGCCAGGCTAACCCCGAGCTTACAAGTCTGCTTGTTGATTGCATTGGCGACGGTTTCGTGCACGACAGCTCTCAACTTGCAAAATTTAAGGCATTTGAAAACGACGAAACGGTCTTAAAGCGCCTTGAAGAGATAAAAGCAATCAAAAAGAAGCAGTTTGCCGATTATGCTTTTAAAAAGCAGGGCTTTGTAGTTGACCCCGAAACGCTCTTCGATACGCAGGCTAAAAGACTTCACGAGTATAAGCGCCAGCTTTTGAATGCATTAAATATCATAGATACTTACCTTGATCTGAAAGAAAATCCTGATATGGAAATGCAGCCGAAGACCTATATTTTCGGAGCTAAAGCTGCTCCCGGGTATTCGATGGCAAAGCAGATTATTAAGTTAATTAATTTCCTTGCAGAGGAAATCCGTAAAGACAGCAAGATTAATAAGAAGCTCAACGTCGTTTACATGGAAGATTACAATGTAACGATGTCGGAAATTCTTATGCCGGCATCGGAAATTTCCGAACAGATTTCGCTTGCGGGAAAAGAGGCCAGCGGCACGGGCAACATGAAGTTCATGATAAACGGCGCGCTCACAATAGGTACGCTCGATGGGGCTAACGTTGAAATGGCGCAAGCGGTGGGGGATGAAAATATATTCATCTTCGGTCTTAAATCAAACGAGGTTGACGATATCTGGCGTTCAGGATACAGCTCGAGCACATATTATAATGAGTCGCCCAAACTTCGCAGAATAATTGAAGCGCTGATTATCGGTTTCAACGGACAGTCGTTTGCAGATATGGCAAATTACCTGCTTACAGGTTCGCCTGTGGCTGACCCTTATATGTGTATGGCAGACTTTACGTCATACAGCAAGACGCAGAAAGAGCTTTCAAAACTCTATTCGACAGATAAGCATAAGTGGAATCAGATATCGCTCCGCAATATAGCTGCCTCCGGTTACTTTGCGGCAGACAGAAGCATAAAAGAATATGCGGAAAATATCTGGGATCTCAAACCTCTTACAAAGTAATTGTAAATCACTAACTAAACAATTATAAATAAAGAAAGAAAAACGCAGCTAAAAGCTGCGTTTTTCTTTTATGCTGCGTATATGCAAATGCATTTTTCGTTTGTGCGCGTATGCAAACGTATCCAGACAAAATAAATTTAAAGTTGCGAAATTTGGGCTGATTAATCATTTGATTAAAAAGTGTGCATGTAACTTATTAAAGTGTAACTTATTAAAGCTGTATAGACGATAAATACTAAAATAGAGGCAAATTATCAATATAATTTAATAAAAATAAGAAAAAACAATGTACTATGTCAGACATAATAACTTATGTTATGCAAATTTTTGCCTGATTTAAATCGTTTATTGAAAATATTTCAATTAAAATGTGCCGAACAATAGTAAATAATGATAGCAAAATCTGACTGAAAAGAAAGGTTAATGGCTGTTTAAAACAGCTAAAAGCAGTATTAATTAAAGGTTTTTAAGCTGATTAACAAAGCTTGATACAAATTATAAAAATGCGTCATTTTACATAAATTGCTGTGTTTTTAGGTCATTTTATATGAAATATGGTTGTTTTGCGCTGTAATTGCGTTTCATCAAATGTCTTATAATCTTATAATTTATCTGTGTTGATTAAGTGGCGTCTTAAATTACCATTTGAAATTTTGTAATTTCGCGCTGATTGAAATGTAATTACGATTTAAGTAAATTTGTTTAAAAGCTATTTAGGTTTTCATAATTGTTCTAAATCGTGCGCTCTGTAATCTCAGACGATTAAATTATTATAATTTAATTGCGTGATTTTCTTAAGATTTCTTTTACAGGTGCTTGACAAACCTTAAATCTTCCTTTATTATATATTTTGTAGCTTATTTATTCGTAAAAGCTGTGTTTTACGAATAAATATATATGCTCCACTTTTCAATTTTTTTACTTTAATTTTTGCAATTTGAGGCTTATTCAGGCTTTGAATTTTGTTTTTTAACGCCTTACTTCTCTTTGAATTGCATTGGATTTTATTTTTTATCGGATAAAATTTATGGCTAACTCATCCAAGACAACAAATTTCTATACTGAAAGAAACAACCGCAACATTTTAATGATTGAAAATTTGCTTGCAAACGACCTCCCCGTATTCTGCGGGGATTATTTTCTTGCGATCGACAGTCAGACTTCCACTCTCACGCGATTAAATTATGCCCATGATTTAAAGATATTTTTCGATTTTCTGCTTAAAAAACGTTTTACGTCCTATAAAAATGTCAAAGATTTTACTCTTCAGGATCTTGAAAATATAGGCAATAACGATATCGAAATGTTCCTAGCCTACCTCTCGAGGTATCAGTACGTCGGAAAAATTCATGTCTGCAACGACCGTGCGAAAGCTCGCAAACTTTCATCTGTCAGGGCGATGTTCAAGTATTTTTTCAACCACGGACTTATAAGCGTAAATAATTCTGCTAAGGTTGCAACACCAAAGCAGCACGAAAAGCCGATAATCAGGCTTGACGGTCAGGAAGTTTACGACATAATCAACGTTGCGGAAAGCGGCGACGGGCTTACGGCGCGCCAGCGCGCTTTTCATGAGCGCGCAAAAACTCGCGACAGCGCAATTATCGTCCTCTTCCTTGGCACAGGAATACGTATCAGCGAGCTTGTCGGTCTGAACAATGAAGACATTAATTTCAACGATAATTCTTTTATCGTAACGCGAAAAGGCGGCGGCAAAAGTATTTTATATTTTGATGCTGACGTCGCGGATGCATTGCTTAGATATATGGACTACAAACAGGAATGCGGCGTGCCCTGTGAACCCAAGGACGCCCTCTTTCTCTCTTCGCAGAAAAAGCGCATAACGGTCAGGGCGGTAGAAAATCTTGTTCAGAAATATGCTAAAATAATTTCGCCTCTCAAAAAAATTTCCCCTCATAAACTCAGAAGTACTTACGGCACACAACTTTATCGCGCCACAGGCGATATTTACGTTGTCGCCGACGTGCTCGGGCATAAAGACGTAAATACGACGCGCAAGCACTATGCTGCAATTAGCGAAGATACGCGCCGTTCTGTCGTCGGAAAGGTTAAATTGCACCGCGACGACGATAATGAGGACTGATAAAATGTGTTTACAGGAAAAAATATTTATAATTCAGCCGATTTTTGATGAAAATTGGCGCGTTCTGCACAGCGAAGCCGTCTCATTGATAGAGAGTGCCGGTGCTTCTTATTGCGGTTCGGACTATCAGACAATTAAGGAAATCAATCCCGCAACGTTTATCGGTTCGGGCAAATTGCAGGAAATTGCAGCAACTTTGCAAGGACTTGATGGAATAACCATACTTTTCAACGGAGAGCTCTCCCCTTCACAAACGCTTAATATTTCTGCCGCGCTGGATAACAGAAAAGTAATCGACAGGACCACCCTCATTCTCGACATTTTTGCCAGAAACGCCGTTACGGCGGAGGGCAAAATTCAGGTTGAGCTTGCCCAACTTAAATACATTTATCCCCGTCTGAAGGGCAAAGGCGCTGCGCTTTCGAGGCTGGGCGGCGGTATTGGTTCGCGAGGACCTGGCGAAACCCAACTCGAAACGGACAGGCGACATATCAGATTACGAATTAAATATCTTGAAAAAAAACTCAGCGAGACAGAAACGCGCAGAGCGCTTCACAATGAGCGCAGATTAAAGGATAATTCCAAAATTATTGCTCTTGTAGGATATACAAATACGGGTAAATCCAGCCTTATGAACCTTTTGACGGGTTCGGATGTGCTTGAAAAGAACGCTCTGTTCGCAACCCTCGATCCTACGGCAAGAAAGTTTTGTATAGATAACGTGCCGTTCATTCTGGTAGATACGGTTGGTTTTATCCAACAGCTCCCGCACGACATAGTCGAGGCGTTCAAATCGACGTTGGAGAGCGCTTTAAATTGCGACCTCGCGCTATTTGTCGCGGACGCGTCGGGAGATTTTAAGATGCAGTTTGAAACTACTTTGAATACGTTGACCGCTCTCGGCTTTGATAAGCCTTATTTAAAAGTGTTGAATAAGTGCGACCTCGTGGAAGATACGTCCTCCCTGCCCGCCGACTGCATTTATATTTCGGCAAAAAAGAACCAGGGCATCGAAGGGTTGAAAAGCAGAATTTTACGCAGTTTTGCCGAACAACTCGTTGAAGTATCTCTTCATATCCCGTATGCCCGCTTAAAAGAATATTACGGCGTAAGTTCATTCGTGAGCGAGATTTCGAGAAAA
This sequence comes from uncultured Eubacteriales bacterium, assembly GCA_905207235.1. Classification (GTDB taxonomy): domain Bacteria; phylum Bacillota; class Clostridia; order Christensenellales; family Borkfalkiaceae; genus Coproplasma. The sequence goes on from CAJLKN010000002.1 coordinate 31,249, forward strand.
TTTGTGGATGATGGACTGGTCGTCGAGGGAAAAGTTGACCGTAAATATTTAAATAAAATTGAAAAGTTTGTAAAATAATTTAAAAGCCGCCGCAGGACATTTTCCTGCGGCGGCTTAAACTTTTAATTATAATTTTTATCGTTCTCGTCAGTAATAATCGCGTCGATTTTGATTACGGCGTCGTCGCGTATATCGAGACATTTCCCGCAGTTGTCGCAGATTTTATCGGGGTCAAGGTCGCAAACGTCGCACTCGCCGCACTCAATGCATTTGCGGTCGTAAAGAACGCATTCTTCTCCTCTCTTTCTCATTCCCGTCTCCTTTTGCTTATAAATTTATTTGCTCATTTATTATAAAACAAAATTTATAAAAAAACAAGCACATATTTTTGGAACAATCGTTTGCATTTTTGTTTTTATTATGTTATACTATAAAAAAGGAGACCTGCTAATATGAAAAAACTTGAAAAAACACAACAGGTTTACGATTTTATTTCGTCGTATTTCACCGAAAACGGATATGCCCCCACAGTCAGGGAAATTTGTAAGGCTTGTTCCATAGCCTCCACCGCCACGGCTTTCAATATCATGAACGAGCTTGCGGAAAAAGGGCTTATAAGTAAAAGCAAAGTCGGAGAAAATAAGCGCCGCGCCATTTCAATAAATCAACAGGCAGTAAAAGTTCCTCTTATAGGTACTGTCGCAGCTGGCGAACCTATTTTTGCGCAGGAGAATTATGAAGATTATTTTTCGTTGCCTGCAAACATGTTCAACAGCGAAGATATGTTCATGCTGACCGTAAAAGGCGATTCCATGATTAAAATCGGCATGTTCAACGGCGATAAAATTGTCGTCAAAAAACAGGAAACGGCAGAAAACGGTGATATCGTCGTCGCTCTTGTCGATGACAGCGCTACCGTAAAGCGGTTTTTCAGGCGCGGAGGCAAGATTATTCTTCATCCCGAAAATGATAACATGGCTGATTTTGTCTTTGACGACGTTGCAATACTCGGCAAAGTTATAGGGCTTGTCAGAAGCTTTTAAAAGAAGCATTTAAAATTTATATTTAGCGTGAATTTTAATCGCCCTCCGCCACTTTTAATTGTGGCGGAGGGCGATTTTTTAAATAATTTCAATCTCTCTGATTATAGAATTTGGTTTTTCGGCAAATGCATCTGCTCCTGCCGCGGATAATTCTTCGAATGTTCCGTAGCCGTACAGGACGCCGATCGATTTAATTTTGTTCTGTTTCGCGCCGAGAATGTCGTGTTTTCTGTCGCCAATCATTACAGCATGAGAAACATCGATATTATTTTCTTCTATTGCAAATTTTATGATATCGGATTTTTCTACAAGGCTGGAATCCAAAGTGGCGCCGGCAACAAATCTGAAGTACTTTGAAATATCAAAATGTCTCAAAATTTTTTCGGCAAAAATTTTTGGTTTTGAAGTCGCAACATACAAAAAATTGCCTCTTTCTGACAGAAATTCAAGTGTTTCTTTTATTCCGTCATATAAGAAATTTTCAAAAATTCCTTTATCGGCGTAATATTCTCTGTAATAATCTACTGCTTTCAATGCATCCGAGCGGCTAAGACTATATTCGACCATAAACGATTTGTAAAGCGGCGGACCGATAAAACATTTTAATTTTTGTTTGTCGCTTTCCTCTATGCCGAATTTTTTTAATGAATAAATAACAGAGTTTGTTATGCCTTCGAAAGGGTCGGTCAATGTTCCGTCAAGGTCGAACAAAATATTTTTACGCATATTTCATTAGTAAGATTGAAAAAAATTAAAGAGATGAGAGATATGCAACCTCTTCCTTAGATAATTTACGCCATGCGCCGCGGTCAAGTCCCCTTAAAGTGAGCTCGCCGATTTTAATTCTTTTGAGCAACATAACTTCCTTGCCGATGGCGGCGAACATCTTTCTGATTTCTCTGTTTTTACCTTCGGTGATCGTAATGTGCACCTTTGTAAACTCTTTGTTTGTTTCTACAATGTGCGCCTTACATTTTTTTGTTACATAGCCACCTTCGATTTCTATGCCGCTCCTTATGGGATTGAGCGCAGCTTCGGTCAGCGTTCCCTCAATTTTAACCAGATAAGTTTTGGGAATTTCATTCGAAGGGTGTGTAAGCCTTTGCGCAAGCTCCCCGTCCGTTGTAACAATTAAAAGTCCCTCGCTGTCGTAATCGAGACGACCGACGGGAAAAATTCTTCCTGCGGTCGAGGGCAAAAGGTCCATAATAGTTTTTCTGCCCCTGTCGTCGGACACGGAACAGATATACCCCTTGGGCTTATTCAGAATATAATATTCGTTTTTCTTTACCGAAACTCTGTTTCCGCTTACAGTAACTTCGTCTTCTTCGTTTACTTCGGAACCAAGATCTGCTTTTTTGCCGTTAATTTTTACCAGACCTTGTTTTATGAGCTCGTCGCAATCGCGTCTGGATGCGACCCCGCACGATGCAAGAAATTTGTTGATACGCATAATTTTTACCGATTATATAGTTAATTATTAATTATACTATATAATTTCTGTGTAAAAATCAAGTCATTTCCGCAATAAATCTCTAATTTTCCCAATGCGCCGTCATTGCTTTTTTCGTCTTCTTCGTTCAAAGGATTTACCTTATAATCCAAAATTTTGTCGTTTTCTACCAAAAAAGTACACGTATTTTGAATTTTGCAAGGTACTATGCCACACATAAACACTGTATTTTTATCAATTTCTTTAAGAGAATATCTTTTAAAGGCGTCTTCAATTAGTATTTTGCTGCGCTCATACATGTCGGGACAATTCAAAACGACGCTGACTACGTCCATTCCTTCCCTTTCCACCGAAGAAACAAGGCAGCGACCTGCTTTTAGGGTATATCCCGTCTTTACGCCGTTTGCGCCCTCCACCATTTTGAGCATTTTATTTTTGTTGACGTAGCTTCTGTATTCACCGGTGTAGTTTTGCGTTGAAACGACTTGTTTAAAGGTCTGGTTGCGCATTGCCGTGCATGCAATAAGACATAAATCCTCTGCTGTCGTGTAGTGTTCGGGGTCGGGAAGTCCGCTCGGGTTTTTGAAATTGGTTGACAGCGCGCCGATTTCTTTCGCTCTTTCATTCATGCATTTTGCAAAATTTTCTGTACTTCCGCTGTGATGAATGGCTAAAGCCACGGCGCTGTCGTTTCCGGAGCGAAGCATAAGTCCGTACAGCAAATCTTTTACGGATATTTTTTCGCCGCGCTTTAAATATATGCTCGAACCCTCTGTACCTACTGCGGCGTCGGGAACGGTTATTACTTCTTCAAGGTCGCAATCTTCGATAACGAGTAGCGCGGTCATAATTTTTGTCGTGCTTGCCATGGGCAGACGAACTTTTTTGCTTTTAGAGTGAATGATTTTGCCAGTCGAGAGTTCCATTACGCATTCCGCAATTCCGTCGGCAAACGCATTTATATAATTTGTATTGAAGCAAAACGCGCAAAAAGCTGTAATTATACTGATTACTAGTACAGATTTACTGATTATTCGTAATATTTTGTACGAGTTCGCCCGTTTTGTCGATGATCGCATTTAACGGTTCCTCCTCCATTTTGAGCAGTCGGCAACCCTTGCCGTCGTCAACGAGAAAACCTTTCGGCTTAATTGTTACGACAGTTCCGTTTCCGCCCGCAAGTTTAAATCCTTCGTTGATTTTATAAGTCTTAACATCTCCGTATTCGCCGCTGCCGCCAATATTAACGATGGTTATCGAAGTCAGCGGAATGACCTGCGTGCCGCTGACTGTTATTATAGATTGTCCCACAACATTGTTGGCGTCGGCTACTTTGTCTATTGGCAGCGAAGGTTTTTCGTATTCTGAGCTTTTTTGTTTGTTTTTAATTCTGTTCATTTATTTTCTCCGACAATATTATAATAAGTATTTTTATGGAAGATAAAAGGTTGGCTGCGCCGCAGATTTTAGCGTAATAAACTATATTGCCGTGCTCCTTATTGAGTATCGTATAATTTTTCAGCTTGCCTTTACACCCACCGTTTCGCAAATATGTGTAAACTGCTGCGGAAAGTGCATTCTGCGCGGCTGAAACATAGCACACCGAATTGTTGCAAATACCGTAATCGCCCAACTGTATTATTTTGGTCAGGCAGGTGTTTTCGAATAATATTTGGGCCATCTGACTTAAAGTCTGTCCGTCGAAATCCTTTTCCTTGCCATCTACAAGCATTTTATTGGGCACATTCTTTATTGTATTTATGTTTTTTACGCGCAAAAAGCCGAAAAGTCTTACGCTGATACCCGCAAATTTCTCATCCGAATTTACATAGACATAATTTGTGATATGAACGGGAAAAAGTATCAACGCAAGCACGGCGGCAACAATAATCGCGACTACATTGTCCACGATATTATTATCAGTATTGAGTGGCAAAAATATGCGCATTTTTAAGTGCCGAAAATATCTCTTATCGATTAAATTCAGCTAAAAAAATAAATGTCTTAATTTAAAGTAAGCGTGTGTTTCGGTTGAAAAAAGCCCGCCGCAGATAATATCTGCGGCGGGCAAAAAAATTTTAATTAAATTGTTTTACTTTATTTCTATAAGGTCGTCGTCATCGGCCAGATGCTCGGGGAGCTCATAACCGTCTTCGGTAACTTTGGGTTCAGCCGCCTTTTCGGGTTTATTTTCGCGCGACTTCTGCACTTCGGGATCGTTTTCTTCGGAGTATTCGTCCTTATGATACAGGTAGTTGCTGTCCTCCTCGTCGAGAATTGAGCTGTTGATTTCCGCAATCTGAGCCATCAGCTCGTCATAATCGGGAAGTTCGTCAATGGAATTGAGCTTGAAACGCTTTAAAAAGTTATCCGTCGTCGCATAAAGTATGGGTTTGCCGACGGCGTCCTTTCTGCCGCAGGGAACTATCATATCGAGTTCCAGGAGGGTATGTATCGCGTAGTCGCAGCTGACCTGCCTTATTTCTTCAAGCTCGCCCTTCGTAACAGGTTGCTTGTAAGCAATCAGAGCCGCACATTCGAGTATCGTGCGGGTAAATTCCTTTTCTTTGATGGGCTGCAAAACGGCGGAAATTTGTTGCTTATAAGCGGGATTGGTGGCAAATTGAATTTTTCCATTGAATGTAAGTAACTGTATTCCGCTGTCTTCGCCGTATTTTGCTTTGAGTTCGTCTATCGAAGCGTTTACTTCCTTTAAAGAACAGCCGAGTTTTTCTACTATGAATTTGACCTGAACGGCGTCCCCGGAAGCGAAAGCTATCGCTTCAATTATATTCGTCAATTTGTTCAATGTCCACTTCCTTTAAATCCGCATCGGGATTGCGTTTTATTGTAATAGGTCCGAAAGACTGTTGCTGTTCGACCATTATATACTGGTATTTAAGCATTTCAAGCAGCGCCTGAAAAGTTGTGATAACTTCGTTGCGCGAAAATGATGAAAACAACGCTTCGAACTCAATCTGGTCTTTTTCAAGCAAAACCTGACCGATATAGTGTATTTTTTCTTCAACGGTAAACTCGTCTTTGGGAATTTCTTTTACGTTTTCCTTTTCATATTTCATGCTCTCGTTGCGCAGCAGCAATTTTGCAAACGCGTCGAGCATGGCGGTTACGCTGAAATCTGTATAGACAATTTTTACTTCGCTGAAATCTTTTGAGGGCGGTTTAAAATAAAATCCTACCGTTTCAAGGTCCTTGAGCTTTGGTGTCCTTTCTTTGATAAGTTCAAATTCTCGCTGACGAAGCTGCTCGATGAGCGCCTGCTTCTCTTCATCCGCTCCGCCAATCTCCTCGCCCGCGATTTCAACGGCGGGAACCATAGATTTCGATTTGATATAGACTATGAGCGCGGCCATGGCGAGATACTCGCTCTCCTTGTCAACGTCGCGCGTCGGTTGCGTTTTCATGAACTCTATGTAGTCGAGGAACTGTTCGGTAACTTTCGAAACGAAAACGTCCTCGATTTTAATCTGTGCGATATTTATGAGGTGCAGAAGCAAATCGAGCGGTCCCTCGAAGTCGTCAAGCACGGTGTTGTAATCGACAACAGATTCAAAGTTTGAATAATCTTTTTCCGCCATATCAAATCCAGCTCCAAGCCATAATAATCGGGTAACCGATAATCTGTCTGGCAAACGTCAGAACGTAGCCGAGAATATCGAAGTACCCTATCCAGGATACGTATCTTTCAAGTATTCCGCAGATAAAACTTTCTGCAATCAGAACTATAAGTACCATTTGTCCGTATTCGCGCAGAAACCTGTGTACGGGATTTACCTGACGGGTGAGGGCTTCCACTACTCTGAAACCGTCGAGTGGGTAAAAAGGCAACAGATTGAACACAAATACGCACAGACTGAACAAAAACGTATTATATAAAAAAGTCAGAATAAAAGTTGCAAGATAATATGAGGCCGAGCTCGCCGTTGCCATTTCCAAATAGGCAAATTTATAAAACAGCGCAAAAAACAGATAGATGAAAAAAGCGATTACATAATTTATCGCAACGCCTGCAACTGCGGTAAAAAACATACCTTTCTTATAATTTCTGAAATTATAAGGGTTGACGGGCACAGGTTTTGCCCAACCGAAACCGACCAAAGCGCAGCACAAGAAGCCTATCGGGTCGAGGTGTCTGACAGGATAGAGCGTCAACCTGCCCATTGCCTTCGGCGTTGCATCGCCGCTGAGAGTTGCCGCCATCGCATGAGCCCATTCGTGAGGAACAAGCACAAAAATTACCGCGCACAGCGAAGCTAAAAAGGTTACGATATCACTAATATTCATCAAGTTAAATCATCGGGGACGACGTCGTTTCGCACGAGGTCCTCGAAGGTCTGTTTTTTAATTATTGTACGCGCCTTGCCGTCGGAGACAAGTACAGACTGGGGAATGAAATTCCTATTATAGTTGCTCGCCATGGAGTAATTGTAAGCGCCTGTCGAAAGCACTGCGATTACATCTCCGCTCTTGACTTTCGGCATAGGCACATCTACGGCGATAATATCGCCGCTTTCGCAGCATTTTCCCGCAATGGTAACCTTCTGCGTGCAAGGAGCATTCATGTCGCCTGCGGCAACAACCGTATATTTCGACTGGTAAAGAGCATACCTGGGGTTGTCGAACATACCGCCGTCGATTGCAACATAAGTTTTGAGCGCGGGAATTTCCTTAATGGCACCCACCGTATATAAAGTTATGCCCGCTTCGCCTATTATCGAACGTCCGGGCTCTATTGCAATAAACGGACGGGGAAGCGAATACTCCTCCGATTTATTTTTAATCGTGTCGCAAAGCGCTTTGAGGTATACGGCATAGTCTTCCTGCGTGAGCTTGGGATCTTCGTCGGTATAATAAATGCCGAAGCCGCCGCCGATATTGAGTATTTCTGCGGTAAACGAGAGCTTGTTATTAATTTCGGCAATAAAGTTCATCATCTTTTCTGCCGCAATGACGAACGACTGCTTTTCAAAAATCTGCGAACCGATGTGGCAATGGAAACCCTTCAAGCAGAGATTTTCTTTTGCGAGAACATACTCTGTAATCTGCTCTGCTGTTCCGTTGGCGATTGAAAAACCGAATTTGCTGTCGGGAGTTGCCGTCTGAACGTATGCGTGAGTGTGCGCCTCAACCCCGGGATTAATTCTGATTAAGACATTCTGCTTTACGCCTTTATCTTTGCAGATGGCGTCGAGAATGTCGGCTTCGTAATAAGAATCGACAACTATCGTTCCGACGCCGCTTTCGACGGCGTAAGAAAGTTCTTCAAAAGTTTTATTGTTGCCGTGCATGAAAATGCGGTCAGCGGGGAAACCCACCGAAAGCGCAGTGTAAAGTTCGCCGCCCGAAACGACGTCAACACCTATCCCTTCGCTGTCTGCAATGCGGTAAATCGCCTTGCACGAAAAGGCTTTGGAAGCATATAAAACAATGCCGTGCGCATCGTAGCAATCGGCAATGGTCTTTTTGTAGGTGCGCATCATCTGTCTGATGTACGCCTCGTCAAATACATAAAGAGGTGTTCCGAATTTTTTTGCGAGCTCTAACGTGTCGCATCCGCCTATTTCAAGATGTCCGCTTTTGTTAACGGTCAGGGTTTTTCTTTCGTTCATTAAAATGACCTCTGGCAAAATAATATAATATTATTTTACCAAAGGTCGCCTGTTTAGTCAAATATTTTTATACAACATATAGTTGTACGTTGAATTACCAACACCAGTTATCAGCAATTTTTCCGAGATTGTCCATATAATTAGCCTTGGGCGCGTCTTCTGCTGATATCAGATTTACGGTATCGTAGATTACGCCGTTTTTATAAACCTCAATCTGTCCCACGCCGTCGCCCTTGCTTACGGGCGCTTTGACGGTATTCAAAATTACATTGAAAGTGATTTCAGGCGTTTGGTTATTTGCCGAAAAGACATAGCAATTTCTTTCCGGTCTGACGGCTATTGCTTCCTTTTTACCCATTGAAACGCTGACCTTTTCGTTAAGATTTACAGACTGATCGAGCACGATTTTGTTTTTGTAGTTTGCAAAACCGTAATTAAAGAGGCTTATCGTTGAATTGAACCTGTCATCGCTGGTCGAGCCGCCCAACACTACGGAAACCAAACGCATATTATCTTTTTTAGCGGTTGCGGCAAGACAGAAACCCGCTTCGTTTGTAAAACCTGTCTTTCCTCCGTCGCAATAAGCATATTTTCTGATGAGCTTATTCGTGTTTGTCATGCTCGTCGTCCTGTTATCGGGATGAGTAAAATCTTCAAGCCAGATTTTACTGAAATTGAAGTACTCGTCGTGTTTTATAAGGTTTGAAAACATAACAGCTACGTCTGCCGCGCAGGAATACTGCGTATCTTTGGGGAGCCCCGTGCAGTTTGCAAAAAGCGTATCGTTGCAGCCTAATTGTTCCGCACGCTTATTCATTTCAGCGACAAATTGCTCTTCACTGCCCGAAATACACTCCGAAACGGCGACGCAACTGTCGTTCGCGGAGCACACAACTATAGATTTTATAAGCTGGGACAGCGGATATTCAAGTCCGCTTTGCAGGAAAACCTGCGAGCCGCCCATTCCCGCCGCGCGATCGGAAACTGTTATAAGGTCGTCGGGCGTGAGCCTGCCGTCCTCTATCGCTTCGAGGCACAATGTCAACGTCATCACTTTGCAAACGCTGGCGATGGGCATGCGCTCGTGAGAATTCTCCTCATACACTATTTCGCCCGAAAACGCATCGGCAAGGCAAGCGCTTTTGCATCCTTGCGTGAGAGTTGCATTATTACCCTCATCAGCTACGGCAAATAGACTTCCCGACTGTCCGATGCCTGTAAACGTCGCAGAAACTGCCAATCCTGCGGCGGCTATAAGAGAAATTAACTTTTTCATACAAATATTTTGCGTGTTGTAAGGAAAAATATTCTTACACAATAAATTTACGCAAAATTAAGCAAAATCAGGTAAAATTTTCTAATATAATTGCGAAATGTTAAGTCGCGGTGCTGTCAGATATAAATTTCAGACAGTACAGACAATACCACTGCACTCTGCAATTATTATTAATATTAATAAAAAGCCCAGTTGAAATCGAATTAATTATCTATTAAATTTCTGTTATTTAAATAAATGTCCTCTCTCACATATCCTTATACGAGCACAATGATAATTCTGAAAAGAAGATTAATAAGAATAAGATTTAAAATGCTCGATAAAACAGCCAGCGCGAACGGAAAAATAAAAACATATCTTTTATCAACGCAGCAATAAAAATCTGCGACAAAGTAACAGGCGGCAAGAGAAATTAAAAAAGAAGGTATGTAAATTATAAGGCAGACCGTTACGCCGCCTATTCCGCACATTGTAAAAAGAACTGCGCAGTAAACCGACGCAAAAACCGAGCGTATGACGACTAAAATCAAAGTGAGATATTTGAATTTGGTAAAACGCGCGATACAGAAAAATGCATACAGATAAAATATTTCTGCAAAAAAATGCGGAAAGAAAAGCGCTCCGTTATTGAAACAAAAGACGTTATAAACATATTCTGAGGCAAAATTATAGAAGTAAATATTATATTTTGAAATTTTAAATAGTACTATGCCACATATAATGGAGGTAATTACAGCTATAATCAGCCAAAATAGATAGTTTTTATCACATTTACATTTCTTGAATTCAAAAATCCTCATATATACATATATGAGGATTTTTCACTTAATATGAACAAAGCATTTTGTCTATCGCTATTCCGTATCCCCTTGTCGGGTCATTGACAAATACATGGGTAACCGCGCCTACGAGTTTGCCGTTCTGTACAATCGGACTGCCGCTCATTCCCTGTACAATTCCGCCCGACAAATCGATGAGCTCAGCATCGTCAATTTTAATGACGAAGTTTCTGTTGTCTTTATTCAAAGGATCTACCTTTACTATGCTGATTTCGTATTCTTTGGTGGTATTTGCTTCTACTGTCGAGAAAATACTTGCTTTACCCATCTTTACTTCATTAATTTTTGCGGCTTTTATTTTTTTCAGACCTGACGTGTCAAAATCTGATGATATTTCGCCAAAAATTCCGCATTCGCAATTTTTGGAAGCCTTACCTATCATATAGTTGCTCTCTATACTCCCTTTCAATTCTCCGGGATTGCCGCGCAGACCTTTTTTCACGTCGTAAATCGCGCAGGTATAAATGCTTCCGCCGTTTATTTCCATAATATTTTTCGATTGGTCTGTTACGGGATGTCCGAGCGATGCGAACGTCTGATTTGTCTTATCTATATAAGTAACCGTTCCTATTCCGTTCACGCTGTCCTTGACGAGCAGACCGAGTTTTTTCTGCCCGGATGCCTTATCAAGCACGGGATTTACATTTATGCTTGTTTCCTCGCCGTTTCTTATTATATTTACTATAAAATCCTTTGCTGGAAGGCAAAGTGCGGCGTTCAGGTCTGAAACGCAGTTAATTTCCACTCCGTTTATTTTATCTATAATATCGCCCGTCCTTATTCCGCAATCTCTTGCGGGGCTTACCACCCCTTCGTCGGTCAGAACGTCGCATATCCCAACCACTTCCACCGTTTTGGTGTTGAGCACAAATCCTGCCGCAAAGCCTCCGAGGTAGAGTTCCCTGTCCTCCGCATAAGCCGAAAGAGAACTGAATGAAATAAGACATACAAAAACGCATAATAATGTAAACAGCGCCTTTGTGAATTTTTTTGAATAAAGCATACAATTAATTTGCGCACGCTTACGCTTTCTATTCAAAAGAAATAAAAATGCTTTGCAGTTGATTTAAAGATTATTGCATTTGAAAAAAGGTCACCGCGCAATATGCGCGATGACCTTATTTTTTTAATAAAAGCTCAAAATTAAGAGCCGTTTGCCGTTAATAATATATTATTTTCCGAACTGTGCCATAAGCTGTTTTGCGTGCTCCCTTGCGGCATCTGTGCGGATATTGCCCGTCAGTCTTACAAGCTCGTCGATTTTTTCGTCATCATTGAGCTTTCTGACTTTTGTAACTGTTTTGGCATTCTCTTCAATCTTATAAATTAGAAACTGCGCGTCGCTTGCCGCACAAACCTGCGGCAGGTGCGAAACGGCGATAATCTGCGTCTGCTGGGCAATATCGATAAACTTCTGAGCAACAGTGATTGCCGTCATTCCGCTTATGCCGGCATCGATTTCATCGAAAATATAAGTTGAAATGCCGTTAATTCCCTTTAACTGCGTTTTTATCGCAAGCATCAGACGGCTCATCTCGCCGCCCGAAATAACTTTGCTGAGCGGCTTTAAAGGTTCGCCTTTGTTGGCTGAAAACATAAAACAAACGCTGTCTTCGCCGTTATAAGACATCAAATTTGCCGTTGCTCTGTCGTAATTATTGAAATTGACGACCATATTAGCGTTGGCAATGTTGAGACTTTTAAGCTGTGTTACAACATCTGCACAAAGTTTTGGGGCGCATTTGCGCCTGATTTCCGTAAGGCGGACGCAAGCGGAATATATTTTGTCGTCTATGTCGTTTAATTTTTTGTTGAGTTTTTCGAGTTGCTCTTCGCTGTTGACGAGGTTCTGATATTCCTCACGAGCCTTATCCAGAAAGGCGAGCACCGCGTCTTCGTCAGGACCGTATTTTTTAATAAGTTTTTCGATAAGGTCGATACGCTCTTCAATCTGCGAGGCTTCGCGTTCGTCGAAGTTCACCTCGTCCGCGGTATCGGCAAGCGTTCTAGAAATATCTTCCGCTTCGGCGTAAAGATTGTCGAGGCGGGCATAAATTTCGGAATATTCCTCGCTTATGTCTGCAATCTGCGCAACGTTCCTTCTGCATGCAGATATAAGGTCAACGCAACCTCCGTCTGACGAAAAGATTTCGGCAGAACCGTTTAGCGCAGAAAGAATTTTTTCTGCATTATGCATAAGATTGCGCTTTGTTTTAAGGCTTTCGTACTCGCCGGGCTGAATTTCTGCGCCCTCTATTTCCTTAATCTGATAATCGAGGATATCCAGCCTGCGCTCTCTTTCGGCTTCGTCGCCGCCGAGCATAGCAATCTGCTTTTTTATATCTTTTTTAACTGAAATCGCCTTTGAAAGCTCTTCCTTTATTTTATCGGACTGCTCCGCGCAAAGCCCGTCTATAACTTTGAGCTGGTTTGCTTCATTCAAAAGAAAGAAATGTTCGCTCTGACCGTGCACATCGACAAGGCGCGAAGTAACAGTTTTAAGCATCGATGCTGTAACGGAGTTGCCGTTGATTTTAATGCTTCCCCTGCCGTCAGAAGTAAATTTTCTTGTTATAATTATCTGCCCGTCGCAATCGATATCCAATTCTTCCACCGCCTTCGCCGCCTCGCTTTCAGAGTCAACGACAAATTCGGCTTTAACAGACGCTTCGCTCTCACCGTAGCGGATCATAGATTTATCCGCTTTTGAACCGAGCACAAAATTTATCGAATCGAGAATGACCGACTTGCCCGAACCCGTTTCACCCGACAAAACGTTGAGTTTGGGGTCAAATTCTATGTCTGCGCTGTCAATCAACGCAATATTTTTTATTAATAATCTGTTGAGCATTACCGCTTTTATTTAACGTATTCTTTAAGTCTTTCAACTACGAGCGAGGTGTCTTCCGTGCTGTCAACGACAATCAAAACAGTATCGTCTCCCGCAACCGAGCCGATTATTTCAGGAAATTGAAGAGAATCGACGAACGCGCCCGCCGTAGAGCCGTTTCCGCGCATGGTTTTTATAATTATTATATTGTTCGCAGAATTTATGCTCTGAACGCATTCTCTGAAAAGGTTGCGCATTTTATTGGTAACGGCGTCGCCCTCGTTTTCTATATAGGCATATTTATACTTTTTGGTAGTACCCGCAACCTTATAGAGTTTCAGATCTTTGATATCGCGCGAAATCGTAGCCTGCGTAACATTGAAATTGAGTTTATTGAGTTCTGCGCAGAGCTCTTCCTGCGTTTCAATGTCCTTTTTGGAAATAATATCGAGAATTGTTGCTTGTCTTGCGTTTCTGTGCATATCAGGTGCTCCATTTATTGAGTTTTATTAATAACTTGTTGAAGAAATTTCTGTTTGGCGAAGTTATGAATTCAAGGTCGAATTCCGCCCTGGAAATTTCAATTTTGCCGTCGCCGAAAAGGCAATCTTCCGCCACGCCGTCAACTATTATATTGAGCGCGCCTCTGTCATCCTGCCTTGAAATGGTCAAAATAGATTTATCGCTATAAACAACGGGTCGCGAATGCAGCGAATGAGCGCAGATGGGCGTCATAATGAATGCATTGATGTCGGGCGTGAGTATCGAACCGCCCGCGGCGAGCGAATATGCCGTGGACCCCGTCGGCGTACTTACGATAAGTCCGTCCGCTGTATAATTATCTACTGTTGAACCGTCGATAGCCGCCTCAAGATTGACCGTATTCGAGAATGCGTTTCCCGAGGTGCAGCGCTGTATTACGAGATCGTTGAGAGCATAGTATATCTTTCCGCAATAATTAATTTTCAGCAGGCTGCGCTTCTGCGTTGAATAATTGCCCGAGCAAAGCATTTCAAGCGCATAATTGAGCTTTTCAGGCTCAAATTCAGCCAAAAAACCTATATGTCCGTAGTTTATGCCTAGAATTTTAATGCCTCTTTTAGCACATTCCGAAGCGACCGTAAGAATTGTTCCGTCCCCGCCGAACACAAGCAGGACGTCCAGCCCGTCAAGATTTGCGCTATCCTCTGCCACTCTGCATTGAATATTTTTCTCTTTGAAGGTGCGAACGACCGTGTCGATATAATCGGTATTCTGAAAATACTTCTTTTTATAAAACAATCCCACCGCCATCATATGTATAATTATACCATACAATATACAAATATGCAAGAAAGTACGCTAAATTTTTACAATTTAACGTACTTTAAAAGTGTATTTATTGAATTTTCACAGCCGCCGTTTTTGCGCAGCAGAATGAGGTATTCTTTATTTTTATCTGCTTTAATAGGGGCATTTGTAAGGGCTAAAGGCATCAGGTTACAACCGAGCGCAAAATTATAAATTTTTTCTATGACCCTTTTGTGCACTTCCGGGTCGCGCACTATGCCGTTTTTGCCCACCCTTGCGCCTTGACATTCAAACTGTGGCTTTATGAGCGCTATTATCTCTTTCCCGTCGGATAAGACCTCTGCCGCTTTATCTAGTATATAAGTAAGCGAAATAAAACTGACGTCGATAACAATGCCGTCTGGCTGCTCGTCAAATAAATCTTTTGAAAGCTCTCTCGCATTTAAATTATCTATTATGACGATATTTTTATCCAAAAGGCTTTTGTCAAGCTGATTTTCGCCTACGTCTATGCAATAAACCTTTTTTGCCCCGTTCTGAAGCAGACAATCGGTAAAACCGCCCGTGCTGGCGCCTATATCGGCAAAAATTTTATCTTTGACGTCAAAGGAAAAATCGTCGAGTGCTTTTGCAAGTTTGTAACCTCCGTTGGAAACAAAACTGCGCTCGCGCTCGGCAAATACTATAATATCGGACGGATTATATTCGTATGACGGCTGAACGATTTTGCCGTTGATGCGGACAAAACCTTCTTTGATCGCCGCGGCGGCTTTGGTCCTCGAGCCGTATTTTTCTGTCAGATATTTATCTAATCGCATCGGAAAGTATATAATTTATAACATTTTCAACTGAAATTCCGTATTCCGCCGTCAGTTCGGCAATGCCTCCGTGGGGAATAAATACGTCGGGATAAGCAAAATTTTTAATAATCTTGCCGCTCTGGCTGAAATACTGGTCAATGTGCGCGCCGAACCCGCCGATTAATGCATTATCTTCGAGCGTTATTATATGTTTTTCCTTTATGCCGTCGAGAAATTCAGTGTCGAGAGGCTTTACAAATCTGGCATTTACGACGCAGACTTCAACCCCTTTGTGCGACGCAGCTTCAGCGCATTTGATTGCGAGTGATATCATTCGCTCGCCGCAGGCGAGAATTACAACGTCTTTGCCCTCGCGCATGACCTCCCATTTTCCGAAGCGCAAAGGTCTGTCATCAGAAAATTTAACAAGTCCATCTTTGGGGTATCTGATTGCAAGAGGTCCGTCAAAGCGCGCGGCGCACTCAATCATTTTAGAAAATTCTTCTACATCTTTCGGAACGGCGATGGTGAGATTGGGTATAAGGCTGAGATACGACAAATCGAAAGCGCCCTGGTGCGTTTCACCGTCGGAGCCTGAAATTCCCGCCCTGTCTATGCATAAAGTTACGGGGAGGTTCTGACTGCATATATCGACGAGAACTTCGTCGAAAGCGCGTTGAAGAAAGGTCGAATAAACTGCATAAAAAGGCTTGAGCCCCTGGGTTGCGAGGGCTGCGCATACGACTGCGGCATGACCTTCGCAAATTCCCGCATCGATAGAACGCTGAGGAAATTTTTTAAAAAATTCCGAAAGTCCCACGCTCGGCGTCATTGCCGCCGTTACTGCGATAATATTTTTATCCTTTTCCGCAAGGCGCGTCAAAGTTTTACCGAGTACTTCGGAATATTCCGTATGGTGCTGTCTGCTTGCCGAAATTCCGTGAGTTTCCTGCGGGTTTTCCTCACAGTATGAATACCCCTTGCCTTTTATCGTCTGAACATGTAAAATTACGGGGCGGGTTTTCAATTTTTCCTTAATTTCGGTCAGTTTATCTATCATGCAGCTGAGGTCATTGCCGTCGTAAACGCCGTCGTAAGACAATCCGAAACGCTCAAAAATTGTTTCGTGCCTGCGTTTTTTGGCTTTAAGCTCGCTCTCGCTGCTCAGCTTTTCCAGATACTCGTGCATTGTTCCGACTGTCGGCGAAATGGACATTCGGTTATCGTTTAGAATAATAAGAACTTTCGTATTCTTTTCGCTTACGCTGTTGAACGCCTCGTAAACAAGCCCGTTGCTGAAAGATCCGTCCCCTATTACGGATATTACGTTGAAATTTTCGCCCTTTATGTCGCGGGCTTTGGCAATACCCAGCGCTGCGGAAACTGAAGTTCCCGCATGCCCGGTGTTATAACAGTCGTAAGGGCTCTCCTCACGCTTGGGAAAGCCGGACAGCCCGCCGAATTTTCTTAAAGTATTGAATTTTGATGCGCGACCGGAAAGCAATTTATGCGAATAGCACTGATGCCCTACGTCAAATATAATTTTATCCGTGGGGAAATCGAACACATAATGAAGCGCGACGGTAAGTTCCACCATGCCGAGATTGGATGCAAGGTGCCCGCCGTTTTTCATTACGGTATCAATTATTCTGCTGCGCAATTCGTCGCAAAGAGCATTGAGCTCTTCGCGCGACATGCTTTTCAGTTGTGGTATATTTTCGTCATCAAGCATAATAATTTAAAGCTGTCTTGTCTTTACAAAATTTACAAAGTCGTATAAAAATGCCGTATCTCCGTCCAATCCGTCAATTATTCTTATGCAATCGTCTCCGATAACGTCGACGCGCAGCTTGCAGTTGTCCAGTCCGTAAACCTTTATGCCGGTAAGTTTGCCTTCCTTTTCGTCCTTGCCAAGGCTTTTGCCAGTCTTTTCGAACGCACCCTCGACGTCGAGAATGTCGTCCGTAAGCTGAAAGAGATAGCCTATCTTACTGCCGAGCATTTTTAGTTCGGAAAAATACTTGCCGCCGTTGAGAATGGACGGCGTTACTGTCGCGGCAGTTATTAGCTTTCCCGTCTTTTTGCTGTAAATGAATTCGAGGTCGTCTTCGCTGACGCTGTCGTCTTTTTCATGCAGAATATCGGCAGATTGTCCCGCAATCATGCCGTAAATGCCCGCGCAATCGCACATATATTTCGCCGCGGAAACATATTCGTTGCCCTTGAAACACTGATCAAATAGTATCGAATATGCAGTGTTAAGCAGGCCGTCTCCCGCCAGAATGGCGTTTGCCGCGCCGAAAACCTTGTGATTTGACGGTTGCCCGCGCCTGAAATCATCGTTGTCCATATCGGGCAAATCGTCGTGTATGAGAGAATAAGTATGAATAAGTTCGAGGGCGAGCGCAAAATCTATAACGCTCTCCTTATCCGTCCCAATCGCATCGGCGACGGCGAGCATGAGAACGGGACGGATACGTTTTCCGCCGAGCATTAAACTGTAAGTTAAACTCCTGTTCAGAATATCGGGAGTGCAGTCGAGTTTATTGCAGAACTCATCGAGTCTTTTATTGAACAAAGCGAGATAATCGCCGTAACGTTTATCGAAACCGCTCAAAATCAAACGCTCCTTTTTGCAGCTTCCAAAGTATTGTACATGAGCATAGTTATGGTCATCGGACCTACGCCGCCGGGTACGGGCGTGATGTATGAACATTTTTCTTTGACGTTTTCAAAATCCACGTCGCCGCACAATTTGCCATTTTCGTCGCGGTCCATACCGACGTCAATAACGACGGCTCCCTCTTTTACCATATCAGCCGTTATAAATTTAGCTTTGCCTATCGCCGCAACGAGGATATCTGCCTGAAGGCACTGTTCGCGGAGATCTTTGGTCTTGCTGTGGCACACCGTAACCGTAGCGTCCGCATTGAGAAGAAGCATTGCCATAGGTTTGCCGACTATGTTCGAGCGCCCTACCACAACGGCTTTTTTGCCCTTGGGGTTTATCCCTTCGCGTTCGAGCATCTTCATAACGCCGTTGGGCGTACAAGCCACAAGGCACTCCCTGTTCATGCACAGGCTGCCCATATTTTCGGCGCAGAAACCGTCAACGTCCTTGCTCATGGGTATGAGCGCAAGTATTTTTTCGCTGTCAAGATGTGCGGGTAACGGAAGCTGAACAAGAATTCCATTAATATTATCGTCTGAAACGAGGGACGAAACTAACTCTTCCGCCTCTTTCTGCGACGTCTCTGCGGGTAGATAATATGCATAAGATTTTATGCCAACCTCTTCGCACGCTTTGATTTTGTTGCGCACATAAACTTTGGAGGCACTGTTGTCGCCTATCAGAACGACGGCGAGACCTATTTCCCTGCCGTGTTTTTGTCTGAATTCTTCAACGCCGCGGCGTATTTCCTGTCTTATACCCTGCGAATGAGCTTTTCCGTCGATTAATTTATACATTTGTACCTCCTATTGCAGAAGACAATACGCCCGTTATGAACGAAGCGCTCTTTTCCGATGAAAATTTTGAAGCGATATTTGCAGCTTCGTTCAACGAAACTTTGACGGGGATATCGTCCATATACAAAATTTCGGCGAGAGCGATGAGCATTATGCTCTTATCTGCGGGATAGATGCGTTTTTCGGGAAACGAAAGAGATTTTTCGTCGAGTAGGGCAAAAAACTCGTCAGAATGCTGTTTTATTATTTCCAGCACCTTGTCGCAGTACTGCTTGTCCGCGTCGTCGAGTTTATCAAGCCTGTACATATGGTTTTTGAAAGCCTCGTCAACAGGGGAAAACTGGGAAGCAAAAATAATTTTAAAAAGTGTTTCGCGCGCAACTGTTCTCATAATTTTTCCTTAAATAGAAATATTCCCTTAAGTTTATTAAGGGAATATACGTTAAATATTTTCTTTAAATAATAGCGTTTTCAGGGAAATTTACGTCCTGAATGTGAACATCCACCTTATCAACCTTGTATTTAGTCATAGATTCAACGTTGTGTTTGATGGACTGTTGTATGCGGAAAGCAAGCGACGGTACATTGTAGCCATAGTCCACTTTTACGCTTATATCTGCGACGATGCCCTGCTTTTCGAAAAAGAGCTTTATGCCCTTGTTCTTAGTATTGAGCAAATCGACGCCGTCAACTTCGGATACAGCCAGAGAAACTATGCCGCTCACGATACCCGCATTGTATGAGATTTTGCCTTTCTGGGTTGAATCAGGTCTGATATGTGCCATACAATTCTCCTAAGGCGGAACCACTCCGCTTCTTAATTATTATAGCACAATACTTATCATTTTGCAACACCTAAATTCAAATTTGTGAATAGACGGGCATTATTATTATGTTAGTCGGTGCAACTCCCGCTTCGTTTCTTAACAGATTGTAAATGGAAAGTGCCGTATCGGACGACAATTCGTCGGAATTTATGAACACGTTCACGTTATCTGAGTCCATTCCTATGGAAACGACCGCATCCGAAAAACCTAACGATTTTATCATGGTTTCGAGCACGAGCTCGCTTTCCATAATTTCTACGATCTGAAGTTTGAGATCTACCGCTTCGTTATACTTTTCGCTGCCTTCGTCGTAGAGCTCGATGACGCTGTCAAGCTGAAGAAGTTCTTCGCTTCTCGTCGTCGTTCTTTCGGAACGATAGGTTGAAAAGTAGTTGGCCGTCGTTACCGCATCTGCGCTTGCCGCGGTATCTTTATTGACAAGCAGAACGTTGAGTACCGCAGTAACCGCAAGCAGAAAAACGAGCGACGACAGAATGATGATTTTTTTCTTTTTTGTCATAAAATTCTCCTTATTAATTCATAGCGTAAATGGCTATGATATTTTTCTGAATATTCAATGCCGTTGAAACGGCGTTAAGTATATCGTTGCGCGTCATAATGTTATCCGCACCCTGACACACTATAACAACTCCCTCAATTCCTTCATCGCTCTCCGTTACCATAACGTTGCTTTCCCCCACTCCGTCTATCGAGGAAAGTATGCTTTCAAGTTTTATTTCAGTCTGCGTCTTGTCGGTAAACGCCCCCGCCGAAGAACTTTCCTCCGCTCCGTTGTAGAGCACGACTATAAGTATAAGAACAAACACGAGAGCGATTATTATAATCAGCGTTTTGTTCGATTTAAGAAGCTCAATCAGTTTTTTCATTTACGTTTATATTTATATAGCCGAGCCCGAGCAAATATGATTGAATTTCGTCCATTGTATTTAATTCGACAAAATCTCCCGTAACGGTAACGCCGTTTTCGGTAAATGAGCCATCTTTATAGATAATTTCCACCCTGCACTCGCACTCTATGCCCAGTTCTTCTTCAATCATGTTTTCAAGCGTCGCGCTCTGGCTGTCCGAATATACTTCGCAGACATAATCGTAATCAATAAGCCCGCCTTCCTGCTGTTCGAGAGAAATATTGAAAATGCTGAAAACAGGCGAAATGAGAATTAGTATGCAGGCTATCCTAAGAACGAAGTTAATTATTTTATGCAATTTTCCTTCGGGAATTATAAAACCTGCTATTACCGTGATAAAAACGGCTCCCGCCGCAAGCGCTATATATGACGTCATAAAAAATTTGTCGCCGAGCTTATGATAAGCATAACCACCAGGGCGTACATGAACGCCACAGTGCACAGACCGGCTATAAAATATTCGATATCCGTTGCGAGGTCGGAGAACATTGAATAAAGCGTGTTCTCGCCGAGAGGCTGAACGACAGCGGCAACCAGTTTTAAAATAAGAGAAAAAGCGGCAAAAAGAATTATCGGAGGCGCTACCGCCGATATGAGCAACACTATTCCGCATATCCCGACGGAACTCTTTATAACAGAACACGCCGCCACAATCATATCGACGCCTGCCGACAAAAAATTGCCTACAATAGGCACGGAGCTGCCGACAAGGTATTTTGTCGCCTTGAAGAAAATGCCGTCGAACAGCGACGATGCCGTACTCTGTACGGTTATGAAAAGCGAAAAAACCGCCAGAGTTATGCCTATTACCCACTTTAAAATGCTTTTTATTAGTTTTGAAGTGCCCGAAAAAGAAATATCGGGCGCTAGCTTTGATATGAAATTTATCACCACGATGGCAATCGTGGCAGGGAAAATTATGCCGCTTACAATCTCTACGGCGCCGCCAGAAATAAAGAGTGCAGACGGCTGATAGATCGCCCCGGCATTACTCCCGCCCGTTAAAACCGTGAGAGTTACGAGTATGGGCGTAATGATTTCCACCTGCGTTCTTATAACGTTTATGCTCTCGAGAGCAGACGATACAATGCCCGTCAGCATGGCGGTAATTATAGTAATTATGAGGGCGTAACAGGCTATGCGCACAACTTTCGAAGTGCTTGAACTGATAACTCCGCCTTCGGCGCTCTTTACAAGCGCGCACAGTATGGCTATGCCCACTATCTGCGCAAACGCAGGCACCAAAGACAACACGTTTCCGAACAATACAGAGCATAATTCCCCTATGTAGCTCGGATAATTTATGCCGAGGTTTCCGTTAATGAGGTAAGAAATAATTTCCTGGGCATTGTCGCCGAAACTGAACAGAAAGTCGTCGCGGTGAGAGTTCAGATATTCGTCTAGTTCGGACAAATCGAGACCGGAGATTATGGAATTTATATTTTCGTTGAGTTCCGCTTCCCCGTCAGAGGCAAATGCCGCTATTCCGCCGCACGACAGAAGAATAATCAGCGTTGCGGCGATGATTATCGCCTTTACTTTATATCTCATACCATATTAACCAACGACATTATTACATTGAACATTGCCTGCAAAATGGGCAGCGACATGGCAAAAATTATAAACTTTCCGCACATTATCAGTTTATCGGCGAGACTGTCGAAGCCGAGGTCCTTAACAGAACCCGCGGTAATTTCAATAAGATACCCCACTCCGATTATCTTGAATATAAGTCTGACGACAGAACTGTCTATTCCCGTCTGCTCGGTAAATGTTTTTATGAAACTTACGCTGGCGGCAAAATAATCGAATGCAAACAACACGAGTATAATTCCGCCCGCAGTCAGACACAGCGGAACGAATTCGGGCTTATGCGCTTTTAGAACGAGCGCGCTTACCCCGGTTATTATCGCCACGCAACACAATTTTACGACCATCAGAATATATCGAACAGCGCCTTGACCTGCTCGAACAAGTCGGCAATCATAGAAATTACTACAGTCAGAACTATTATCAGTCCCACCAGACTGACGACCGTGGCGATATCGTCCCTGTCCGATTTTTTAAGGATCTGACAGACAATGGTTATTATTATGCCGACCGCGGCTATTTTAAATATTATGCTTATATCCATCATGCAAGTAAAACAGCTATCAAAATGCCTGCCATAAGCGCAATTTTTATGTACAGAGAACTGTATTTTTTATAATCTAGCATACTTTCTTCCTTTAATTTTTTAAGTGCAGATTTTTTTTCGTTGAGGTAATCTATCTGCGAAACACTGTCGCTCGCACCGAGATTTTTAAAGTATTCTTTGATTAAAATGCCGTCTTCGCCCGAAAGGACCTCTTTACCCGACATAACTTCATTTACGTACTTATAATCGTTGGCAATGCGTGAAATGCGCTCTTTGCCGTATTTGAGGTTCAACAGCATCTGCTCGTTGAATTCATACAGTTCGGAAAAAACGCGGGCGCGCTTCTTTTTTTCAGACGATAAAAGTACTCCTATCGCCGTCGTGGCAATGACTATCGCCGATAATATTAAAATTTTTATCATAGATTACAACTTCTTTCCCTATTCCCGTAAGGCGACAGAAATAATCGAATGGCATGGCTTTGAGCTGTTTAACGTCCAACACGTGCGTCGAAGCAAGCACGGTAATTCCGCAATCCGCAGCGTATCTGACCGCAGAAATATCTTTTTCGCCGTACAGCTCGTCCGTTACGATAATCTGCGGCTTCATCGCCCTTATCGCAGACGAAAAGGCGGTAAGTTTATCTCCGCCGCGCACGACGTCGCACCTTTCCCCGAGGTCGTATCCGTCGCCGTCGCAGTCAGCTGCTGCAATTTCGTTTCTTTCATCCACAACGAGAACGTTGTACTTTTGGGAAAGTTTTCTTGCCAGGTCGCGCAGCATTGTGGTTTTTCCCAACCCCGGCGGAGAAAAAATCAGCAGGCTGTTGGGTTGTTGCGATTGCGTTACGCGATAAACTTTATCGGCGCAGCCCTTTATGTCGTGCGGGATGCGGATATTCAGGGAAGTTATGTGCCTTATGGCATTGACCGAGCCGTTTGCCGTTATGTACTCGCCCGCAATGCCTATGCGCACGCCACCGTCCAATGTTACAAACGCCTTCTTGACCTGCTCGGAGTATGCATACAGCCCGTCCGACAGCGCATAAGCAAAAAGTCCGTCAACATCGTAAATTCTTATCGCCTTTTCGGCGCTGTCGCATTTTCCGAAATTATCTATATATACATATTCGCCGCTATACTCTATTATTACGGGTTGTCCCCTTCTTATCCTTATTTCCGTAAGATAATTGAGATTGAGACATTTTATAGCGCTGCGCAGGCAATCGGGCAGAAAATTGAGGTTCATAATTTAAAGTATTATTTCCGCAATAAAAAAATGACCGCCGAAGCGGTCATTTTTGATTATAATTATTTAACGTAGTTTTCAAGAAGTTTGAGGTTGTCGCCAATGAATTTATCGAGTTCGGCGGGGCTCATCTTTTTGAATGACATAAGAGCAAGCGAATAAATGTAACCTGCTACAAATTTCTGCTTTTCGTCGTCCATCTCCTTTATCTTCGATACGACGGGATTTGCGGTATTTATTATCATGGTCTTTGCCACTTCTCCGTCGGACATTCCGTAGAAACTGCCCATTTCGGAATACCTTCTCATATACTCGTCAACATTGATAATTGCGGGGACTTCGCTGTTTTTGAGCGCCTGCGTTTTAATCGTAAGTTTATCGTCGCCAATAGCTTTTTTGAATATATCTATGAGAACGCTGTCTTCCGCGGCGTCTTCGCCCTTCAATGCTCCCGCCACGTCGGCGTCAATTCTCATAAATTTGAGTTTATCGGGCGCTTTGTATTCAAGATAGCTTATAAAGTGAGGGTCAATGAAGTTATCGCACTTGATCGCATTCAGACCTGCATCCTTGAACATCTTCACATACTGAGCCTGCTGCTGTTCGTCTGAAATGTAATAAATGGTTGAAGGTTTGACTTCTTTCTTTTCTTTGCTCTCTTCCTCTTTCTTTTCGCCTTCGTCTGCATTTTCTTCTTCAGGCAGTCCGAGGAATTCTTTTATGTTCTTATAATTATCGTCGATATCCTTATAGATAATTATGTCTTTTACCCTGTTGTAGAACTCGTCGTCCTTGATGCAGCCGAATTTAACAAAGTTTGCAATATCTTCCCAGCATTCTTCAAACTTCTTTCTGTCGTTTTTGAAGAGTGCGACAAGTTTATCGGCAACTTTGCGAGTGATATATTTGGAAATGCGCTGAACCTGCTTGTCGTTCTGCAAGAATGAACGCGAAACGTTCAAAGGAATATCGGGGCAATCGATTACGCCGTTCAGAAGCATAAGGAATTCGGGAATGACTTCCTTAATGTTTTCAGCGACGAATACCTGATTGCAGTAAAGTTTGACCTTGCCGCGCTCGAGCTCGACCTTGTTTCTGACCTTAGGGAAATAGAGAATGCCTTTCAGTCTGAAAGGATAGTCCATGTCGAGGTGTACCCAGAAAATGGGGGGCGTGAAATCGAGGAATGTATTTGTATAAAACTCTTTATACTCCTCGTCTGTGCAATCTTTTACGGGCTTTGCATAGAGGGGCAAAGTCGTATTCAAAGGTTTGTCCTTGCCGTCGCCTTTGAAGTTGACATAAATGTTGTAAGGCATGAACGAGCAGTATTTCTTTACGAGGTCCTTAATCGTGCTCTCGTTGAGGAATTCTTTCTCTTCCTCGCTTATATGCATTATGACCTTTGTGCCGCGGTCTGCCTTGTCGCTTTCCTCAATCGTATATGTTTTATTGCCGTCAGACTGCCAGTGCACGGCGGGGCTGCCGTCGTAGGACTTGGTTATTATCTCGACATTTTCCGATACCATGTAAGCGGAATAAAAACCGAGACCAAAATGACCGATTATGCCTTCGCCGCCCGCCTTTTCGTACTTTGCAAGGAAGTCGGAAGCGCCTGAAAATGCAATCTGAGTGATGTACTTTTCAACCTCTTCCTCGGTCATGCCTATGCCGTTATCCTCAACGGACAAAGTCTTGGCGTCTTTATCTATATTTATTTTAATGCAGTATTCCTCGCCTTCGTTTTCAGTCGCCTGACCCATCGATACAAGTTTTTTGAACTTTGTAATTGCGTCTGCGCCGTTGGCAACTATCTCCCTGAGGAATATGTCTTTATCTGAATAAAGCCATTTTTTGATGATTGGCATCATGTTTTCGCTGGAAATTTTTATGTTACCCTGTTTCATTTTAAACCTCCGTGTATTAACATTATTATATATAACCTCCGCACTGTGCAATTAAACTTTTTGCATAAAATAACCGCGCCGAAAGCAGAATGCGCTCGGCGCGGTTATCAAAAAATTTTAATAAAAAAAGCAGACCATTTAGGTGGTCTGCTTTTATCAATTACTTGTTGTTTTTCTGAGCGTTTGCAAGGATATCGCCGAGAGAAGTGCCGATGGAAATGCTTCCTTCGTTCCAGTCGGAATATTCGTCGTCAGACTTTCTGGGTGCGCGGCTTCTCTTATGACCTTCGCCTTCAGCCCTTTCTGCGCGGGGCTTTCTTTCGGGCTCGGGAAGAATTGCCTTAATGGAAAGGTTCATCTTCTTTGCAACGGGGTCAAGCGCAATAATCTTTGCGTCGATTTCGTCGCCTACATTGAGAACGGATGCGGGAGTTTCAATTCTGTCATAGCTGATCTGAGAAACATGAACGAGACCGTCAATGCCTTTTTCAACTTCAACGAATGCGCCGAAAGGCACGATACGTACAACTTTGCCGTGTACGACTTCGCCGACAGAATACTTTTCAGCTGCAAGATCCCAAGGCTGGGGCTGGAGCTGCTTGTAACCTATGGAAACTTTCTTTGCTTCTGTATCTACTTTGAGAACCTTGAATTTATAAGTTTTGCCGATTTCAAGAACGTCGGTTACAGCCTTTGCGCCCGTCCAGGACAGGTCGGATATATGAGCGAGGCAGTCGAAACCGTTTACGGAAACAAATGCGCCGAAAGAAGTAACTCTTTCAACTTTGCCTTCTACAACGTCGCCAACTGCGATATTTGCGAAGAATTCCTGCTCTTTAGCAGCCTTTGCTGCTTCCTTTGCTTCTTTCTCTTCCTGAAGAATTACTCTCTGGGAAGCGATGATTTCCTTCTTTCTGTCCCTCTTGACTTCGAGAGCGCGGAGACGAAGCGTCTTGCCGACGTATTTGCTGAGATCTTTTACAAAGCTGGGTCTGATTTCCTTTGCGGGAACGAATACGGAATAGGTTCCGAGCGTTGCCGTAAGACCGCCCTTGTTAAAACCGGTACATTCAACCTGGAATTCTTTGCCGGATTCTATTTCTGCGCTGAGAGCTTCTTCTTCCGCAAGAACTTTAATCATTTTCTGCGAAAGTTTTAAAGAGGGCTTAAGCTCCACAACCAGCAAATCGATAGGCTCGCCGATTTTGTCGGCATAGTCGGCTGCGTTGTAAACTTCGCAGTCAAGCTCGTCCTTGCTCAAAGGAATTTCCTTTTTTGAAAAAGGAAGAAGTATCTGAAGACCGTCTTCCGTTGCTTCGGAAATTGTCGCAGTAACTATCTGACCCTTTTTGAACTTCGATTCGCTGTCAATCTTTGCAACTACGTCCGCCATAGAACTTGTTGCATTTACTTCTGTGCTTTTTTCTTCCATCTTTAAGAGAACCTCCCGGTTTTGCGCATTCGGAGTGGATGCCCCCGAAACAATACCTACACTTTTAAAATTTTTAATTTTTTCGTAATCCAAATCGTCGGGACCCGAAAGCCTGAACACGTTTTTGCAATTTGCCCTGCAAATGTCGTAAAGTTTATTGGTATTACTGCTGTTCATACCGCCTATAACGACCATTGCCTGACACTTTTTTGAAAGTTGTTCCGCTTCAAGTTGACGATCATAAGTAGTATAACAAATAGTTTTGAAAACGGCAACTGTTTTTTCACACAGATTTTTAATATTTTCTATTATTTTCTCAAATTTTTCAACAGAAAACGTAGTTTGAGCGACTACGCAGACGTCTTTATCCTTTATCGCGCTGAAATCTGCGTCAGTATCATTCACAACGAGTGCGCTGTTGCCGCACCAACCGAGAAGTCCCACCACCTCGGGGTGGGCTGCCTCTCCCACAATGACTATCGTTTTGCCTTGTTCATACTGACTTTTGACAATTTTTTGCGTGTTGCGGACAAAGCCGCACGTGCAGTCGATTATTTTAATTGCGCGGGCGGCGCATTTATCGTAAAAATCTGCCGGAACGCCGTGAGAACGAAAAATAACCGTGGCGCCGTCCGGAACGGCGTCAAGGCTGTCAACAGTTTTTATTCCGCGGGCTTCGATCTGCTCTACGACGTGGCGGTTGTGAATGATTTCGCCGAGCACGTATGTGTTTTCGGGCGGAACGCTCATCGCCGTATCTACGGCACGCCTTACGCCCGTACAGAACCCGCTGTGTTTTGCTATTATTATCTGCATTTACCTTAATTCTTTGCCTTTTTGACTTTTTTAGGCTTGAGCGGTTTGAGTTTGGGGTGATACTTGTCTATAAATGCCTGACGCATATTCATCATAACGTCGCGAAGCCAATCGTCAATCTTTGAAATCTCTTCCGCCGTCAGCTTTTTGCCGTAGTATTTCGTGAGATAAATTGGATCGCCGTAAATTACATCGACTTTATGAAACGCCCTCATACGCTCCACCTCGATTACGGGAACGAGGGGCGTCTTCATCTTTATTGCCAACGCCGCCGCACCGCCTTTGAAAGGCAGAAAACTTTCGTATGAATGATTTCTCGTCCCTTCGGGGAAGATATTTATAACTTCGCCGTTTTTAAGGTATTTCATGCTTGTTTTAAGCGCCTGAACGTCGCTTCCGTCGCGCTTTACTGGTATGCACTGTAACCACTTCAAGGCGCCTTTGCCGATATTGATACAGCCGATTTTTACGTTGCTGAGTTCATTTTTTGCCATAAAATGTACGGCGCGGTCTGTAACCATCGCCGCGGGAATTACGTCCCATATGCTGTAATGGTTGCCGATGATGATAAGCGGTCCTTGGTTGTAACGGGTGAGATTTCCGTGCCTTCTGTAAGGAAAAATGTGTCTGAAAATCAGTTTTTCAATAACTCTTAGCCTGTCAAACGTTCTGCGCAGTTTTCTCACGCGCTCTTCATCTTCTTTATCCATCAGATTTTCTCCTGAATTTTTGCCATCATTTCCGAAACGACGTCTTCGATCGTCATATATGAAGTATCTATAACAACAGCATCCGCGGCGCATTTCAAAGGCGCAACCGCACGGTTTTTATCCTGCTTGTCCCTTTCGTTGATTTCTTGCAAAATCTGTTCGTATGTCTGGGAAGTACCCTTAATCTTATCCTGCTCAAACCTACGCATCGCTCTTACTTCTGGCGTGGCGGTTAAATAAAATTTAAAAGGACAGTCGGGTAAAACATTAGTGCCGATATCCCTTCCGTCGAGCACGCAGGAAACTTCGGACGCAATGCGTCGCTGAATTTCAACCATTTTGTCGCGCACAAAGGGATAACTCGAAACATAAGATGCAAGCATGGAAATCTGTGCCGTGCGTATCTCGCCCGAAACATCTTCGCCGTCGAGCAAAGTGAGCTGTTTTCCGTCTTTATACTCTACGCGGAGATTTATGTTCTCAACGAGATGTCTTACCTGATCTTTTTCGGCATAATCAACGCCGCTTTTAAGGCATTTGAGCGCCGTCGCTCTGTACATGGCACCCGTATCGAGACTTAAAATATCGAGTTTATCGGCTATAATCGATGCAACAGTGCTCTTTCCGCTGCCTGCGGGTCCGTCGATAGCAATATTTATGATGCTCGCGATATCTTTTCTCAATGCCTTTGCTCCGTGAAGATAGACGTGCTTTACGGGTTTATCCGTATCCGCGAGCATCATTACTCTTATGCACAGCGGCAACGCGCCGTCCATGTCGGGTTCGAGCGATGAATAGAGCGCACAACCCGAAAAACCCGCTTCGCGGGCAGCTTTCGCAGGATAAAGGGAATGTATATCCGATGTCGATGAGAGCATTATGCAGACAATATCGCCCATGTTGAGCTTATTTTCGCTTACAATCTGCAACAGCAGTTCGTTTACCTTTGCCCTTATTTCCTCGGCACAGTCTGTTTTTAAAGTTGTTGCTCCTCTTATAGCTTTCATAATCATTCACCCGTTTATTTCAGATAAAATTATTGTTTATTTGTAAATTCAGTTATTTGAATTCAGCGCGACCGAACAATAAAAATTCAGCCACTACAACTGAAAAAGTTGGATTAAATTCAAGTAGCTTTATAAGCTGAATTCCTTATAATTTCAAAGTTCTCCGCGATTTAAAATTGCGTTTAACTAAATATTTTGAACATTTTGCGAGAAAAACTAAAAAGTATTTTACGGCTTTATTTGATGGAAATGTCTGCTTTATTTTATGGAATTGCCTGCGGCAAAACCTGTTGCAAAAGCAATCTGAAGATTGAAGCCGCCCGTAAACGCGTCCACGTCGAGCACTTCGCCGCAAAAATAAAGCCCCTTAACCAATTTGCTTTCCATAGTTTTGGGATTGATTTCCGAAACGCTTACTCCGCCAGACGTTATAATGGCTTCGGAAAAGTCGCGAAGCGACGCAATCATAATATCAAAATTTTTAAGCGTTGTCAATAACGCCGCTCTTTCGGTGCGCGTTACGGAGTTCACTTTTTTATCGCCGTCGAGACCGCTTTTTTCGAGAACGCAAGCAATCATTGACGACGGCAAAAGATTTTTCAGACAGTTAGACAAACTTTTATTTGCATTTTCCGAAAAATCGCGCAGAATTCGCTTATCGAGAACCTCCTCGGACAGAGCAGGTTTCAAATCGATTTTTACGACAATTTCTTTGAAATTGAGCCGGTTGATTACGCTAGAAAGGGACAAAACGAGCGGACCGGAAATACCGAAGTGCGTAAAAAGCATTTCGCCCATCTGACTGAATATTACTTTGCCGCGATATGAAGCCGTAAGACACACATTTTTAAGAGTAAGCCCCTGCAACTTTTTATAAAACGAGCCGCAGACATTAAGTCCGCACAGCGCGGGAACGGGCTCTACCGTTTTATGTCCGCATTCTCTTGCAAATCTGTATCCGTCGCCCGTCGAGCCTGTCGAAGGATAACTCATTCCGCCTGTACAAACGATGACTTTATCGAACGAAAGCTGTTCTTTATCGGTTATTATGCCAGACACAGTACTATTTAAAATTATAATATCTTTAATTTCGGTGTCAAAAACAAACTTTACGCCCACTCTTTTACAATAATTTTCGAGGCAGCGCGTAACATCGCTCGCTTTGTCAGAGACGGGGAAAGCTCTGTTCCCCCTTTCGACTTTTACGCTCATTCCGCCCGCTTCGAAGAAGTCTATACAGCGTTTGGGAGAAAAAGAATAAATTGCCCCCGTAAGAAATCTGGCGTTGTTCACGACGTTTTGCAAAAACTCGTCGGGCGCAACATCGTTGGTGAAGTTGCACCTGCCCTTGCCCGTTATATATATTTTTTTTCCGCATTTAGAATTTTTTTCAAACACGGTAACGTCGTTTCCGTTAGATGCAGCCGCGTATGCCGCCATCAGCCCCGCCGCACCTGCGCCTATCACAGCAACTTTCATATTCTCTCCGCTATACATTTAGAACGGCGGGAACATCGTCCCGCCGTTTTCATTTTTTATACAGGATAAACTTTATTAGGGTTGGCAGCCATGTCGCTGTCCACTTTTATCTCTTTCGCCTTGCGCAACTTGAAGAAGTTTGTCGCAACTTCAGGGAAGAGCGCATAGGAAAGGACATCTTCTTCTTTTTCGTAGAACCCGTCGGCTTTGACCTTTTCGGTAAGTTCCGCCATTTCGTCTGAAAGAAGATCTGCGGGACGGCAGGTTATAGGCTTTTCGCCGTCTTTCGTGCACATAGCGAGAATTTCTTTATTGACTTCGCCGGGCACTTTGCCGTATTTGCCGAGTATAAGGTCTTTGTACTGCGCCGTTATCGTCTTGTACCTGCCGAGAAGCACATTCCATACGGCCTGCGTTCCGACTATCTGACTTGAAGGCGTTACGAGCGGAGGATAACCGCAGTCCTTCCTTACGACGGGAACTTCCGCAAGGCAATCTTTAAGCCTGTCTTCCTTGCCAGCCTGTTTGAGCTGGTTCATGAGGTTGGAAAGCATGCCGCCGGGGACCTGATAAAGCAGAGTATTAATATCTACCTTTCTCACCTTGGGCGACAGGAAACCTTCCTTTTCAAGTCTCTGAGCGACAACGTTGAAATGACTTACTATGGGAAGAAGTTTATTGATATCTATGCCTGTGTCGTAAGGCGTGCCTTTAAGCGCAGCCACAAGAGGTTCGGTGGCAGGGTTGGAAGTGCCGTTGCCGAGAGGCGAAAGCGCACAGTCGACAATATCTACGCCTGCCTGTATAGCCATAAGGTTAATCATATCGCCCGTACCCGAGGTATTGTGCGTATGAAGGTGCAAAAGCGTCGTGGGTTTGAGCTCTGCTTTTATCTTGGAAACTATTTCGTAAGCCGTGAAAGGCAACAGAAGGTTTGCCATATCCTTTATACAGATATTGTCGGCACCCATATCTTCGAGCTGTTTGGCAAGTTTTACGAAATATTCTGTGGTGTGAACGGGGCTGGTCGTGTAAGAAATTGTCGCTTCGCACACGCATTTGCCGCCGGCGCCGTATTTCTTTATAGCCTTCATCGAAGTTTCGAGGTTGCGCACGTCGTTGAGCGCATCGAAAACTCTTATTACGCCGACGCCGTTTTCTATCGATTTTTCAATGAATTTTTCCACCACGTCGTCTGCATAATGACGATAGCCGAGAAGATTCTGACCCCTTAAAAGCATTTGTATAGGCGTTTTTTTGAGGTATTTTCTGAGCTTGCGAAGTCTTTCCCAAGGGTCTTCGTTCAGAAATCTGAGGCAGGTATCGAATGTGGCTCCCCCCCACGCTTCCAGAGAATAATAACCTATATCGTCGAGGAGAGAAAGCACGGGCTCCATATCCTCGAAGCGCATGCGCGTTGCAGCCTGAGACTGGTGCGCGTCGCGCAGAATTGTATCAGTAATAAGTACTTTTTTAGCTTCCATATTAATAACTCCGAATTATGCGATAATTGAAGCAACTGCAGCAGTCGCCGCCGTACCGTCCACGTAGCCTCCGAAGCAAGCGAGAAGAATGCCCGCCGCAATGGCCGAACCTATAACGCCTGCCACATTGGGGCCCATCGCGTGCATTAGAAGATGGTTCTGAGGGTCGTATTCCCTTCCCACGTCTTCAGATATTCGCGCCGCCATCGGCACAGCCGAAACGCCCGCAGAACCGATGAGCGGATTGATTTTTCCCTTTGTAACTTTGCACATAACTTTTGCGACCAACAGACCGCCTACCGTTCCGAGAATGAACGAAAGCAGACCGAGACCGATTATATAAATGGTTTCAAGGCTCAGGAAGATTTCACCCTTAGCCTTGCAGCCTACCGCTACGCCGAGGAAAATAGTTATGGTATTCATAAGTCCGTTCTGAGCCTGCGTAGAAAGCCTTTCAACAACGCCCGACTCTCTGAACAGATTGCCGAGCATAAGCATACCCAGAAGGGCTATCGCCGAGGGAAGAATAATTCCCACGACCAGAGTAACTATTATAGGGAACAGAATTTTTTCGAGTTTGCTGACCTGACGAAGCTGCTGCATTTTTATTTTGCGCTCCTTCTTTGTGGTAAGCAATCTCATAAGCGGCTTCTGAATTATAGGAATAAGCGCCATATAAGAATAAGCCGCTATCGCTATCATAGGGATATAAGCGTCTGCGAGAGTACTGGTAACGTAAATTGCCATAGGACCGTCCGCGCCGCCTATAATCGCAATGGACGCCGCCTGCGCGACAGAAAAGCCGAGCGCAACCGCGAGGAAAAACGCTACAAAAATGCCGAGCTGCGCACCTGCGCCTATAAGCATGCTCTTCGGATTTGCGATGAGCGGTCCGAAGTCCGTCATACAACCTATTCCGAGGAAAATGAGCGGAGGATAAATTACTTTATCCACGCCGAAATAGAGATACCACAAAAGCCCTCTGGAATCGGCGTTGACGTTGTCGAAAGCCTGGTCTTTTATCGTCGTTCCCTCTGGATAAGTACCCCAGAGAACGCTCTCCGCGCCGGGTATGTTGATAAGGAACATACCGAAAGCTATCGGAAGCAACAACATGGGCTCGAATTTTTTGACGATGGCGAGATACATTAGAATAAACGAAATGAGAAGCATTACGTAATTCTGCCATCCGCCGCTGACGAAGCCCATCGATTCGTAGAGATTGACGAAAATCCCTCCGATATCAACTGCAAGTAATGAGTGCATCAGGTATCCTCCCGTCAGCCTATAACAGCGAGCAATGTATCTGTATCGACATTTGCGCCTTTTGCGACTTTATAATAAACTTTTCCGTCGCAGGGTGCAGTAATTTCGTTGTCCATCTTCATGGCTTCGAGTACTATGATGGGCTGGTCCTTCTTTACTGCCGTTCCTTCGGCAACAGAAAGTCCCTTGATAAGTCCGGGGAAGGGCGAAAGTACCTTTTCACCTTTTTCAACCGTTGCCGCAGCCGCAGGCGCGGGAGCCGCAGGTTTTACCTCGGGCATCGCAACGGGAGCCGCAGAAGCGGTTGCTCCCACTTCTTCTACTCCGACCGAATAACTTTTTCCGTCTATTGTAACAATAAAATTACGCATTACCATAACTCCTTATAATTTCTTAATTCTCCTGACGGTAAACTGACATTTACCCTCTTCATTTTCATAATAAGCCATAAGCGCAGCCACTATTGCAGCTTTTTCGGCATCGGTTATGCCGTCCTCGTCTGCAGGTGTTTCGGTCTTGGTCTCCTCAACGACGGCGGGCGCTTTTTTCTTTTTTAAGAAAGCAAAATTATCAGTTTTGCGGAGCAGAAAGCCTATGAACCATATAATACCGATAAGTATTATAATTCCTACAAAAACTACCACAAAACCTATAATCGCATAAATAACGGGCTCGCCGAGGTTGTCGAAATAGAAATTTCCCGCCTTGTCGCCGCTGCCCGGCAGAATATCAAGCAGATTATTCATAACAACCTCACTTAAGCGCCATCTGCAACGACGCTATAAGATACTGCCTTACAAAGGCAGGCTCTATAATGTCGTCGATGTAACCGTCCTGCGCAGCGTTGACGGGGTCGGCGTTTTCCGACGCATAACGCTCCGCAAGTTTGGTTTTATTGAGCTTTTTAACCTTTTCAAATTCGATTTCTGCACCCTGCACGCCGTCAAAAAGCGCAATCTGCGCATTAGCGAACGCATAAGTGAAATCATAACCCATGCTCTTGGAAGCAAAAACAGTGTAGCCGAGACCTATTGCCTTGCCGTAAACGACGGAAACTCTCGGTGAAGTCATGCAGTCGAGCATGTTTATATACTCGCCGAGCTCTTTGAGCACGAGGCTGTCGTTGACGCCGACGTTTTCGCGTATGCCCAATGTATTTACGAAAGTAACATAGGGAAGATCGCGGCAGCAGACGAATTCGGCAAAATCTTTAAGTTTTCTCGCAGTCTGCGCATCAAGTTTAACTCCGCCCTTTGCATCGAATATGCTTGCAGCAACGGTTATTCCGCCTATTCTGCCTATCAGGCATTTTACTTCGGGAACGTACGACGCGCCGAGCTCGATTGCGCTATCCTTATCGAACACGTTCATGAGCGCCTTAGCGTCAGCCGCCTTATTGAGCTCGGGAAGCGAAATATTGAGCTCTTCGCAATCTGTTACCCTGTTCTGCAAAAGTTCGCAAACGGAAGTGATTTTACCCTTGACTTCCGCCAGATCTTTTACCGTAAACGTTGCGAGCTGCGCATTTTTGAGCGCGGAAGCAGAGCCAACCTGTTCTTTTTTGAGGTTGAGATTGTCTGCCGCACCGATTACGAGGGGGCTGTTGACTGCGAGAACGCTCTTCTTGTCGATGAAGAAGTTAAAGTCGCAAAGCGCCGCAAGCATGGCAATCTGACCGTAAACTTCGCCGTTTACTACCAGATACTGCTCTATGCTGCCCTTCAGCCTTGCCACCGTCAGAATGAGCTCTGCAATTCCTTCGAGCGCGCTTATACCCTCACCGTACCTTACGCCGAGGGAAGAGAGAAAATAAATTACGGGCGTATGATTTTTTTCGGCGCTTTCAAGGCATTTTACAATTTTTTTGCTGTTTGCCTTGCCTACGCCGCCGGAAAGCACCGCCGCGTTCTGCGCGACAATGTAAAAAGGATAGCCGTTGACCGTGGCAAAGCCCGTTACAACGCCCTCTCCCTGCGCATCGTCGTCGTAAAATTCGCTCTTGGAGAACGAAAAAGTTGAAAGTTCGACAAAACTTTCGCTATCGATAACCGCTTCAATATCTTTGCGGATACCTTTACCTGCGTCCATAAGCGAACGCCTGCGTGATTGTAACAATTTGATTTTATCCATATTTATCTCCCAGATAAAAATCTTCAAATATAATTTTATCAATTTGCTCCATAAAAATCAAATAAATTGATATAAAAATATTAAATACTAAGGTATAATAATTCTTAAGTATTTAAGTGCTCGGAAAACAAAACGCGCCCGCGGAAAAACTTTCCGCAGGCGCTGAAATTTAATAACATTTTGTGTTTTATTTTTTCGTTCTGTCTTTGAAATTGAATTTGCGTTTTATGAATGCGTCAATCTTATCCGAGTACTTGCATACGAGGTAAAAAGCCAGAGCGACGAGCAAAATAATGAGTATCCATACGGTTATTCCCCTCCACGTGTTGAACGGTATCAGATCGAGCGAATAGGCAACCGTAAAGCAGGAAATCAGTCTTGTTATTATTATCATTATTATAAAATAGGGCCATGTCATCGAAGACAATCCCGCAACGAAACACAGCACATCATCGGGGAAAAGCGGCAACAGAAACATAAGGGATAAAATAAGATAGTCCTTACCCTTGATTTTTGCCAGCCACTTGTCGATATCGTCCTTTCCCACTATCCAGCATACGGCCTTGTAACCAATCCACCTGCCTATGGCAAACGCGACGACAGAGCCGGTGAGTATGCCGATAAAGCTGTAAAGCGCACATTCGAGCGGTCCGAAAAGCGCCACGCCCGCCGCGACGGTAACCGAGCCGGGCACAGGCAGAATGACGACCTGCAAAAAGGAAAACGCGATAAAAATGATAACCGCAGTCGAACCGAAGCCGTCTATATAATTCTGCAACGCCTCTATGCTGTTAATTTTCTGTATAAGCCCGGTTGCGCTTATGGCATAAAAAATTACGGCAAAAATATCGGCGCAGACTATCGCGCAGAGAATTAATCTGTAAAACGATTGCTTCCTCAAAAGATAAAATACAACGTACAGAACGAGCACGACAAAAGTAAGCGCCGCAGAAGACCAGACGAGCGCGGTATAATAATCGGAAATAAACTGCAGCCCCTTGTAATTAAGTCCGAGAAGAACAAACAACAGGGCGACGGCACCGAGGACTATAGAAGTCAGAATATTTACTATGTCTTTTAAAACGGCAAGCACCGTCTGTTTGTCGTAATTCATTTACTTTATATTATATCTACAAAAATGTCCGTTTATAATTAAGGTTTAAAATTTTTGACCGCATCTGTGGCAAGTTTGTCGCAGATGTTGTTGTATTCGTTGTCCGCGTGCCCCTTAACCTTTACGAAACTGACCTTATGAATGCGCGTGAGCGCTAAAAGCTGCTTCCACAAATCATCGTTGAGCACGGGTTTGTTGTCGGCTTTCTTCCATCCGCCCTTTTCCCACGCATAAATCCAGCCGTTGTTGAATGCGTTTACCGTATAAGCGGAGTCGCTGTAAATTTCAACCTCGCAAGGCTCTTTAAGGCAACCAAGTCCGCTTATGACGGCAAAAATTTCCATACGGTTGTTGGTTGTTTCGGCAAATGCGCCCGAAAGGCGTTTTTCGTGCCCGTTGTACATTAGCACGCAACCGTAACCACCTACGCCGGGATTGCCAGAACACGCGCCGTCCGTATATAAAGTAACTTTTTTCATTATCTGGACAGCTCTTTGGAGCGCGCAACGCACGCCTCGACGGCGTCGCCTACTATTGCGCGGAAATTATTCTTTTCAAGCACTTTTACAGCTTCGATAGTCGTACCGCCCTTGCTGCATACGCTCATTATAAGTTCTGCGAGAGGTTTATCGCTGTTCTGCACCATTTCAGCTCCGCCAATTACCGTCTGAACCGCAAGCGTTGCAGCCTCGTCGCGCGTCAGTCCCTGCTTTACGCCCGCGTCGATGAGAGCATCAATAAACATAAAGACATACGCCGGACCGCTGCCGCTGATACCGGTAACGGCGTCGAGTTTATCTTCCGAAACGCTCATGACGACGCCGAGACAATCGAAAAGTTTGGTTATGAACTCTGTATCGTCGTAATTGTCGTTGAAATCGGACATATCGACGCCCATCATTCCGCTGCCTATCGAACAGGGCAGATTGGGCATGCAGCGGGCAACTTTAATTATGCCTACGCCGAGCGCATTTTTTATGGTTGATTTTTTAACGCCCGCCATAATCGATATGACCTTGTCGGGGCAGACGTCCGAAAGACCCGATGCGACCTCGGCAAAAGTCTGGGGCTTTACCGCAAAGAGCACAAATTCGCTGTTGCGCGCAACTTCTGCATTGTCGGTCGTCGTATTAACGCCCAGCTCGTCCTCAACAGCGCTCAATTTTTCTTCGCTAGGGTCGCTGACTATTACTTTTCTGCCGCTCAGAAAGTCGGAAAGCACCACTCCTTTAAGTATTGCGTTAGCCATAAATCCGCAGCCGATAACGCCGAGTTTATATCTTTTTTTCATGTTAAATCTCCGAAAAACAGTTGACTAAAATCAAATGTTATTATATAATCATTAAGCTATTGATTTTTAGGGGAATAGCTCAACGGTAGAGTCGCGGTCTCCAAAACCGTCGGTTGCATGTTCGAATCGTGTTTCCCCTGCCAGACAGCCTGCGCATTTCGCGCGGGCTGTTTTATTTTTCCCAGCCGTATTCCACGAAATGCACTCCGTCGTAAAATGCTCTGAGTGCGGTTTTTCTGTCGTCTATAAGATTTTCGGGCAGATTGTCGCAGTCAAACCATTCGAGAGCCGAACACTTTTCCGGTTCGCCTATACAGGGCTCCCCTTCAAATTTTTCAAGCGCAAAATAACCGTAGCAATAAGTCACGCCTTCATCCTGCTTGTAAATAAATGTAAAAAAGCGGAAATCTTCGGGTCGCGCGGAAATTTTCAGT
The DNA here is from genome assembly GCA_905207235.1 of uncultured Eubacteriales bacterium. Taxonomy (GTDB): domain Bacteria; phylum Bacillota; class Clostridia; order Christensenellales; family Borkfalkiaceae; genus Coproplasma. Next base: position 70,089 of record CAJLKN010000002.1, read on the forward strand.
TCCTCCGCGCATTCCCTCGAGCAAGCCATGCTCATGCTTTCGCCCTTTTCGACGTGTCCAGAACAGGCAAAATCCCACATTCCGTCGGCAAAACCCGTATTTTTTCGTCTTTGCAGAAGAATGCGCCCTCGCCCGCCCTCGTTTTTTATAATAAGCACGACGACGGACGTCGGCGTTAGAAACCTTTCAGCCATTACACTCTTACTTCGCCTTTGAGCCCCAGACTGCCCTCGTTTTCTTTGAGAATGGGATCAATTTCGTTGGCGATAAACTCTTCCGTCTGCTGGGGCGCTCTGCCTATAAACTTCGACGCGTCGAGAATTTCGTCAAGTTTATCGTGAACGGGAGCAAACATTTCATCTTTTTTGATGAGGTCGATTAGATTGTTATCGAGCCCCCTCTCCTTGACGTTTTTGCCTGCCTCCATGGAAAGCACCCTTATTCTTTCGTGCAGCTCCTGACGGTTGCCGCCCGCCTTGACGCACTCCATCATTATATTTTCGGTTGCCATGAATGGAAGCTCCGCGGCGATGTGCTTTGCAATAACCTTTTCGTAAACGACGAGATTTTCGCTTACGTTCATATAAATATTGAGTATGCCGTCAACCGCGAGGAATGCCTGCGCGTTGACAATTCTTCTGTTAGCCGAATCGTCGAGCGTTCTTTCAAACCACTGGGTCGATGCCGTTATAGCGGAATTGAGGGGAAGCGAAATGACGTAACGCGCAAGAGAGCCTATGCGCTCGCAGCGCATGGGGTTGCGCTTGTATGCCATTGCGGAGGATCCTATCTGCGATTTTTCGAATGGTTCCTCTATTTCCTTCATATTCTGAAGAATTCTTATATCGTTGGAAAATTTATACGCGCTCTGCGCAATCTGCGAGAGAACGCACAAAACGTTATAATCGTATTTTCTGGGATAGGTCTGACCCGTTACGCCGTAAATTCTGTCGCATCCCATCTTGGAAACTACGCGCTTTTCAAGTTCCTTTACCTTGTCGGTATCGCCGTTGAACAGCTCCATGAAACTTGCCTGCGTGCCCGTAGTGCCCTTTACTCCGCGCAATTTGAAGCATTTTTCAAGATGAACTAAATTGTCATAGTCCATCATCAGATCCTGAAGCCACAAAGTTGCGCGCTTGCCTACCGTTGTAAGCTGTGCGGGCTGAAGGTGAGTAAAGCCCAGCGTGGGCAGGTCTTTATATTTAAGTGCGAATTTTTTGAGCTTGTCAATGACGTTCACAAGTTTGCTTTTAATTATGGAGAGCGCGTCGCGGATTATGATGAGTTCCGAATTGCAATCGACGAAACAGCTCGTAGCGCCGAGGTGAATGATGGGCATTGCAGATTTTGCCTGACTGCCGAACGCCTTCACATGCGCCATTACGTCGTGGCGCACCTCTCTTTCAAACTTTTCTGCCGTTTCATAGTTGATGTCGTCGGCATATTTTTTCATTTCGGCAATCTGGGCGGGCGTAATATTCAGCCCGAGCTCCATTTCAGCCTCCGCAAGTGCTATCCACAGCCTGCGCCAGAGTTTAAAGCGCTTATCGTCGGAAAAATTTTCCGACATCTGCCTGCTTGCGTACCTTGTGATGAGTGGATTTACATAAACCGAGTTGTCTATCATTTTTAGCTCCGTAAATTTATATATTATTTATCTGTAATTTCTTTTTCTGTATTTTTGTCTGCCGCGCCATCTCCGACAGCAATATTGTCGGCTTGCGCGATTTTTGCCGAGCGCCTCTTTTCAATCAGGTGAGAAACGAGCAGGTAAATGAACCCTGCCACGGGCAAAGCAATAAAAGTGCAGCCGACTATAACCATAAGCATGCCTATGGCGACGGCAGATTTTTTCTGATCTATGAGCAGAGAATAATCGGGCGCAGTTACAGAAATCTGCTTTCCGATCGCAACCGAATACATTATTATACCCGTAATTATGCAGATGAGCGCGGCGACTGCTATGCCTGCGAGAATATAAACGAGAAGTTTCTTATTCATATCAGAATTTCACCGGAGCGGGGTAATCTGCGCCGAATGTTTCCACGCTCATGCTCTTTATTACCTGAGGCTTTTTAGGTTTATCGTGGAAGTCGGTCGCAACCGACGCTATGGCATCGACGACATCCATTCCCCCAATCACCTTGCCGAAAGCCGCATACTGTCCGTCGAGATAAGAAGCGTTGGCATGCATAATGAAAAACTGCGAACCAGCGCTGTTGGGCGACATTGCGCGCGCCATGGAAATTACGCCGCGGGAATGCTTTATGTCGTTTCCGCTGAACCCGTTCAGAGAAAACTCGCCTTTTATCGTATATCCGGGACCGCCCGTTCCCGTACCGTTGGGGTCGCCGCCCTGTATCATAAATCCGCTTATGACGCGGTGAAATGTAAGTCCGTCGTAAAAGCCGCTTTTAGCGAGGCTTATAAAATTATTTACGGTGTTGGGCGCTTTTTCGGGATAGAGTTCCAGAACTATGCGTCCGCCGTCTTCCATTGTTATAGTTACCTGAGGTTTGTTCATTTTTTATACCTTTAAAATTATAAATTTTCGTACTTTTCCACAGAAACGCCCGCTTCGGCGAACAACTGCATAGAGAATTTGTCGGGATAGCCTTCCTTATAAACGACGCGCGAAATGCCGGAATTTATGATAATTTTCGCGCATATAACGCAGGGCTGGTGCGTGCAGTAGAGCGTGCAGCCTTCAACGCTGCAACCTACCCTCGCCGCCTGAATTATGGCGTTCTGTTCGGCGTGAACGGCGTAACAGATTTCCTGCATCGTGCCGCTGGCGATATTGAGTTTATTGCGCAGACATTCACACTTATCGACGCAACTTTTAATGCCCTGAGGCGCGCCGTTGTAGCCCGTAGCGATTACTCTTTTATTTCTTACGATTATCGCCCCGACATGCCTGTTTTCCTTGAAACAGCTCGACCACGAACCGACGAGTTCGGCCATTTCCATAAAACGCTTGTCCCATTTATCCATATTAAAACTCCGAGCAATTCTGTCTTTTGATTTATCTTACCATATTTTTCTTTAAAATGCAATTTTTTAGTTTCTTATGTTTGACTTTATTTTGGTCAGTTTATAAATATATTTGAAAAATAATTAAAATTTTTCGGAGGAAACGGTTATATGAATATAAAACCTTTATTCGACAAGGTAGTTGTCGAAGGCGTTAAAGCCGAAGAAAAGACCAAATCGGGACTTTATCTTACGGCTGCGTCCCAGGAAAAACCCGCCGTATGCGTAGTAGTTGCTGTCGGCCCCGGCGGAATTATCGACGGCAAGGAAGTTAAAATGCAGGTAAGCGTCGGCGATAAGGTGCTCCTCTCCAAATACAGCGGCACCGAAGTAAAGGTTGACGGAAAAGAATACACGATTATCCGCCAGAGCGACATTCTGGCTATAGTTGAATAATAAAGGAGAATTTTTATTATGGCAAAACAGATTAAATACGGCGACGACGCGAGAAAAGCGCTCGAAAAAGGCGTTAACGTCATAGCCGATACCGTTAAAATCACTCTCGGTCCCAAGGGCAGAAACGTCGTGCTCGACAAAAAGTTCGGCGCACCCCTCATCACTAACGACGGAGTTACCATCGCAAAAGAAATAGAGCTTGAAGACCCCTTCGAAAATATGGGCGCACAGCTCGTCAAGGAAGTTTCCACAAAGACCAACGACGTGGCAGGCGACGGCACCACTACGGCTATGGTTCTCGCCCAGGCGATAATTCGCGAAGGACTTAAAAACCTCGCAGCGGGCGCTAATCCCATAATCCTTAAAAAGGGTATCGCTTCCGCCGTTGATACCGCGGTAGAAAAGATTAAGTCCATTTCCAAACCCGTTGAAAATAAACTTGCAATTTCACAGGTAGCTTCTATATCCGCAGGCGACGAAACAATAGGCAACCTCATTGCCGACGCAATGGAAATTGTCGGCAAAGACGGCGTTATCACCGTTGAAGAGGGCAAATCGATGACCACCGAACTCACCACCGTAGAGGGCATGCAGTTCGACAGAGGTTACGCTTCCGCATACATGGTTACCAACACCGATAAGATGGAAGCCGTTCTCGACAACCCCTACATCCTCATCACCGATAAGAAAATTTCTTCTTTGCAGGAAATTCTTCCCATAATCGAGCCCATCGCTCAGCAGGGCGCAAGACTTCTGATAATAGCCGAAGACGTTGAAGGCGACGCGCTCGCTTCCCTCATTGTCAACAAACTTAAAGGCGTTCTCAACTGCGTAGCAGTTAAAGCACCCGGCTTCGGCGACAGAAGAAAGGCTATGCTCGAAGATATAGCAATCCTTACGGGCGGCACTGTGGTTTCCTCCGACCTCGGATACGAATTCAAGAACGTTACACCCGATATGCTCGGCAGAGCCGCACAGGTCAAGGTTGACAAAGACAATACCACCATCATCAACGGTTCGGGCGATTCCGAAGCAATCAAGGCGAGAGTTAACTCCATCAAAGCTCAGATTGCAGAAACGACTTCCGAATACGATAAGGAAAAACTTCAGGAGCGCCTTGCTAAACTTGCAGGCGGCGTAGCCGTAATTAACGTTGGCGCGGCAACCGAAGTTGAAATGAAAGAAAAGAAACTCCGCATAGAGGACGCTCTTGCCGCAACTCGCGCAGCAGTCGAAGAAGGCATCGTTCCCGGCGGCGGCGTAGCCCTCCTTTCCACTATTCCCGAACTCACAAAGCTCGTAAAATCGCTTACCGGCGACGAAAAGACGGGCGCAAGCATAGTTCTGAAAGCTGTTGAAGAACCCCTTCGCCAGATCGCTAAAAACGCAGGTCTTGACGGTTCGGTAATCGTAAATAATATCGTTTCTTCCAGAAAGCCCAACTACGGCTATGACGCACTCAAAAACCAGTACACGGATATGGTTAAGAGCGGCATAATCGACCCCACGAAGGTCGCTCGTTCGGTACTTCAGAATGCAGCTTCCGTTGCTGCAACTCTGCTGACGACCGAAAGCATTGTAACCGATATCCCCGCACCCGCTCCCGCAGCTCCTATGGGCGCAGGTCCCGATATGGGCGGAATGTACTGATAAATCGAATTTAAGATAACTAAATCGATTTAATTTAAATTGCAAAATTAAATATAAAAGCCCCCGAGCGTACAGCTCGGGGGCTTTATTATTGTAAATTATCTGATTTTTTATTTATTGGAATTGGACTATTCAATCAAATAGTCATGCAACAGACAAAAGACAGACTATTTTTCTTTGAAAAGGGCATTTTTATTTATAATCAATTATTTTTTCAGCTTTTCCAAAATGCGGCGCAATGCGCACTTGCCATGCTCATAGGTAAGTCCGCCCTGAAAATAAGCGATATAGGGCGGCTTTACGGGTCCGTCGGCGGAAAGTTCAATCGACGCGCCCGAAACGAACGTGCCGGCCGCCATTATAATCTGATCGTCGTATCCCGGCATATCCCACGGCTCGCAGGTTACAAAACTATCTACGGGCGAAGCGTACTGCACTTCCCTTATGAAATCAATCATCTTGTCCGCGCTGTCAAACTGTATGCAGCGGGTGATGTCGTAAGGCATTTTATCTATCGACGGATAATTGATAAAGCCGAGATCCGTTAGGGCAATTCCTATAAGAAGGGAACATTTGAGAGCCTGCGCCACTGTGTGAGGCGCCATAAAAAGACCCTGATAAAAATATCTGTAACCGCTCTCGAACGAGCCGACTTCCAGTCCGATTGAGGGCGCAGTCAGCCTTCTTCCTATTTTTTCGATATATTCTTCCTTGCCGCAGATATAACCGCCCGTAGGAGCAATTCCGCCGCCCGCGTTTTTTATAAGAGAACCCGCGATTACGTCAGCACCTAAGTCGGTAGGTTCGCACTTTTCGACAAACTCCCCGTAGCAATTATCGACGAAAATACATCCTTCAAAGCCCCATTTTCTTACAAAATCACATACTTTTCCTATCTCTTCGCAGGAAAAAGCGTCGCGCAGTTCATATCCGCGGGAACGCTGAATATATACTACTTTTACACTTTTATTGAGCGATTTTTTTATCGCTTCGAAATCAAAATTACCTGTTTTTGTCAGATTGCAGCAGGTAAATTTTACCCCGTAGTCTTTCAAAGAACCTATATTTTCGCCTAAAATAACGGGGCGGATGGTGTCGTAAGGCATGCCGCTCACGCATAACAGCTCATCACCCGGCATTAGCAATCCGAACAAGGCAACGGAGAGCGCATGCGTACCCGAAAGCAGATGGGGAGAAACGATGCCCATTTCCGCGCCGAACGCGTCGGCGTAAATCTGCCCGAGGCAGTCCCTTCCCTCGTCGCCGTAACCGTAGCCCGAAGTGCCCGCAAAATGGCGTACAGCTATTCTGTTTTTTCTGAACGCTTCTAAAACCTTATTCTGATTGGCGTAAGCGATGCCGTCAATCTCATCAAATTTATCTTTAAGACGATTTTCGCAATCTTTAATATAATTTTCAAAATTATCCATTCAAAAGCTCCAAAACTTTTTCCGCGCTTGCCTCCTGCGGATTAAGCCATATAATTTTAGGCAGTTTTTTGAAAAAAGTAATCTGTCTTTTTGCGTAATGTCGCGTATTTTTCTTTATTATATCACGCATAGTACTTTGCGAATAGCCATTTTTAAGACCTTCAAGCACTTCCTTGTACCCAATCGCCTGCATTGACTGGCAATTTTCCGTAATGCCGCGCTCGACAAGTCCCTTAACCTCTTCAACAAGTCCGCGTTCGAACATTTCGTCAACTCTCAAATCAATGCGCTTGTAAAGCTCTTCCCTCGGGTAATCCATGGCAACCGCAAGATAATCATATTTGGGAATAAGCTCGTCGCGCTGTTCGGATTTTCGCTTTCCGCTCAGTTCAAAAATTTCCAGAGCGCGTATGACGCGCTTTGTATCGTTGGGGTGAATTGTACGCGACGAGGGCTCATCAACGCTCTGCAAAAGAGAAAAGAGATAATCTTTCCCCCTTTCGTTAAGAATTTTTGCATATTTTTCGCGCACCGCCTCATCGCCCCGCGTGCCGCCGTAACCGAAATTGAATAATAGAGAATTGATATAAAAACCTGTACCGCCGCAAATTACGGGAATTTTGCCCCGCTCGAATAATCTGTTAAGGTGCACCCCTGCGGCTGACTTATAGTCTGACACGGAATATTTTTCGTAAGGTTCCGCGACATCAATCATTGAATGAGGCACGCCGAGCATTTCTTCTTCCGTCGGTTTGGCGGTACCGATATTAAGCCCTTTATAAATAAGTTGGGAATCCGCCGAAATTACTTCCGAATTAAGCCCCAGGGCGCACCGCGCGGCAAGCGTCGTTTTTCCCGTAGCCGTTGCGCCGCATATCACAAGCACTTTTTTCACGGCTACACTATCCTTTTGAACATCTTTTCAATCTGATATTTGGTCAGTTTTACGCAGACGGGTCTGCCGTGGGGGCATTTTAAACCCGTATCGCCCTTCATCATTTCAATCAGCTTGTCTTTTTCCGCGGCGGTGAGCGACATTCCTCCCTTGACCGCATGCTTGCACGCCGTCATAGCTATCTTTTCGCGCAAAACATCTTCAAGTTTTATTGCTTTGAGATCGTCCAGGTTGTGCAGAAGCTCGCCAAAGAACTCTTTGAGGTCTATATCCTGCAAATCGAGCGGAACTTCGTTAATTCTGTACGCGCAAGCGCCGAAAGGCTCGATATCGAAGCCCATTCCGCGTATAAGCGACAGATGAGACGACAAAAACGCGCTTTCGGACGAATTGAGGTCGAGGATGTAAGGAATGAGCATACCCTGACGGGCGATAGCCTGTCTTGAACGCAATTTTTCCATCAGAGCGTCATAAATCAATCTTTCGTGCGCGGCGTGCTGGTCAATAAGGTAGACTTCGTCGGCACATTCGTAGAGCAAATAGGTATTGAAAAGTTCGCCTTTGTATTTCCAGCTTTCGTAGCTGATTTTCTGTTGTTGTTCCCTTTCTTTGCGCTCTTCTTCAACCTTTTTTGCAACGTCGGGGCTCATAATTCCGCTGCATGCCTGCATTCTGTTTATTGTTCCAACGGGCGAGAATGCGCGGTGAAGCGGAAGCTCTTCGACGCTTTTAGGCTCGACATGACGGCTAGCCATGCGCTCTAATACAGAATTTTCAGACTGAGACGCTTGTTCTTTCTTTACAGAAATACTGCCGTCGGGTTTAAAGACGGGCATTTTGACATCGTCAAAATTTTTATCGTAAACTTTATTGTTTTGCGTGAAATCTGCCGCATAAACGGCATTTTTTGAATTATTTTCAGCAAAAGTCGATTGAATTTCGGGAACGCGCGTATTTTCTACGACGAAGTCCGCCGCCTTCGTCGTTCCGTCGAGAACGGACGAAATGACCTTATAAACCGTTCCGTAAATGAGCTGGTTGTCGACAAAACGAACGTCCTGCTTATTGGGGTGAACGTTCACATCGACAATATCAGAGGGAACATCGACAAACAGCACATAAACGGCGTAATTGCGCTTCATTGCGTAGGGCGCGTAAGCCTGCGAAATGGCGGAAGAAATTACGTTGTTTACAACGCACCTGCCGTTTAAAAATATGTTCTGATAACTCTTGTTGGGCTTGAAAAAATTCTGATTTCCGATAAAACCGTAAATTTTTATATCGTTTCTGTCCGCACTGATTTTAAAACACTGCGAAAGAAAAGACGCTCCGTAAACCTGCGCAATAGCTTCCTCGAGCCCTCCGCCGTAAGATTGCAAAATGAGCTTGCCGTCGGCGTAGTATCTGAAAGCGACGCGGGGATTGCAGAGAATGTAGCGCGTAACGAATGCCGTTATGTCCGCCTCTTCTTTTTTATCCGTTTTGAGAAATTTTAATCTGACAGGGGTATTGAAAAAGATATTCCTCATAGTAATGGAAGTACCTTTTTCAAAAGCCGCAGGCTCAACTTTGCCTATGTATTCGCCGTCACACTCGACTTTATACGCTCCGTTGCCCTCGATAGCGCTGACGAGTTCCACCTTTGAAATTGCGGCTATTGTAGCGAGAGCCTCGCCCCTGAAACCGAGCGTGGTTATTCTATCAATGTCCTCGAGAGTGGCGATTTTGCTCGTCGCATGGGAGAAAAAGGCGACGCGCATATCGTCCTTTTCTATGCCGCAACCGTTATCCACAACTCTTATAAGGTCTTTGCCGCCGCGCTCTATATAAATTTCTATTTCGGTAGCCCCCGCGTCAAGGCTGTTTTCAATCATCTCCTTGACGGCGGAATAAGGTCTGTCTATAACCTCGCCCGCGGCTATTCTGTTGCATATTTCTTCAGATAAAATGTTTATTTTTGCCATTATTTAACCTTTTCCGCGAGATCGCTCAATATCATAAACGCCTGCATTGGCGAAAGATTGTTTATGTCGAGTTCTTTGAGTATGGTTTCCACCTCGCTGCGGGCAGGTTCCGCCGCGCTTTCCTCTTCCTTTACTACTGAGGTGTTAACCTCACCGTTTTCTATTGATTTTAGTATAGTTTTCGCCCTGTCGGTTACTTCCGCAGGCACGCCCGCGAGAGAAGCGACTTCGATACCGAAGCTCCTGTTTGCGCCCCCGCGCATTATTTTACGCAGGAAAACTATGCCGCCGTTAATTTCTTTTACGGCGATTTTGTAGTTCTTTACGCCGTCCAACTTGTTTTCAAGCTGCGTCAGCTCGTGGTAATGGGTCGCAAAGAGCGTCTTGGCGCCTATTTTTGAAGTTATGTGCTCGACGACAGCCCAGGCGATGGAAAGTCCGTCGTATGTGCTCGTGCCCCTGCCCACCTCGTCAAGAATTATAAGGCTGTTTTTCGTAGCATTGCGAAGAATGGACGCAACCTCGATCATTTCGACCATAAAAGTACTCTGATCGAGAATGAGGTTATCGCTCGCGCCTACGCGCGTAAAAATGCGGTCGAGAACGGGAATTTCCGCGCTCTTTGCGGGCACGAACGAGCCGATGTGCGCCATGAGAGCAATTATTGCCGTCTGTCGCATGTAAGTGCTTTTGCCCGCCATGTTGGGTCCCGTTATTATCATGGTGCGGTTCTCGCCTTCGTCGAGGAAGGTATCGTTTGACACAAATTTTTCCTTGGAAAGCGCCTCGACGACAGGGTGCCTGCCCTCCCGTATGCAGAGCGGCTTATCGCTCTGAACTATTGTCGGGCGGCAGTATTTGCGCGATTTTGCGACTTCCGCGAGAGAAACGAAAACATCAAGCCGCGCGATTGCGAAAGCAATTTTTTTGAAGTCGGAAATGTGGGCGCTAAGCTGCTCTTTAAGCTGTTCGTAAATTTCTGCTTCCAGCCTTAAAGACAGCTCCTCGCTGTTGAGAATTTTATCCTCGAGCTCCTTGAGCTCGTCGGTTATAAACCTCTCCGCATTGGCGAGCGTCTGCCGCCTGTGGTATTCGGCGGGGACTTTGTCCTTGAATGACTTGCTCACCTCTATGTAGTAGCCGAAAACCCTGTTAAAACCTATTTTCAGCGTTCTGATGCCCGTTACGTCGCGCTCGCGCGCTTCCATCTGACTTAAAATATTGCGGCTGTTCTCCTTTACAGAGCGCAGTTCGTCCAGATTTTTGTCGTAACCGCTCCTGACATAACCGCCGTCCTTCAATGTTGCGGGGGGATTGTCTGCAAGCACTTCATTTATATGCGAAGCGATATCGGATAAATCGATGAGATCGGCAGAAATATCTTTAACAGCACTGCTGTTGAACCCCGTGAGCTGAAAGGCAAGATTGGGAACAACGTTCAAAGACTGCGCCAAAAGCAGGCAGTCCGCAGGCATAACGTTGCCGTTGGAAATTTTGCCCGTCAGTCTTTCCATATCTCTTACCTGCGAAAGCATGTCGGCAATGCCCAGCCTTATTACGGTAGCGTCGAAAAATTCGGATACCGCGTCAAGGCGGTAATTAATCTGTCCGACGTCTCCGAGCGGAGAAAGAAGCATGCTGTTTAAAAGCCTTGCCCCCATCGCCGTCTTTGTTTTGTCTAGAAGCCACAAAAGCGAGCCGTATTTCTTGCCTTCCGACATGCTTTTTATAATTTCGAGATTGCGGATTGCCGCATTGTCGAGTTGAAGTCGGCTGTCGGACGAAGAATATTTTATATCGTCTATATTGCTCAGAGCGTGTTTTTGCGTATCTTTGAGATATTCCAAAAGCGCGCCGCAAGCGCAGATTGCCGCCTCTTTTTTGTCTATTTCGAATGCGGCGAGCGAATTTGCGCCGAGCTGAGCGCATACGCACCTGTACGCGGCGGCGTAGCCGAACGCCCAGGCGGGATAACTTGAAAATTTAGGGAGAAGCCCGCGCTCAACTTCGGGGGCGCTCTTGGACGCGAAAAGCATTTCGTCGTTGCAGATGACTTCGCTTACAGAAAGTTTAAGCATGAGCGCAATTGCGCGGCTCACCCCGTCATTGCCCGAAAACTGTGTGCAAGACATCTCGCCCGTAGTTATGTCCGCCCAAGCGAGCGAGCAGACTTCGCCCTCTTTATACGCGCAGGCAATAAAGTTGTTTGTCGAAGAATCAAGGTAATTTTCGTCCGTGAGCGTGCCCGCCGTTACAACCCTTATAACGTCGCGCGCAACCATGCCTTTGGCGACGGACGGGTCCTCGAGCTGTTCGCATATCGCCACTTTGTAGCCTGCGGCGACAAGTTTTGCGATGTACGCATCGGCGGCATGAAAAGGAACACCGCACATGGGCGCCCTCTCCTCTAACCCGCAATCGCGACCCGTAAGCGTAAGGTCGAGCACGGCGGAAGCCTCCTTTGCGTCGTCGAAAAACATTTCGTAAAAGTCGCCGAGGCGGTAGAAAATTATACAATCTTTATACTTTTCTTTTATCGAAAAGTAATGTTGCATCATAGGTGAAAGCGCCATAATTTTAACCTGCCACCGAACCGAACAGCGAAATGCCGTTTGCCTCGTCAACGCGAAGCATTACAAATTGTCCGATAAGATTTTTATCGCTCTTAAAATATCCCATTCTTCCGTATTCGTCCCTGCCGCAGTAAAGTCCGCGCTTTTCGTCGTAGTCTTCGCACAGAATTTCTATCGTCTTACCGAGATAATGCGCCGATTGCGCGCGGGTCTGGGAATTTACGAGGTCAACCAGCCTTATTATCCTCTCTTTTGACACCTCTTCGGGCACCTGGTCGGGCATTTCCGCCGCCTTTGTGCCTGCTCGTTTGGAATAAACAAAAGTGAACGCCGAAGAATAGCCGACCTTTTTTACAAGCTCCATCGTAGCTTCGAAATCTTCTTCGGTCTCGCCGGGGAAGCCGACGATTAGGTCGGTGGTTATAGTGCAGTCGGGTATGCGTTTTTTAAGCATTGCCACTTTTTCAAGGTATTCGCCCGAAGTATAGTGCCTGTTCATAGCCTTTAAAACGGCGTCCGAACCGCTCTGCACGGGCAGGTGCAGACATTTGCAGATTTTTGGATTGCCTGCCATAATCTCGATTAGTTCGGGCGAAAAATCTTTGGGATGGCTGGTCATAAACCTCACCCTGAATTTGCCGTCTATTTCGGCAACTTTCTTTAAAAGTTCAGGGAACGTAACGTCGCCTTTATAAGAATTGACGTTCTGACCAAGAAGGGTAATTTCCTTATACCCCTCTTTTACGAGCCCTTTTACCTCTTCGATTATTTTCTGAGAAGACCTGCTTCTCTCCCTGCCGCGCACGTAGGGCACTATGCAGTACGAACAAAAATTATTGCAACCGTACATTATGTTGACCCAAGCGTTGGGATAGCTCGTCCTCAAAGGGCTGTCATCTTCGCAGATAGACCCATCCGTATTTTCAATCTCAATAACAGTTTTTCGGCTGTTGAGTTTCTTTTCTATAAGCTCTTTAAGGTTATGAAGATTGTGCGTGCCGAAAATTATATCGACATACGGAAATTTTTCGTGCAGGTTTTCAGCCTTGTTCATCTGCTGGGGCAGACAGCCGCCCACGGCAATTATCATATCTTTCTTTGCCTTTTTCAGCTTTTTGAGCATGCCGATATTGCCGAAAGCATGATTTTCGGCATTTTCTCTTATACAACAGGTGTTGAATACTACGATGTCTGCGTCCTCAGGAGCGTCGCAGGAAGAATATCCCATTCCGCTGAGAATGCCCGCGATTTTTTCCGACTCGTGCACATTCATCTGGCACCCGTAAGTAACAATGTGGTAAAACTTGTTCATATAGAACAATTATATAATTATTTTCAGTTTTTTTCAATTAAAATGCAACAATTAATTGATTTTATAGATACTATTTTTGATGAAAACGATAGGTAAAATATTGCTGTTCAGCATACTCGCAATAATGTTTATAATGTTCGCGGGCTACACCGCCTACCTTGTGATAACTTCGGGACTGCAACTCAACGAAAACAAACTTGTAAATTACGAACAGACCATAACCGTCTATGACGGCGACGGAAATAAAATAGAAAGCGCCGCCGTTGCGGGAAACAGAAGCGCTGTTTCGGTAAAAAACCTCAAAGACTGCACGAAAAACGCCTTCATTGCCTCTGAAGACAGAAAATTTTACAGCCATCACGGACTGAACTATTCAAGAATGATAAAAGCGGCATTCCGAAATCTCACCACTTTTTCTTTTCGCGAAGGCGCATCGACAATAAGCCAACAGCTTATAAAAAACACACACCTTTCAAACGAAAAGACGCTTAAAAGAAAACTTCAGGAGATACGCCTTACCCGTCAGCTTGAAAAAAAGTATTCCAAGGACCAGATACTCGAAATGTACCTAAATACAATATATTTCGGACACAGTTGCTACGGCCTGCAGAGCGCGGCAAGATTTTACTTTGCAAAGGATGCGGAAAATCTCAATCTGTCGGAGAGCGCGACATTGGCGGGACTGCTCGCCTCGCCCAACAATTATTCGCCGTACAACAATGCAGAAAAAAGCCTGCAAAGGCGCAATACCGTGTTGAAAAGCATGCTGGAATGCTCATTTATAAACCAAAACGAATATAACCAAGCGACAAAAGAGCAAATTGTCGTCGCCGAAGACTTCGGCTCGGAGAAAAATTCAGACTACCTAGGCGCAGTTTACAACGAGCTTGAAAGCCTCGGGCTCGACTGTTACAGCGAACTTTCGGGCTGCAAAGTTTATACCTATATGGATGCGGACATGCAGTCCGCCGCCGACGAAGAGCGCGCAGACTGCGATATTTCTGTAATAATCACTAACGACGAAAACGGCGTCGAGGCATACAAAAGCACGATTAAAGGCGCAAAAAGACAGCCGGGTTCAACCATAAAGCCCCTACTCGTTTATGCCCCCGCAATAGAAGAAGGCACGGTCTATCCTTTTACGAAAATCGAGGATAAACCCGTAAATTTTGCAGGTTATTCGCCCGAAAATTACGATAAAAAATACCACGGCAACGTAAGCGTTGCCGACAGCATAAAATACAGCTATAACATACCCGCCGTAAAGACGTTAAACGCTCTCACGATCGACAAAGCGGCAAAATACGCACAAAAAATGAACCTTGAACTTTTCGACGAGGACAAAGGGCTCGCGCTTGCGCTCGGCGGAATGAAATACGGATTCAGTCTTAAAGAAATTTGCGACGCGTATAGCACTTTCAGAAAGGGCGGAAGCTACTCCCCTTCACATTTTATAAAAAAAATAGAGGATAAAAACGGCAAAGTAATTTACAGCGCTGAAAACTGTAAAGACTTCAATTCGCATGTGTTTTCGCGCGGAACATGCTCGCTTATAAATGAAATGCTTATGGGAACAAGCAAAGAAGGAACGGCAAAAAAACTGAAAAATATTCCTTACGACGTCGCAAGTAAGACGGGAACGTGCGGAAATGAGGACGGAAACACGGACGCTTTCGCTGTAAGTTACACTTCGCGACATACATTCTGCGTGTGGCTGGGCGACAAGGAAAACAAGCGCACTTCATATACGGGCGGCGGAGAATGCTGCAATATTATAAAATCACTTATCGAAAGGCGCTATGCCACCTTTAAACCTGAAAAACTTGATACAGTAAGCGGCACAGTCGAAATTTGCCTCGATAAAGAAGATTACGACAATAACGGCAAAATAATTTTAGCCGACGACCTTTCACCTAAACTGAACAGGCTTAATGTGCGCTGCATTAAACAACACATTCCGTCTTTACGCAGCAATAAATTTTCCAGCCCTGAAATAGCAAAACCGCAAATAATCGTCAATTCAAACGATATTTCTATTGAACTATGTCAGACAAAGTACTATTCATATTTAATAAAACGCGATAATATTGTTATTTATGACGATATTTGGACAAAAAATATATCGGATACGCCGCAAAGCGGAGCGCACGTTTACAGCGTTACCCCCTACTACTTTGACGGAAAAACTAAGCACTTTGGAAAAACTGTTACTCTCGACAGAATAAATTTCGGAGGCGAGACCAGTCAGAATTTGCCGCCCGATATAACGCAAAAGGAATGGTTCAACGAATAAATCTTACTTTGAATTATTTATTATTTTTTTTGCTCAACTAATGACTTTGTAAAAATATTTAAAACTTAATTGAACTCTGCGATATGCTTTGTTTTGAACTTCTACCTATTTACAAAAAATTATGCACCTTAAAAGTCGCTAAGACTTTTAAGGCGCATATCAATTTCAGGCATACAGCAAATTATATGCCAAATTCTCATTCTGATTTTGAGTATTTTGCTTTTTCAGATTACTAATCTATAACTGCGGTAAAATCTTATAATTTTACGATTTCAAGCGTGGCAAGAGCCTCTTCAATGAGCGCATCGACGTCAAGTTTGCTCTCTTCGGCAAGAACGTCCGAAATTTTAGGTCTTGTTACGGGATGCTTGGGCAAAAATACAGTGCAACAATCTTCATACGGAAGTATAGATGTTTCGTAAGTGCCTATCTGCTTGCTCCTGTCTATAATTTCATTTTTATCAAAACCGCAAAGGGGTCTTAACACAGGCAGATTTTTAATTACGCTGTTGGACGATGCCATTCCCTCTATCGTCTGGCTTGCAACCTGACCGAGGCTTTCGCCCGTAATAAGGCACTGCGCGCCGCATTTTTCAGCTATTTTTTCGGCTATGCGCATCATAAACCTTCTTAAAAGCGTAACCATGTACTCGCTGTTGCATTTTTTGTGTATTTCTTCCTGAATGTGCGTTACCTTTACAATGTGCATTGTAGTTCCGCAGGTGTATTCGGAAAGAATTTTTGCAAGGTCTATAACCTTTTCCCTCGCCTGCATGTTGGTATAAGGATAGCTGTGGAAGTGAATGCAGTCAATGCTCATACCGCGTTTTGCAATCATATGCCCTGCAACGGGACTGTCAATTCCTCCTGAAATCAAAAGCAAGCCCTTGCCCGCGCTGCCGACAGGCATTCCGCCCGCGCCTTTGAAATATTCTCCGAAAATAAGCGTTGTGCCGTTTTCGCGCACATCGATATTTACGATAAACTGAGGTTCGTGAATATCAACAGACAAATCTTTATATTCATCGAGCAACATTCCGCCGATTTCTGCACTTATCTGCATGGAATTGAGGGGGAATTTTTTATCCGCCCTGTGCGTATCCACTTTAAAAGTGCCGTATTTATTGCATACAATTTTTGCGGCTTCGAATATCTGATTAATATCGCTGGGCACTTTATATGCCACCGACATGGTATGAATACCGAAAACTTTATTGAGTTTTGAAAGTATGAGCGATATATCCTCTTCCGCAAAGCCTTCGACGAGGTATCTGCCGCTCTGACGGCGGATTTCGTGCTTAATGCCTTTGAGCGCTTTTTCCATATTGATTGCAAAAATACGCTCAAAATATCCGCGGTTGTTGCCTTTTAAATAGAGTTCGCAATATCTTATAATTATTACTTTTTCCATAATCAAGCCATTATATCTTTTCTGTTGCGCACAAGTTTATTGAGCACCTGCGCCGCCTCTGTAATTTCGTCGACTGTGTTTTCGGGACTGAAACTCAGCCTTAAAATGCCGTCTGCAAGATTTTCATCTATCCCGCAGGCTAAAATTACGCGCGAATACCTCTTTTTATCGTTCGAGGAGCATGCCGAACCCGTGCCTATTATTATTCCCAGGTCGTCGGCTTCGTGCAAAATGGTTTCTCCGCGCACGCCTTCGGCGCCCACCGTAAGTATGTAAGGCGAACCGTTCTGCGGAGAAATGCGTTTAAACAGCGATTTATCCAGCTCGTTCCACATGGTTTTGTTGAGCTGCGATACATAATCGCAATATTTATTCAAAGACGCATATCTCTTCATAGCGGCGAGTTCAAACATTTTTATCCCGAAAACGTTTTCCGTGCCGCTCCTTAAACCGCTCTCCTGCCCGCCGCCATAGATATAGGGTTTCAAAACGAGGGTCTTGCGCTTTATGAGCGCACCAGTTCCCTTCATTCCGCCTATTTTATGTGCTGAAACAGAATACATATCGACGCACTTATCGAGCCTGAAAGGAATTTTCCCGAACGCCTGCACTCCGTCCGAATGGAACAAAGTATTTTTATTTATACCTTTCACCGCGCGCGCAATTGCGTTTATATCGTTTATTGCGCCCGTTTCATTGTTGACGTGAATGACTGAAACCAACGAAGTTTTATTGTCCACGCAGGCGAGCAGTTTTTCGACATTTACGCTGCCGTCCGAGTTGAGAGGCGCAAACCTGACTTCTATACCGCGCTGTTTCAGTTCGTTTACAGCGGAAAAGACCGCGGAGTGCTCGCCGAGCGTCGTTACGACGTTGCCGCGCCTGCCTCCGCAAAAAACCGCCTGATTATCAGCCTCTGTTCCGCAAGACGTAATGACAATTTCAAAGCTGTCGTCCGCAATAAGCGATACGAGGTTTTTCCTCGCCTGTTTTAAATTTAGGTGCAAATTATAACCTTCCGCGTAGAGCGCGGAAGGATTATAATAATTGCTATACAAAAACTGGTTTGCCTCTTCCAGACACTGCTTATCTGGTCTGGTTGTGGCAGCATTATCAAGATAAATCATTTAAATTTCTATTATGCCTTTAAAAGCCTGCTTTACGGGTCCGTCGATTTCAACCGAGCCGTCCTCGCATACCTTTACGAACAGATCGCCGCCCTTGAGCTTGACGGTTATTATTTCGCCTCTGACGCATTCGCCCATATCTATTGCAGCTACAGCGGCCGCAGCTACGGCTGTGCCGCACGACCAAGTTTCGCCGCTCACTTTGCCGAGCACGCGCATTCTCAATGTTACGTTGTTTACCACTCTTACACACTCGAGGAAGTCAATTTCGGGGAAGAAATCGAGCTTGGACGAAAGTTCCTGGCTGTAATCTTCGAAATCGACGTCGTCAATCTTGTCGCAGAAGGTTACGAAGTGATTTTTGCCTATCCTTACCTTGTAAGCATATTTCTGCTTTCCGCCGTATCTCGCGTAAGTTACTAAGCCTTCGGGAAGCTCAAATTTTTCATAAGTAGGACCTTCGAGTTTTACGCATACCGAGCTAGCCGCCCCGTTGAAGCAGGATACGGAAAGTTTTTCGGCTTTGCCGCACATTTCCAGCGTAAGCTCCTCGCTGTTAACAATTCCGTTATCATAGAGGTATTTAGCCGCAATTCTGAGCGGATTGACAGCCATTCCTGCGTCCGAGCCGTCGCTGTTGAATACCCTTACCTTTGCGTCGGCGATGTCAGATTTTTCAATCAGAGCAATGCCGTCGCCGCCTATTGCATAGTGTCTGTCCGCAAAGTTAATTGCAAGCGATTCGGGGCAGGTTATGCGATTGTCCATATTGTTGAAGAAGATATAATCGTTGCCGCACGAATGCATTTTATTGAATTCGAGCTTTAATTTTTCCTTCCTCAGATGATTGATATCGACAAGTTCGGTATTGAACTGGTTGTATCTGCCGGCAATGACGTCAGCAAGCGCATTTGTAGTATCGAGCGACGTGAGCACGGTTATGCCGAGCAGAATTGCGTGGTGATGAAGGGAAATATAGTTGGTAATCGATTCCATATCCGTCTTGCCGGTATAGACGATATAATCTATCTTTCCGTCATCCATCAGCTTGAAAATATCGTCGTTCGTCGAAAGCCTTGCAACTTCGGTGCATTCGAGGCCGAGGCTTCTTATAACCTGCGCCGTGCCCTTGGTTGCGTAGAACGTAAGACCTAAATCGGCAAACTTTTTGACGATATTTACAATTTCAAACTTATCTTCGTCGTTTATAGTGAAGTAAATGCCCGAAGGGTTCTGCTTTGTGGGGTGCTTCATATTGAAGCCAGCAGAGACAAGCCCCTTGAAGAGCGCTTCTTCGATAGTTTTGCCTATGCCGAGCACTTCGCCAGTCGATTTCATTTCGGGACCGAGCTGGGAGTTGACGTCGTTGAGCTTTTCAAACGAGAATACGGGCACTTTTACCGCAACATAGGGCGAATTTTTGTAAAGTCCCGTGCCGTAACCTAACCTCTTCAGCTTTGCGCCCACCATTATTCTCGTTGCGAGGTCAACCATGGGAACGCCCGTAACTTTGGAAATATAAGGTATTGTTCTCGAAGCTCTGGGATTGACTTCGATTACGTAGAGCTCGTTGTGATAAATGAGGTACTGAATATTTATAAGACCCTTAGTTTTGAGCGAGATTGCAAGGTTTGTAGAAACTTCCACAACCTTTTTGAGCATTGCGTCGCTCAGATTGTAAGGGGGATAAACTGCTATCGAGTCGCCGCTGTGGACGCCCGCCCTCTCGATATGCTGCATAATACCGGGAATGAGCACGTCCACGCCGTCGGAAATGGCGTCAACTTCGAGCTCCGTACCCATAAGGTATTTATCGCAGAGCACGGGGTTTTCAATCTTCTGCGCGAGAATGACATCCATATATCTTTCTATGTCGTTCTGCGTGAAGGCTATCGTCATGTTCTGACCGCCGATGACGTACGAGGGACGCAGGAGCACTGGATAACCGAGAGTTTCCGCCGCTTTTACAGCCTCTTCCTTGGTCATGACGGTAAGTCCCTTGGGTCTTGCGATATGGAACTGTTCGAGAAGCTCGTCGAACCTCTCCCTGTCCTCCGCAAGGTCGATGCTGTCGGCAGGCGTACCTAAAATTCTCACACCCTTCTTGTCGAGGTAAGCGCAGAGCTTTATAGCCGTCTGTCCGCCGAACGTAATAACCACGCCGTAGGGCTTTTCAATATCGATGACGTTCTGAACGTCTTCGGGAGTGAGGCTCTCAAAATAAAGCCTGTCTGCGGTATCGAAGTCGGTCGAAACCGTTTCGGGGTTGTTGTTTATGATAATGACTTCGTAGCCGAGGCGCTTCAACGCCCATACGCAGTGAACGGAAGAATAGTCGAATTCGATACCCTGACCAATTCTTATGGGACCGGAGCCTATAACTATTATTCTCTTCTTCTTTTTCTTTCTGCTCTCCGCAACATAAGGCACAGCCTCGTCGTGAGATTTTTCGTCGTAAGTCGAGTAGAAATAAGGCGTCTGCGCAGCAAATTCCGCGCCGCAGGTATCAACCATTTTGAACGCAGCATCTATATGTCCGGGCAGCTTGTTGCCGGAAATAGTTTCGAGAGCTTTATCGGGATATCCGAGTTTTTTGCCCTCGAGATACTGCGCTTTGGTAAGCGCTTTTCCAGCAATTTCTGCCTCGTACTTGCAGAGATTTTTGAGCTTGTTGAGGAACCATTCGTCGATTTTTGTTATACCATGAATTTCCTCGATGGCAAATCCACGCTTCAAAGCCTGATAAACGACAAACAGTCTTTCGTCCGTCAGTTCGTGAAGTTTGCTTCTTATTTCCTCGTCGGAAAGCTCTGCCATCTTGGGCATATTGAGGGTATTGAGCGAAATTTCTGCGCCCCTCACAGCCTTCATTATAGCCATCTCGAAGCTGGTGCCAATCGCCATGACTTCGCCCGTCGCCTTCATCCTCGTGCCGAGAGTGCGCTTTGCATAGAGGAATTTATCGAAAGGCCACTTGGGAAGTTTTACGACGACGTAGTCGAGCGTGGGCTCGAAGCATGCGTAAGTTTTGCCCGTAACGTCGTTTTTGATTTCGTCAAGCGTATAGCCGAGCGCAATCTTTGCCGCAACTTTTGCTATGGGGTAACCGGTCGCTTTGGAAGCGAGAGCCGACGAACGCGAAACTCTGGGGTTAACTTCGATGACTGAATATTCAAACGAGTCGGGATTGAGCGCGAACTGGCAGTTGCAGCCGCCCTCTATGCCAAGTTCGGTAATGATATCGAGCGACGCCGTGCGCAGCATCTGATATTCTTTATCGGAAAGGGTTACGGCGGGCGCGATGACTATGGAGTCGCCCGTGTGTATGCCGACGGGGTCAAAGTTTTCCATCGAGCAGACAGTGAGCACGTTGCCTGCACCGTCGCGGAGCACTTCGAACTCGATTTCCTTCCATCCGCCTATGTACTTTTCGATAAGTACCTGTGTTATGGGCGAAAGCATAAGTCCGTTGTGGGCGATAAGCCTTAATTCTTCTTCGTTATGAGCAACGCCACCGCCTGCGCCGCCGAGCGTGTATGCAGGACGCACTATAACGGGATAGCCGCCAATTTTTTCAGCGACAGCCACGCATTCGTCTACTGTATAGGCGATATCCGAGGGAACTACAGGCTGACCGATTTTATTCATCGTCTCCTTGAAGAGTTCTCTGTCCTCCGCCCTGTCTATGGAATCGACGTTGACGCCGATAAGTTTAACGCCGTATTCGTCGAGGAAGCCCTCCTTTGCGAGTTTGCAGCCGAGCGTGAGCCCCGTCTGTCCGCCGAGGGAAGCCAGAAGGCTGTCGGGGCGTTCCTTGATTATTATTCGCTTGAGCGTATCGACTGTAAGCGGCTCGAGGTAAATTTCGTCTGCGAGCGCGCTGTCCGTCATAATTGTTGCGGGGTTGGAGTTGCACAATACGACATTGAGACCTGCGTCCTTCATGACGCGGCAAGCCTGTGCGCCTGCGTAATCGAATTCCGCCGCCTGACCTATTACTATGGGACCCGAACCTATTACGAGTACTTTCTTTATATCTTCTCTCTTAGGCATTGTACTTACCCTCCGTAATATTCTTTATAAATTTATCGAACAGGAATGAAGCGTCGCGCGGTCCGCCGCATGCTTCGGGGTGGAACTGAACGGTATAAGCGTTGAGCTGAGGGTAATCGAAACCTTCGCATGTGTTGTCGTTGGCATTGATATAGCTGAGCTGGCCTACGCCTTCGAGGCTGGAAGATATAACTTCATAGCCATGGTTCTGGCTGGAAATATACACCCTGCCCGTCGCAAGGCACTTTACGGGCTGGTTTGCTCCGCGGTGTCCGTACTTCATCTTTTTTGTCTTGCCGCCCATGGCGAGCGCAAACAGCTGGTGTCCGAGGCAAATGCCGAATATGGGCAGTTTGCCTGCAAGTTTCTTCAAATTTTCGATTATTTCGACATTTTCGGCGGGGTCGCCTGGACCGTTGCAAAGCATAAGTCCGCGGGGATTGAGCGCTAAAATCTGCTCCGCAGTGTAAGTTGCGGGCACTTTAACGCAGTAGCAACCGCGCTTTACGAGCTCGCGGATGATGTTATCTTTCGCGCCGAAATCCCAGACAGCCACTTTTATGCCGTCGGGGTTGCCGTAATATTCAACTTCGCTGCATGTAACGCTCTTTACTGCGTCCTTTATGACGTACTTCTCAACCGCGCTGAAATCTTTTAAAGGTTTTGAAGTTATGGCGGCGTTCATTACGCCGAACTCTCTTACAATTTTTGTAAGCTCGCGCGTGTCTATGCCATAGACGCCCACAATGTTGTTATCTTTGAGGTATTTGTCTATTGTTTCCTCGCACCTGAAATTGGAAGGTTCGTCGCACTTTTCCCTTACGATATAAGCCGAAACCCAGGGTTTTTTGCTCTCCATATCGGGCGTTACGCCGTAGTTTCCGATAAGAGGGAATGTCTGCGTAACAATCTGCCCGTAGTAGCTGGGGTCGGTGAGCGTTTCAATGTAGCCCGTCATGCCCGTCGTGAAGACAAGTTCCCCCACAACGTCGCCGTTCGCACCGAAGCGCTTTCCGATAAACTGTTTACCGTTTTGCAGCGTTAAATAAACTTTGCCGTTTTCCATGTATTGCTTCCTTGTATGAATTATTTTTAGGTTGAAATTATTTCAAAAGTTTGACCATGACGGCTTTCTGCACGTGCAGTCTGTTTTCCGCCTGATTGAAAATTTCGTCGGCGTGGGCTTCGAAAACTTCGGCGGTAATCTCTTCTTCGCGGTGAGCGGGAAGGCAATGAAGAACTATAACATCGCTCTTTGCCACAGAAAGATTTTCCTTGTTTACCTGATATCCCGCAAATGCTTTCTGCCTCTTTGCTCTCTCTTCTTCCTGACCCATAGAAGCCCAGACGTCGGTGTAAACCACGTCAGCATCCTTTACTGCCTCTTTGACGTCCTGCGTTACCGTTATATCGCCGTTTTCCTTAGCCCATTCGATGAGGCGCTTGTCGGGTTCGTATCCCTTGGGACAAGCGATGGCAAAGGACATTCCCGTCTTGATTGCGCCGACTATCAGGCTGTTTGCCATGTTATTGCCGTCGCCGACAAATGCGAGTTTGAGCCCCTTGAAACTGCCTTTGTATTCCCTTATTGTCATAAGGTCGGCGAGAACCTGACAGGGATGAGCGTAGTCCGTAAGTCCGTTGATTACGGGAATTGAGCCGTATTTCGCGAGGTCTTCTACTTCCTGCTGGGCAAACGTGCGTATCATTATGCCGTCGAGATAGCGCGAAAGAACCCTCGCGGTATCCTGAACGGGCTCGCCCCTGCCTATCTGCAAATCGTTGCTCGAAAGGAAAAGTCCGTAGCCGCCCAGCTCATAGATACCCGCTTCGAAGGAAACCCTCGTGCGCGTAGAAGCCTTTTGGAAAATAAGTCCTATTTTTTTGCCTTTAAGGTAGTCTTTCTGTACCCCGTTTATCCTTTCGAATTTAAGCTGATCAGCGAGATTGAGTATGGACAGAATGTCCTCGCGCGTCAGATCTTCCAGTTTCAATAAATGCCTCATTTACTTATTACCTCATTCAATATTTTCAATGCCTGCTCCATCTCGTCTTTTTTGATATTCAACGGCGGAAGCAATCTTACTTTGTCGTGAGCCGTAAGGACAATTAGTCCTTTTTCAAGACATTCGGCGGCAACCTGCCTTGCGGGTTTAGTCGTCTCTATACCAATCATAAGACCTAAACCGCTGACAGATTTTACGTTGCGTATGCGCCCCAAATTTGCCATAAAATAAGCGCCCTTTCCTTTGACTTCGTTGAGAAGGTCATCTGTAAGCCTTTCCACAATGCTTATTGCGCCCGCGCAGGCAACGGGATTTCCGCCGAACGTTGAGCCGTGGTCGCCGTAGGTGAACGTGTCGGCACACTTGCCGAACATCATGCAGGCGCCTATCGGCAGTCCGCCGCCGAGCCCTTTTGCGGTAGTTACGATATCGGGATGAATTCCGAAACGCTCATAAGCGTACATATAGCCCGTTCTGCCGTTGCCGCACTGCACTTCGTCGCAGATTAACAGGATATCGCGCTCTTTGCAGAACTTTTCAAGCTCTTTTAAAAATGTTCCGTCCAAGACGTTTACTCCGCTCTCGCCCTGTATGCACTCCACCATAACGGCGCAAGTTTTGTCCGTATAGCAGGAAATTATGCCGTCCATATCTGGGTCGGCGTATTTAAATCCGGGCAGGAACGGGTCAAAATATTTATGGAACTCATCCTGTCCCGTAGCCGTAAGCGTCGCAATCGTTCTGCCGTGGAAAGAATTTTTTAAGGTTATTATTTCATTTCTGCCGTAGCGCGTGTTTCCGTACTTTCTGGCAGTTTTTATCGCACATTCGTTGGCTTCTGCGCCGCTGTTGCCGAAAAACACCTTGCTTGCACCCGTCTTTTCGCAGAGAAGTTTTGCAAGGCGCGCCTGCGGCTCGGAATAATACAGGTTTGACGTATGCTGTATAAGGTTGATCTGATTTACAACGGCATTCTTCCAGACTTCGTCGCAGATGCCGAAGATGTTTACACCGATACCCGTCGCACAGTCTATGTATTCCTTGCCGTCGAAGTCGTAGAGCCTGCTGCCCTCGCCGCGCTCGAACGCCACGTCAAAGCGCGCGTAAGTGCTTGCAATATACTCTTTGTCGTCGTTTATTATACTTTTTTTGTCCATTTGCTGCACCTTATTAAAATAAAGACTGATTTAAAAAAATAAATCAGTCGGTTATATAAACATTGTTCCGCTGCCTTCGTCGGACAATATTTCTATTAAAATGGAATGAGAAACCCGTCCGTCGGTAATGAACACTTTTTTTACACCGCGGCGGATTGCATCTTTACAACATTCTATCTTGGGGATCATTCCCCCCGATATTATACCCTGCTTGACGAGCGCGGGAATATCGGAAACGTAAACTTTTTTAATGAGGCTTTCGGGGTCGTCTTTATTTTCGAGAAGTCCCCTTATGTCCGTCATGAGAATTAAACTTTCCGCCTTGAGAGCGCCTGCTATGGAAGCGGCGGCCGTATCGGCGTTGACGTTGTATATATTTCCTTCGTCGTCATAACCGACGGTAGAAATAACGGGAACATAACCGAGCCCGAGGAGGTCGGTTATTATTTCAGTATTTATCGATGTTATTTTTCCGACGAAGCCGAGACTTTCGTCCTGCTTTTCGCACTTTATAAGGTGTCCGTCCTGTCCGCAGATGCCTACGGCTTTTCCGCCGTGACGGCAAATGAGGTCGGTGAGCGACTTGTTCACCTTACCAGCGAGAACCATGCGGACGATTTCGGCTGTTTCTGCGTCGGTGTGGCGAAGTCCGTTGACAAAACGCGTCTCCTTGCCCATCTGTTTTATGGTCTGGGAAATTTCGGGACCGCCGCCGTGAACGAGAACGACTTTTATTCCTAAAAGATTGAGAACGACCAAATCGCGCATGACAGACGATTTTAATTTTTCGTCAATCATCGCGTTTCCGCCGTACTTTACGACCAAAATCTTATTGAAATACTTTTTAATGTAAGGCATCGCCTCAATTAAAAATTCAGCCTGTTCCTGTTTGTTCATGTCAAGTCCTGTAATCGCCGTTTATTTTAACGTAATCGTAAGTTAAGTCGCAACCCCATGCGGAAGCCTTGAAATTGCCCGACTTAAGATCTATATCTACGCTGATTTCGTCCTCGGAAAGAACCTTTTTTGCAAATTCTTCGGAAAAATCGAGACCGTAACCGTTTTCGCAGACCTTAATTTTGCCTGCCGACGAACCGAATGTAACGTCGATTTTATTTACATCGACGTCGGCGCCCGAATAACCTATCGCACAGAGCACCCTGCCCCAGTTGGCGTCGGCGCCGAACATTGCAGCTTTGAAAAGCGATGATTTAATGACCGATTTTGCAACCGTGCGCGCAGTTTTAAGATTTTTCGCGCCGAATACGTTGCATTCTATAAGTTTAGTCGCGCCCTCTCCGTCTTTTGCCAGCATTTTGGAAAGGGTAACCGTGCAGTAATTGAGCGCTTTTGCAAACCTGCTGTAAGAAAGTCCCTTTTTATCGATAAGGTCGTTTCCCGCAAGACCGTTTGCAAGAATGCAGCACGTATCATTGGTTGACTGGTCGCCGTCAACGGAAACCATGTTGAAGGAACTTTTTACGTCCTCGGAGAGCGCTTTCTGCAACATTTCGGGCGTAATCGCTACGTCCGACGTGAGGAAAATGAGGTTGGTTGCCATATTGGGGCAAACCATGCCAACACCCTTTGCAATGGCACCTATGCGGCATTTTTTGCCGTCAAGGATAAATTCGACGGCAACCTGCTTTTCGACCGTATCGGTTGTCATAATCGCTTCGGCAGCATAGCTGCTCTTATTTCCGAGCCCTTCGTAAAGTTCAGCCATGTGCTCCTTCATGGGGTCGAGGCTGAGTTTCTGACCGATAACGCCCGTGGATGCAACAATTACGTCGCTTGCGGGAATTCCGCTGACGCTTTCGACGAGAATGCACATACCTTCGGCGATCTCGATACCGTTTGCGTTGCAGGTGTTAGCGTTACCGCTATTACATATTATAGCCTGCGCGTGCCCGTCGGTCAAGTTCTTTTTGGTAACAATAACGGGAGCGCCCTTAACAAGATTGCTTGTGTAAACGCCCGCAGCCGCAGCCCTGACCTCGCTGACAATGAGTGCAAAGTCCTTTTTGACTTTATTTTTGCGGATGCCGCAATGCACTCCGTTTGCTTTAAATCCTAGCGGAGCGCAAACGCCGCCCTTTATACTCTTAATTTTCATTATAGCTCACTCGTATATACAATAAATATTTTTATCACAACAAAATTAAACTTTTTTACGGCAGTAAGTCAAATCGCAAAAACGAACGATAAGTGATAATTTTACTATTTATTCAGCATTAAAGCCTCATGCCATTTGAACAGGGAATAATCAATTATAATGAAATATTTTAATGAAATATTTTTATAAATTCAATAAACTGAATAAATTGAGAAATTTCCTGTAACGTTTCTGCCTATTGTTAAAGAATTTACACCTTTGATTTCCGCTTCTTATGTTCCAGGCTTTTTCCTTCGTGGAAAGCAGCTTTTAAAATGCAAAACTTTAAATGAGCGAAGTTCTCTCGTCGAGCCCGAGCATTATATTCATATTCTGCACGGCGGCGCCTGAAGCGCCTTTGCCGAGATTATCGAACACGCTGCAAAGCAAAATCTCCTCATCGTTGCCGCAGACATAAATTTCCAGCATATTGCTTCCTGCAAGTTTATTTGACGCAAGATAGGCAGGAATTTCGTTTTGTTCAACTATTTTTATGAAATTCTGCGACGCATAGTACTCTGTAAAGTACTTTCTGACATCGTTTAAGGTGCATTTTTTAGTCATGAGACGGGTATGAACAGGCACACTCACGCACATACCGCAATAAAAGTCGCAGATTATCGGCGCAAATGCGGGAGCAAATTCAAGCCCGCACTCATTTATCATTTCGGGCAAATGCTTATGCCTCAGACCGAGCGCGTAATGTCTTGGCGAGGATAGAGAAATATCCCTCTGCTCGTCTTCATACTGCGCAATACCTTTTTTGCCTGCACCTGAATATCCGCTGAGCGCATGACAATCGAAAGGATAGTCTGCCGCCACAAGCCCGCCCTTCACCAAAGGCGCAACCAAGGTTATGAAACCAGTCGCATAGCACCCGGGATTGGCGACCCTGTTTGCCTTTTTAATAAGTTCACGCCTTTCGGAGGAAATTTCAGGCAGACCGTAAACCCAGTCGGGATGCGTTCTGTGAGCGGTTGACGCATCGATAATTCTTGCGCGGGGCGAAGTTACCAAACCCACCGCCTCTTTTGCCGCCGCATCGGGCAAGCAAAGAAAACTTATATCCGCCTTATTTAGACATTCTCTTCTCGCTTCCGTATCTTTTCGGAATTCTTCGGGAAGAGTTATAAGTTTTATATCGTCGCGCTTTGCAAGCCTGTCATAAATCTGAAGACCCGTCGTGCCTTCTTTGCCGTCTATGAATACGCTGTACATTTACTTTATTTTCTTTTGGTCGAGAAGAGCTTTAACCTTTACGGGAAGACCGAAGAGGTTTATGAAGCCCTGAGAATCCATCTGGTTATAGCAATCGTCCTCGCCGAACGTTGCAATATCTTCGCTATAAAGCGAATTGGGCGAAGTTACGCCTGCGTTCATCACATTGCCCTTATAAATGCGGAGCTTGACGTCGCCCGTTACGCACTCCTGCGTCTTGTTGACAAATGCATCGAGAGCTTCGCGAAGGGGCGTGAACCAAAGTCCATTATATACAAGTTCGCCGTACTTGATGCCGATATGCTGCTTGAAGTGCTGCGTTTCCTTGTCGAGGCAGATAGATTCGAGAATTTCATGCGCGGCGTAAAGAATTGTGCCGCCGGGAGTTTCATAAACGCCCCTCGACTTCATGCCGACGAGCCTGTTTTCGACCATATCGACAAGTCCTACACCGTTCTTGCCGCCAATTTTATTGAGCTTTTCGATAAGTTTTACCGCGCTCATCTTCTTGCCGTCGATTGCGGTGGGAATACCTTTTTCGAAATGTATGGTTACATAAGTCGATTTATTGGGAGCCTTCCAGGGCGATACGCCTAATTCGCATATCTTGTCGTAATCGGGCTCGTTTGCGGGATCTTCGAGGTCAAGTCCCTCGTGAGAAAGATGCCAAAGGTTTTTATCCTTGGAATAATTTGTCTCCCTGCTTATCTTGAGGGGAATATTATGCGCTTCGGCGTAATCTATCTCTTCGTCCCTGCTCTTTATGTTCCATATACGCCAGGGAGCGATAATCGTCATTTCGGGCGCAAAAGCCTTTATGGCAAGTTCAAATCTTACCTGGTCGTTACCCTTGCCCGTGCAGCCGTGGCAGATTGCGTCAGCCCCTTCCTTTTTAGCAATTTCAACTATTCTCTTTGCTATTATAGGGCGAGCGAAGGACGTACCGAGAAGATATTTGTTTTCATAAACGGCGCCAGCCTTCATTGTAGGGTAAATGTAATCTTCAATGAATTCCTTTTTGAGATCCTCGATATAAAGTTTGGCAGCGCCCGTTTTGAGAGCCTTCTCCTCAAGCCCGTCGAGTTCCGTAGTCTGACCTACGTCGCCGGATACCGCGATAACTTCACAGTTATCGTAGTTTTCCTTGAGCCAGGGGATAATTATCGACGTATCGAGACCGCCGGAATATGCCAGAACAACTTTTTTGATTTTCTTTTCCATAATCTTTTTCCGTTAAATTTTTGTGTATTTTAGGCTTTTGCTAAAAACCTAAGCAATTATACAATATATATAATGTTTAAGTCAAGCGAAATAACCGCATAAATATTTAAAATTTTATTAATATAATGAATAAATTTACAACAATTTACTTAAAAACTTATAAATATTCAAATATACAAGATTAAACGAATAAATATGCATTCGCTCAGTACATGCGGGCGAGGAAGGAACACTCTTTTAGCTCGGCTTCCCTCAAACGGAAATCCGGAAGGCATTTTAAAAGAAGCGCCTTGAAGCGCGCAGAATGGTTGTGCACGATCGTATGGCAGAGCTCGTGAACTATTATATATTCCTGCAACCTTTCGGGAAGCATAAGAATTTTATAGTTGAAACGTATATTATTTTTCCCGTCGCAGCACCCCCATCTTCCTTTATAAGCTCTAAAGCCGACGCTTTGAGCTTTTAAAGAACAATCGGACGAAAGACGGTCGAACAGAGCAAAAAATTTTTCTCCGAAAGAGCGGATAAAAAGTTTCCTGACCGACTGCTCGTCCCTGATATAGACGGCGTCATCGGTTACTTTGTTTTGGGCACAAAATACAAGATCGACGGCTTGCCCGCCAACGAATATCTTTTTCAGCCCGACCACCTCGGCAAATTTTTCTTTGCGCGAGGCGTTGCGGGCGAGATGAGAAGTTATCCAGCCGCTCTTTGACTGCACAAAATTTTCAATTTCTTTTTTGCCGACGAACATCGGACAACGGACGGTTACACTGTTGTCGTCGCCTATGAAAATACTCATCGAACGCCGCCGCGAAGAGCGAATGACCTTATATTCAAACGTTTGAGAAGACGACATTGAACTGTACCCTCAACTCATCGCCCACTCTGCCTTCGACAACCCAGCTGCCGTCCTCTAGCATGCTCTTGTAAAGCTCAAGTTTTTCGCCGTATTTACACTGCTTTATATACGAAATGCGGAAAGACGAAACCCACTTGTCTTTAAGTTCGTCAACAGAGAAAGCATCCATGAGAAAATCTGCATACTTCGTGTTGTTTGCATGATTGTAATGGTCGTAGTCGGAATACGAAATAAACTTAACGTAATCGGCGTTTTCCGCGTCTGCGCGGGGAATTTTCCATGACGAAAACTGCGTCGAGCGGAAATCGTTGTATTCCGTATTTACATTATCGAAAACCGCAGATGAAGGCAGAAGCGAAAAATCTGTAAGATTGACAAGGCACCATCTCGATGAACCCACGCCCACTTTTTCATCCCCGACAAACAGCTCGAAATCGCGCATGACTATGAGATGTTTGGGCTTGACGGGCCAGGTATTTACGGTGATTTCCTCATTAAGCCTTATAGGACGATAGAGCTCAACATACCAGTTTGAAAGA
Organism: uncultured Eubacteriales bacterium; assembly: GCA_905207235.1. Lineage (GTDB taxonomy): Bacteria > Bacillota > Clostridia > Christensenellales > Borkfalkiaceae > Coproplasma. Next base: position 101,387 of record CAJLKN010000002.1, read on the forward strand.
ATGAAACCGATATTTCTCGGACTGAGATTTTTATAACCGAAACCGAGCTCGTCGGCGGAAAGGCAGGCAGATTCCTGCATAACGGCAAGCAACGCCGAGGGGCGAACCAAATCGTTGAAATCCACGTCGCTGTATCGCAAAGAATATTTTTTAGAATGAAGATACATAAATGACACCTTCCTTGTAATGTCATTCAATATTATCACTTTTTGGGCTTTAAGTAAATCGTTTTGCGCATTTTTAACGCGATTATGTGTGACATAGTACTTTTTAACTGCCAAAATATTGACATAATATATTGTTTATGGTATAATTTATACAAATTTACGGAGGGTTTTACGCGATGAATGAAGACGAGGTTTTCGACGGCGAAAACGAAGACAAACACGACGAAGAAAACGTGCAGGCGCACGATGAAACTTCCGACGCTTCAAAGAGCACGATAAGCGCCGACCTTATAAGGGGGCACATCAACACAATCATTTTGCGTACCCTCGACGAGCGCGACAAATACGGCTACGAAATAATAAACGAAATAGAGGAAAAATCTCACGGTCAGTACACACTGAAACAGCCTACCCTTTACAGCGCGCTTAAAAGACTTGAAAATCAGGGCTACATAAAAGCATACTGGAAAACAGACGACGTAACGCTCGGCGGCAGGAGAAAGTATTTTACCCTAACAGAACTCGGGCGCGAGTTTTCCGAAAAGAACCAGTCTGAGTGGGAATATTCTAGGACGGTCATAGACAGTCTTATTTCCGACCGCTCTTTCGATTTTTCTCAACCTGCCCCCACTCCCGTCGATTTCAAAATATTAAAACAATCTGTTACCCGCGTGAGAACGGGGGAAAAAGATTTTGAAGGCGACGAACAGTCAGGACATAAAAGCGACCAGGATATTCCAAAAGATGAAAATGCGCTTACTTCGCAGTACGGTGCGCAGAAATACGAACAGCAGATAGAAAACGCCGCCGTTCAGTCGGAATATTCGGGTCAGACAGTTCAGGATATCTTTGTTGCGCAACAACCTCCTTCAGATCAGAAACCAGAGGAAAAGCCTGCGGAAAACGACAGGTTTAACTTCCGCGACACTCGCAGCGAGGAAGAAAAACGCACCACTCACGAAAACTTTTTAAAACTTATCTCATCCGTTCAGGAACCGAAGGAAAAACCCGAAGAAATTGTTCCGAATTCCGAAGAGATTGACACCGAAAAACTTATTTATAACTTAAAGCCCGAAACAGAGCGCGATTATAAAAAACTTGTCAACAACATTTTCAACAAGGCTATAAAGCGCGACAGCGGAGCTTCGAGGCAGAGACAGCGCCAGTATGAAGAGCCGCCCAGACAGGCTAATTACTACCAGTCCTCCTATCAGTCTGACGCAGCGGCAGAAAAAGCCAAGGCTGACGGACTTAAAGTTTATACTTCTCATTCGGGAAGCAGGACCACGGGCGCAACGAATACAACATACAACAAAGGCGGAGCTTTGTTTTTAAGTTCCGTGATAATCTGCATACTCATGCTCGCGGAATTTGTCGTATGCCTTTTATACAGGCAGGAAATGAACGTTCCCGTCATTTACCCCTTTGTTATACTTATTATCGCGCTCGCGCAGCTAATAATATTCGGAGCTATGTTCCTTTACGGTTACGGCAAAGGCAGCGCACGTCCAACTTCGCATAATTATATTTCAGTCTGCATTATTCTTACAATAATCGCCGTTCTGATTATTTGCCTTACGGGCTTCCTGCTCAACGTAAATATGCAGTCCGTGAGCGATATTATGGCAAAAGTCGGTTTTCCCGCAATAATTGCCTTGAACCTGACTTTCTTTGCCTTCCTCTTCTACATATTCAGCAAACGTAAATAAAATTTACAGCCGCCCGAAAGGGCGGCTGTTTAAGTTTTTTTACGTTTTTATATTATCTTACCAAATTCCTACATTTATTTATAAAATTTTAAATTATGATTATTTTACGTTGCTAAAACCGAACTTTAAAGGTTTAAAATCTGTCAATATCAAAACTGGCAATAGCAAATTACTTTGCCTTTTAAGCACTTTTAAACTTTGAATTTACAGGCTGAATGTCGGCAATGGCTTGATTTTAATATGAAAATTATTTCAATGACGATAAAATTTATACAGCGCTTATATGACTGCTGAATTTTTAAGCAAAAAAACGTCCCCGCAAAAAACTGCGGGGACGAAAGTTTTATTATTTATTTTGCATACTCAACGCAACGCGATTCGCGTATTACGTTGACTTTTATCTGACCGGGATATTCAAGTTCAGCTTCGATCTTCTTTGCAATATCCTTTGCAAGGAACATAGCCTGCGCGTCGTCGATCTGTTCTGGCTTGACCATGACGCGGATTTCTCTGCCCGCCTGAATTGCATAGCTCTTGTCAACTCCGTTGAAGCTGGAAGCGATTGCTTCGAGCTTTTCGAGGCGTTTTACATAGTTAGTGCCCGTCTCGCGCCTTGCGCCGGGTCTTGCGCCCGAAATAGCGTCTGCCGCGGCAACGAGTACAGCTTCTATGGTTTTGGGCTCACAATCGCCGTGGTGCGCTGCAATGGCGTTGACGACGTTTGCGTTTTCTTTATACTTTTTAGCGAGGTCCGCACCGAGCTGAACGTGAGTGCCTTCCTGCTCGTGGTCAACAGCTTTGCCTATATCGTGAAGAAGTCCCGCGCGCTTTGCAAGGTTTACGTCAAGTCCGAGTTCGGATGCCATAAGACCTGCAAGCTGGGCAACTTCTATCGAGTGCCTGTAAACGTTCTGACCGTAACTTGTTCTGTATTTTAATCTGCCTATAAGTTTTATAAGTTCGGGGTGAAGTCCGAAAATTCCGACTTCGAACATTGCGTTCTCTCCCGCCGCTTTTATTTCCTGGTCAAGTTCTTTCTTAACCTTTTCAACCGTCTCTTCTATCCTTGCGGGATGAATTCTTCCGTCGGTTATAAGTCTTTCGAGAGTAAGTCTTGCAATTTCTCTTCTTACGGGGTCAAAACCTGAAACGATTACCACTTCGGGCGTATCGTCAACTATTAGTTCAATTCCCGTAGCATTTTCGAGTGCGCGGATATTTCTGCCCTCGCGGCCTATTATGCGGGCCTTCATGTCGTCGTTGGGAAGGGGCACGACGGAAACGGTTATTTCCGAAGCGTGGTCGCTTGCGCAACGCTGAATGGCTAGGGAAATAATCTTTTTTGCCTCGACTGTGGCTTCATCCTTTGCAGTCTGCTCGATATTGCGCACCTGAATGGCTACATCTCTGCGCGTTTCATCGAGGATTTCTTCCGTAAGGAGCTTTTTAGCCTCTTCTTTGGTGAGTTGAGCGACTTTTTCAAGCTCCTGAACCATAAGGTCGTGCTGATGATTGACCTTTTCCTGAGTGCGTTTGACTTCCTGCTCCTTGCTCTGCAAATCGCGTTTCTGCTTTTCAAGTTCTTCCGTCTTTTTAAGCAGAGCGTCTTCGCGTTTGTCGAGCGTATCTTCCTTCTGAAGGAGCCTCTGTTCCTGTTTGTTGAGTTCGGTTTTCTTTTCGCGCGACTCTCTTTCGAGGTCGTTGCGTAATTTTAATTCCTGTTCCTTAGCTTCAAGTATAGCCTCTTTTTTAAGGGCTTTGCATTCGGAGGTAGCGTCCTCCACCATCTTTCTGGTGCGGGCTTCAACTTCTCCTAATTTTTTATCGGTTATCTTTTTATAGATAAGCCTGCCGACAAAGCCGCCGACTACGGCGAACACTACCGCACAACCGATTATAAGCCCGATTGCAAGTCCGCTGTCCATCGACGCAAGAAACAGGGTGCTTAAATTTAAATAATGCATTAAAGCCTCCTGTGTAGTTTTTAAATATATACTAAATCTCAAAAGAAGATAATTCTATATCAATATTAATTATAAACCACAATGCCAGAAAAGTCAATTTATTTACAAAAATACATACGTTCAGCAGGTATATTTTTATAAGAGTAAAGGCGCTGACGTTAAGTCCGCGCCTTTGTTAAATTTTATAATTTTTCTATCCACAATGAGTTGACCGCATCGGACGGCATGCGCCAGTCTCCGCGCGGAGAAAGCGAGACAGAACCCACTTTTACGCCGTCGGGCACGCAGGAGCGTTTGAACTGCTGGGCAAAAAATCTTTTGTAAAAATTTTTAAGCCATTTATCTATAAAATCCGCGCTGTAAACGTCAGAAAACGATTTATGCGCGAGGAAACGCACCTTTTCGGGCGTAAATCCCCAACGAATTATATAATAAAGAAAGAAATCATGCAGAATATAAGGTCCTACAAGATCCTCCGTCTTCTGCGAGATATTTCCGCTCGCGTCGGGCGGAAGCAATTCGGGACTGATTTCGGTATTTATTATATCCTTTAAAACCTTTTCGGCTTCACCGCCCAGTCTTTCCGCCTCGTAACCGACGAGATGTTTTACAAGCGTTTTGGGGACGGAGCAGTTTACTCCGTACATCGACATATGGTCGCCGTTATAAGTCGCCCAGCCGAGCGCAAGTTCGCTTAAATCTCCCGTGCCTATAACCATTCCGCCCGTCTTGTTGGCGAGGTCCATCAGGACGAGAGTGCGCATTCTTGCCTGAGCGTTTTCATACGTTACGTCGAGGACGGACGGGTCGTGCCCTATGTCCTCGAAATGGCGCAGAACAGCCTCCTTTATGTTGACCGTGCGCGCGGTCGCACCAATGCATTTTATCAGCTTTAACGAATTGTTATACGTCTTGCCCGTCGTGCCGAAACCCGGCATAGTTACGGCGATTATGTCGGCGGGATCTTTGCCTATTTTATTAAAGGCACGAGCCGTTACCAAAAGAGCGAGCGCGGAGTCCAGTCCGCCCGAAATGCCTATGACCGCCGTCTTTGAATGGGTATGCAGAAGGCGCTTTTTCAGACCTGCCGTCTGTATAGAAAGAATAAGTTCCGTCCGCTCGCGCAGTTTTTCGTTATTTACGGGAACGAACGGCGTCTTTGGGAAAATGCGCTTTAAGTCCTCCCCGCCGTTGTTCGTCGTGAAGTTTATTATTTTGTATCCCTGCGTATCTCCCGCGGTAAAGAATGTGTTAGCCGTTCTTCTGCGCTCATTGGCGAGCTTATCTACGTCGATTTCGGCGCACACGCAACCATTTTCGAACAGTTCTGTCTGCGAAAGCAGTTCGCCGTTTTCGCAGATGAGATTATGCCCCGCAAACGCCATGTCAGTTGTGCTTTCGCCGTCGCCTGCGTCGCAATAGACATATCCGCATATAAGTTTTGCCGACTGCATGCGGACAAGGGCGCGCCTGTATTCCGCTTTGCCTATCGTTTCGTCGCTGCACGAAAGATTGACAATTATATTAGCTCCCGCCTTTGCGTGGTATATGGAAGGACTGTCGGGCACCCATAAATCTTCGCAGATTTCTGCCGAAACCGTAAAATCGGGGCAATTTTCAGCCCTGAAAATAAGTTTCTTGCCGAAATCAACCTGTTCGCCGCACAAAACCGCCGTGCCGTTATGTTCCTCTGCGGGAGTGAAATGTCTGCGCTCGTAGAATTCGCCGTAAGAAGGAAGAAAAGTTTTGGGAACGACGCCCAAAATTTTTCCGTTGCTCAAAGCGACGGCACAGTTATAAAGTCTTCCTCCGACGGAAACGGGAGCGCCGACAAAGACGAGAGCGCGGCTGTTTGCCGTCGCCTGCTTTATACGCTCTATACCCTCTTCGACGCCGTCGAGAAGACGCCTCTGATTGAACAGATCTCCGCAGGTATAACCGCAAAGACAGAGTTCGGGAAAGACTATAAGCTGGCAGCCCTCTTCTTCACACTTTTTTATGGTTTTTATTATATTGTCGCAGTTAAAGCTGACGTCGGCGACCCTGATTTCAGGCGTCGCCGCGCATACTTTTATAAATCCGTGTACCATTAATCTCTGTCTTTTCTGGCAATCGCATCCTTATGCGCCTGTCGTATTTTAGCTTCAAGTTCTGCCTTGAATTCGGGGTTTGCAATGAGGTAATCTCTCATCTTCTCCCTGCCGTTTGCAATCTTGTTTTCGTTGTAACTGAACCATGCGCCGCTCTTGGAAAGTATGCCGTATTCGACGCCGAGGTCGATAAGGCAACCCTCCTGCGATATTCCGTGTCCGTAAATTATGTCGAATTCCGCAACCTTGAAAGGAGGCGCAACCTTATTCTTTACCACTTTGCATTTAGCGCGGTTACCTATAATTTCGCCGTCATTTTTGAGCGCGTCGGCCTTTCTTATATCAAGGCGTATGGTAGCGAAGTATTTAAGCGCTTTGCCGCCGGGGGTAGTTTCTGGATTGCCGAACATAATGCCCACTTTTTCGCGGAGCTGGTTTATAAATATGACGCACGTTTTAGAACGGTTGGTTATAGCCGTCAGTTTTCTTAATGCCTGCGACATAAGTCTGGGGAGCGCGCCGACGTGCGCGTCGCCCATGTCGCCTTCGATTTCTGCCTTGGGCGTGAGCGCGGCAACCGAGTCTATTATAATTACGTCCACAGCGCTCGAACGAACGAGAGATTCGCAGATGTCGAGCGCCTGTTCGCCAGTGTCGGGCTGGGAAACGTAAAGCTCGTCAGTATTTACGCCGAGCGCCTTTGCATAAGCAGCATCGAGCGCGTGTTCTGCGTCGATAAACGCTGCTACGCCGCCTAGCTTCTGAGTTTCTGCTATGATGTGAAGCGCGACCGTCGTCTTACCTGACGATTCGGGTCCGAAAATTTCCATAATTCTGCCGCGGGGCACGCCGCCTACGCCGAGCGCGAGGTCGAGCGAAAGACATCCCGTAGGGATAACGTCGATTTCGGTATTGACGTTGACGTCGCCGAGCTTCATTATTGCGCCCTTGCCGAACTGCTTTTCAATCATTGCAATGGTTGAGTTCAGCGCCTTCTGTTTTTCTTCGTTCATATATATACTCCTGATTTATTTTAAAGTTTTGTATGCGAGGAAAAGCGCGTTGTTTATCGCGGTTTTCGTTATAGTTTTTCTGTCGCCTGCGAGATTGAATTTATAAACTTTTATGTCGTCCCTGAGCGCCACGGCTATATAATTTAGCCCGACGGGTTTCAAGGTGTTGTCCGATTTGGGACCGGCTATGCCCGTAGTGGCTATAGCTATATCGCAGTTTCCCGTCGCAATCAGACCCGAAGCCATTTCGCATGCCGTCTGTTCGGATACAGCGCCAGCCTGTTTTAAAGTGAGCTCCTCCACGCCCAGCCTTTGCTGTTTGGATTTGTTGGCGTACGTGTTTAGCCCCTCAAAATAAACTTCTGAAATTCCCGGCACGGAAACCAGCCTAGAAGCTATTCCGCCGCCAGTAAACGACTCTGCGACGCTTATTTTCATTCTTCTGAGTTTGAGAAGGTCGTAAAGCCGCTCCTCCAATGAGGTATTTTCCACCGCGTAAACATAGGGCGACAGCTCACCAACTATTATTCTCTGCACGGCGTCCGCAACCATTTTTGGCGTATTGCTCGAATAAGAAATTACTATCGTCTGATCGCCGTATTCGTCGTACACGCTGAAAGCCGTGTCTCCGCCCTCTTTGTGCGCCTTTTCAAGCGCGCTGTTTATCAGTTCTGCGGGAGCGCAGACGGTATTTACATAAAACTTATCGTAACTTACCGAGTACTTTTCATTCATCAGGCGAATGCATTTTTCTGCAAACGCCGCGCCGTCTTCGTTATCCGCGCCGAGGCAGACCGTCGCCTGCCCGCAATTTATATAAAATCTGCCGTCAAATGCCGCACCGTACAGCTTCTGAAGATATCCGGAAATAAGTTCGCGCTGTCTGCTTTCGCACAGCACAACAGAATTTTCGAACATGTTGCGACATTCCTGAAGCTGATCGCTTATGCCTTTTGCGCTGTCAAAGCCCACAAAAGCAATTTTGTCGAAGTAAAAACAACCCGCCGAAAAAACGCGCAAAATTTTATCTAAACGCTCGTAGTCGATATTGAGTTTTTTGTTTCTGATGATAACCAGACAATTATTCATTACGCTTTGAGTACCGCAATATTTTTGACAATATAATTTATTCCTGAAACGATGGTCAGAACCGCCGCAACAGCGAGCAATCCGAGCCCGACATAGTTGAGCACTTCAACCGCCATGCTGTCATAGAAAAATTCTGAAAAACCGCCGTAAACAAGCAGAACTATTACCGTAAGGTCCTGCGCAACGGTCTTGTATTTACCCACCTTGTCCGCAGCGATTACCACGCCTGCGTCCGCCGCAACCATGCGAAAACCGCTGACAATGAGCTCACGTGCAAAAATCACGGCAACGCAGCATCCGCCCGCGATAATCGCCCAGTCGCCGAGATATCTGGTGAAAAAGCCGTTAACTGTGAGTAGAACGATAAGCGCCGAAGATACCAGCACTTTATCGGCTATGGGGTCGAGAAACTTGCCAAGATTGGTAACAAGATTGTATTTTCTTGCAATTTTACCGTCGAGAAGGTCGGTAAAGCTCGCTATCGCGAACACGGCGAGAGCAACAAAATAGTGTCCCGTAAATTGCAGATAGAAAAAGAGCACAAACAGCGGTATCATCACCATGCGCGCAATCGTAAGTTTATTGGGTAAATTCATAACGCCCGAACCTGCGGCAAATTTATAAAATTTTCCGCGCTCTTCGCCGTTGTTTACGTCTTTTTCGCTCATTCTGAATAGTCCTCCGTTTTTCCGTACATGTCGTAGTCGTCGCAACGCTCAATGGTTACTTCGTAATAACTCCCCTGCGCCGCTTCGGCACTGTGAAAATAAACTTTGCCGTCTATATCGGGAGCCTGAAAATATGCCCTTCCGACAAAACAACCTCTGTCGTAATCTATTCCGTCGCACAGCACCTTAATCTTTTTACCTGAAAAACCGTTAAGATAATCGTGCGAAATCTGCCTCTGAACGGCATAAAGCCTCTTTACGCGCCTGTTCTTTTCTGCGTAAGCAATCTGACCTTTGATTTTGTAAGCAGGCGTATCGGGCTCACGCGAATATGCAAAGAAACCGCAGTTGGTCAGCTTTGCTTGCTTCAAAAATGCGCACAATCCCGCAACGTCCTCTTCCGTCTCCGTAGGAAAACCTGCTATGAACGTAGAGCGTATCGCTATGCCTTCAACCTCGCGTTTCAGGCGGGATATAAGTTCAAGGTACTGCGCGCGGGAACCGCGGCGGTTCATCATTTTGAGCAATCTGTCTTCGCTGTGCTGGAAAGGAATGTCGATATACTTGATAATCTTAGGATTGTCGCGTATTTCTGCAATCAGCTCGTCATCTATCGCTTCGGGATAGCAGTACAATAATCTTACACTATTAATGTTGTCAAGTGTTGTCAACTTTTTTAAAAAAGTTACAAGAAATTTTTTGCCGTAAAGGTCGATGCCGTACCTAGTCACATCCTGCGCTACCAGAATAAGCTCGGCGACGTCGCCGAGTTCTTCAGCTTCCTTCAAAAGCTGTTCCATGGGGTAGCTGACATATGAGCCGCGTATTTTGGGAATGAGGCAGTATGTACAGCGGTTGTCGCAGCCGTCGGCTATTTTTAAATAGGCATAATGGCAGGGCGTAGTTATCACTCTTTGGGTGCGCGTCGAAATGTCGCCGCTGCCCACAAAATTGACCCTTCCGTAAGAATAAGATTTTTCGAGCGCTTCAAAAAATTTGTCGTAATCGTTCACGCCGAGAAAAACGTCCGCTTCTGTGAGCGCGCCGAACGTTTCGCCTATAAATTTCTGCGGGAGGCAACCGGTAACGACTATCTTTTCAAGGTTGCCCTCTTTATACTGCGCACATTCGAGCACGGTTTCTATTGCCTCTTTCCTCGCGGAATTGAGGAACGCGCAAGTATTTACGACAACTACGTTAGCCTGAGCGAGGTCGTCGCATATTGTGCAACCGCGGGATTTTATTATAGCAAGCAGTTTTTCTGCGTCAACTCTGTTTTTATCGCAACCGAGCGATATGACTCCGTATTTCTTTGAGTATAAATCAGTCATCAACATCACCGTAAATGCGCGTAAATTCGTCAAGCGAAAGGAGAACCTTTCTCGGTTTAGAGCCTTCCGACTGGGTGATATAATTCATATTTTCCATCCAGTCGATTATCTTGCACGCTTTGACGTAGCCTATGGGGAAGCGCCTTTGAAGCATTGAAACGGAAGCCTGGTTGCTGACGACGCAGAATTTAAGCGCCTGAATGAACTTGTCGTCTATCTTCACGTCGCTTTCGGAAACGCCGTCATCGCCGGGCGCGTCGTTTTCCTCTTCTTCGACTTTATTGATGAAGTCGCTGACGCTCTGGTCGAAGTACGTTTCGTTATTTTTCTTTACGAATTCGGTAACTGCCTGAACTTCGGGCGAATCTATAAAGCAACCCTGTATGCGGGCGAGGTCGGGATTTTCCGCCGAACGGAAGTACATATCGCCCGCGCCGAGCAATTTTTCCGCGCCGCCGATATCGAAAATCGTGCGCGAGTCGTCGAACGAGTTGACTTTGAAACCTATTCGCGTGGGCAAGTTTGACTTTATAAGGCCCGTAATGCAATCGACAGAGGGGCGCTGCGTAGCAAGTATAAGATGAATGCCGCACGCCCTCGACTTCTGAACGAGTCTTATTATTCTGCTTTCGATATCCTTTTTGGCCTGAAGCATAAGATCGCCGAACTCGTCGAGAATAATGACGATTTTAGGCAATTTTTCTTCGCCTTCGGGCAGGTGCTGGTTGTATTCGTTTATATTCTTAACAAGAGTACCCGCAAGCGTCATTTCCTTGAACAGAGTGTATCTGCGCTCCATTTCCTTTATAGCCCAGTTGAGCGCTTTTATCGCCTTATCCACGTCGGAAATGATTTCATTTATAATCAAATGAGGCAGTCCCTCATAGGATATGAATTCCGACTGCTTGGGGTCAACGAGAATAAATCTGAGTTCGTCTGGTCCGTACTTATAAAGAAGGCTTATTATAAGCGCGCTGAGGCAGATACTCTTACCTGAACCGGTTGTACCTGCAACGAGAAGGTGAGGCATCTTTGTTATGTCGGGGCAATTAGGCTTGCCTTCGACGTTTTTGCCGAGCGCAAACGTCAGCGTGTTGGGCTTGCAGTTTATAAACTGACTGCTCGTAAGCATGGTTTTAAGCCCGACAACCGTGCGCTTGCTGTTGGGAACTTCTATCGATATTGCGCCTTTGGAATAATTGAGGTACGCCGTAACATTCTCTTTCATGAGCGCCATTGCGATAGCTTCTCGGTATCTGAGCGCGCTCTTTATATTTGTTTTGTCCTCGATTATGACGTCGTAACGGGTTATCGCAGGACCGACGGTAACGTCGGCAATGTGCGAAGCTATTCTGAAATTGGACAGAGTATCCGTTATAAGCGCCTTATTTTCTTCGATTTCACCGAGATTTGCGTTGTTGTTTTCGGGATAATCGACAAGAAGGTCGAGCGTCGGTCTTACATATTTTTTCCATACGTGCTTGGGCTTTTCGGGCTCAGCAGGTTTGGGCTGAGGTTCGGGCGTCCTCGAAACGGGCGCAGTTCTGCCCGAATTTATCTGTTCGGGCGGCTCCTCCCTCCTCCTCTCGGGTACGGAAGGAGTTCTTTCATCCCTGCCGCCGAATGACGAAGGACCGTCGGAAGAGCGCAGTCCGCGCGTGCCGAGGTCGGCTACGTCGTCGTTGAGATAACTGTCGTCATCTCCGTCGAAGAGATTTGCCCTGCTCTCGCCGCGGCGGGAGCCCAGCCTGGAAGCGTCGGGCTGAATATCCGAAGAAATATTATTGTTGGAAGAACTGAAAAGACTGCGCAGGTCGTTTGAAGGATTGTCCTGTCTGCTTTCCGCGCGGCTGTCCTGTCCGACTTCTTCCGAACGGACTTCCGAAGTGCGGCGCGCAAAGGCATCGTAATCGCGGCTGTCGTTTTCTTCGTTGCGCTCAGGCGTGCGCGTAGGCATAGCTCCGCTATCCGAAGAAAAATCTGTATCCTGCGATAAATTTCTCCTGTAATCGTCGTGCGTCGGCTCTGTACGGCTGAACGCATCGCGACTGAAAGTTTCTTCGCCGAAGCGATCATCCGACGAATTTAAGACGTCTGCCGAAGTATCTTCCTCCGTATGCTGAACAAAATTTTCTTCTGCGCGGTCGCGGGGCGTTTCAGGCGTCTGTTCGTATGTATCGCGGACGGGGAAGTACTCTTCCTCCGTATGCTGTTGCGAAGCGCCGTAAAAATCGAGGCTGTCGGCAGGTTTATCGCCGTAAACATATGAAGGCGTGGAAAAACCGTGCGAAGAATTTTCGACTTCGCGGGAATAATCCGACGTATAGCTGTTCTGCACGGGCTGTGATTTTGCGGGTTTTCCCGAAGAAAAACTGCTTAAATAATCGTCGTCGTTCTGTACGGGATGATTGAAATATGAATCGTCGTTGAAAATCATATTTCTGCGGTAACTTTCCGCAGCGAATTCGCCGTTTTCGAAAAGTATCCTTCTGCCGAGATTTTTATCGGAAAATTTATCTTCGTCCGAAATCTCTTTTGCCGGCTCGACCTTTTCTGCGGGTGCAGGCTGAACGTTGACAGCCTCTGTGCGGCGGTTATTTATAATTTCATAATTTTCGTTTACCGAATAAAGTTTGTCGGGCGCGGAATACGAGGATGAATTTTCGGTTACGGGCACAACTTTCCTTGCGGACTTGCTCTTGTTTTCGGTAAGGCTGCGGACTGCGAGGTCGTTTTTGACGACGAGCACGCAAAGATATGCGCAGAGCGCGGACATTATGGCAAAAATCACGTATGCGCCCGCAAAAGTTGTTCCGCGAGCAATGGGATAAACGATAAGTCCCGATATAACGCCGCCGAATGTGTAACCTGCGTATCCCCTTTCGGCGTTTTTATAGCATAACGAAAGATACTCGCCGAAATTTCCGAGCGGGTAATCGCGCGTGGTAACCGAATGGAACAACAAAAATACCATAAAAATGGTCGTACCGAAAACGACTATCGTGCGCGGTCTTATGGACAGTTTCTTTTCGAAAACCAGCCAGAAACCGAGATAGGCGAGCGCGGCGGTTACAAGGTAACTGCCGTAGCCGAAAGTTCCGTACATGAAAGCACATATCGCCGCGCTGAACGATGAAAACACCGTGTTGTACGTCAGAAGCATGAGCAACATGAGCGCACAGAACAAAAGTATCGTCATGCCGAGCGTTTCTCTCGTAAAAATATATGATTGTTTATTGTTTCCGTTCTTTCTTTTCAAAAAACACTCTCCGCAATTTGATTGCATTTATGCTTATATCATTATAACATTATCCCTTTGAAAATACAACAAAATAGACGCTCATTTAGCTTAATTATAGCCTGCCATTTTTTAAGAAAAAAGCGGCGCGCCCGTTTTTCGGGCGCGCCGCCTGTTCAATGCAGAAAATTACGCATTATATATTAGAGTTTAGTTTTTCCTTCTTCGGCTTTTATTATGCTGCCCTCGTCATTCCACGAGTACATAGCTCTGATTTCCTTGCCGACTTCCTCGAGCTGGTGAGATGCTTCGAGGTTCCTCTTTGCAATGAAATGAGCCCTGCCGTTATTGTTTTCGGCAATCCATTTGGAAGCGAAAGTGCCGTCCTGAATTTCTTCAAGAATTTTCTTCATTTCCTTCTTGGTTTCATCGGTTATAAGGCGCTTGCCCGTCTCGTAATCGCCGAATTCCGCCGTATCGGAAATGGAATATCTCATCATAGAGAAGCCGCCCTTGTAGATAAGGTCAACTATGAGCTTCATTTCGTGAATGCACTCGAAATATGCGTTTCTGGGGTCGTAACCTGCTTCGACGAGCGTTTCGAAACCTGCCTTCATGAGCGCGGTAACGCCGCCGCAGAGAACTGCCTGTTCGCCAAAAAGGTCGGTTTCGGTTTCGCACTTGAATGTAGTTTCAAGCACGCCCGCTCTTGCGCCGCCAATTCCTGCCGCATAGCCGAGAGCTATATCGAGAGCCTTGCCCGTGTAATCCTGTTCAATTGCAACGAGGCAGGGAACGCCCTTGCCTTCCTGATATTCGGAACGTACTGTATGACCGGGACCCTTGGGAGCAATCATGAACACGTCGATATTTGCAGGGGGAACAATCTGCTTGAAGTGAATGTTGAAGCCGTGTGCGAAAGCGAGAGCCGCGCCGTCTTTGAGGTTGGGTTCGATGCTTTCCTTATAAACTTTTGCCTGTCTTTCGTCGTTGATTAATATCATAACGATGTCGGCGCGTTTGGTTGCTTCTGCAACCGTGTAAACCTTGAAACCTGCGGCTTCAGCCTTGGGCCAGGACTTGCCGCCCTCGTGAAGGCCTATGATAACCTTTACGCCGCTGTCTCTGAGGTTGAGTGCGTGAGCATGTCCCTGACTGCCGTAACCTATTACAGCTACGGTTTTATTCTTCAATGCGTTCAAGTCGCAATCTGACTGATAATAAATTTTTGCCATATCGCAAATTTCCTCCAAAAAACTGTTCGCGTATTATTATATAATTTATAATTTTTTTAGTCAAGCGATATTAAAAATTATTAATAAATCAATCAAAAAAATTGCATAAAAGTATTTTTTGTTATATAATTGTCCAAATCACAGACAAAGAGATGAATATTGATGAATAACAGTCTTAAAGAACTCACCGTTTTGCGCGGTCTTGAAAAAAACCAGCTCTTCCGCCTGTTCGTCAACACGGCGGAAGGCGGCGACAAAAGTCTTTTTTACTATCAGATTTTCAAAGACGGCGCGGAGAATGATTTTACCGCAAAGTTGTGCGAACTTATTTTGCAGGACGAAAACGCTTTTTCCGTAACCTGCGCGAGGGGAGATGCGCCTTCCGAATATCTTTTGAATGCTTTCACAGAAGATTTACAGACTATTTTCTGCGCGGCAAAAAAATACAGCGACGACAGATATTTCTGTCTCGGTCGCCCTTCCTATCCTTTCGACGGGCAATTCGACGCGCAGATTTCGGCCGAAAACCTCAAAAAATTTTACAGAGGGCACGGCTACGGGCAATTTATAAAGTACAAGGCGTTCAGTTATGCCGACGGAAAACTTGTGCCCATCGCCAACACCCCCACCGTTACTCTTTCCGACCTCAAAGATTACGAATACGAAAAGAAGGTCATCGGCGACAATATCGTCAATTTCATTCACGGTCTGCCCTATTCAAACATGCTTTTATGCGGCGACCGCGGCACGGGCAAATCCTCTACGGTGCACGCCATGCTCAACAAGTACTTCGAAGAAGGCCTGCGAATTATTGAACTCAACAAGGAAACTTTGCTTTCCGTTCCCGAAATACGCAGAACGGTCGCGCACAATCCGCTTAAATTCATAGTGTTTATAGACGATTTGTCCCTCGGCGAGAGCGACGATAAAATTTCTTCGCTCAAAGCCGCGCTCGAAGGTTCGGTTTCGGGCGGAACGGGCAACGTCATGATTGTTGCGACGTCGAACCTCAGACACATAATAAAGGAAAGTTTCTCCGAAAGAGAAAACGCTGTTCATCCCTCCGACAGCAAGGCAGAACAACTTTCCCTTTCCGACAGGTTCGGTCTTACTGTAATGTTCTCGACGACGGATAAAGCGCTGTACCTTTCGATTATCAGGCAGCTCGCCGACGACATGAAAATAAAAGCAGACAGAGACGAACTTTGCTCTCTTGCTGAGAGGTGGGCGCTGGTCAAAGGCGGAAGATCCCCGAGGCGCGCAAGGCAGTTTATCGACCTCGTTTATTCCTGCGAAGTTCGCGGAATTCCCGTTGAATTCTGACGATTGACTACATTTTTTGCGATATCATAGATATCGCCTGCTCCGAGGACGAGCGCCATATCGCCCTCTCCTGTATCTTTTAAAAAATATTCTATGTCCCGTTCGCACTCTGCGTAACGGGCATTTTTCAGTTTGCGCGAAAGCGCGAGCGCACTGCCTTCTGCGTCGAAATATTCCCGCGCAGCGAATGTTTTGTATATCAAAAGATTGTTTATTGGCGACAGAACGCGGACAAAATCGTCAAAAAGATTTTTTGTGCGGCTGTAAGTATGAGGCTGAAAGACGACGAACACCCTGCCGCGGCAGACCTCCGCCGCAGTTTTTAATACGGCGGCTATTTCGTTGGGATGATGGGCGTAGTCGGCAACGACTTCCGCGCCGTTGAACTTTCCTATAAGTTCGAACCTGCGTTCGACGCCGCGGAACAATTCAAGACCGCGCTTTATATCTTCCGAACGAATTCCCGCCATTCCCGCCGCTCCAGCCGCCGCGAGGGCATTAAGAATATTGTGTCTGCCAAAAACTTTCAAACTGATGCGACAGGCTGCTCTTCCCCCCTCGCACAGTTCAAAAGAATACCTCCCCCTGTCCGAACGTATGCCTGCTGCCGAATAATAAGCGCTGCTGTCTGTGCCGAATGTCAGTGTTCCCCTGCCGCAAGGGTCGCCGTAAAGGCAAAGACTTTTGCGCGACGATGACATAAAGGCTGCATATGCCGCCAATAAATCTTCCTTGCCGCCATAACATTCAAGATGATCAGCGTCGCTGTTTAATATTACAGCGATATCAGGTTTGAGCAAAAGAAAATTTTTTCTGTATTCGCATGCCTCGGTTATAAAGTAATCGTTTCCTCTTATTTTACAGTTGGAAAAAGCGTTATCTGCACCGCCTATGTGGCAGGTAAAATTTTTGCCCGCCGCGTCAAATATATGGCTCAGCATGCTTGCGCAGGTAGTTTTTCCGTGGCAACCCGCTACCGCAATGACATTTTTGTACATTTTTGAGACTTCCGCCAACAGTTTGCCCCTTGAAATGAGGGTTATGCCGAGTTCGAGCGCCTCGCGCAGCTGCACATCGTCGGGTTTTACCGCATCGGTATAAACCAATGCGCCGTATCCGCGAATTTTGCCTTCGGGGTGTCCTGAATGCACCTCTATTCCCATCGATGAGAGCTCGCGTGTATATCTGTTAGGACAGATATCGCTGCCCGCCACTCTTTTGCCTGAAAAATGAAGTATTTTCGCGAGTGCGCTCATGCTTACCCCGCCTATTCCGAGCATATAAAAGCTGTCGTGTGAAGTTATAAAATTGTCGTTCATACTTCATTTTATTACTTTTTGCGATATATTAGCACGAAAAACGACATTTTTTAGCAAATAAAAACCCCGACGGCTGCCAGCCGTCGGGGTAAATTTTTGAACTTAAATTAATTCAATTAATCAGGCTTATTCGCCGCGCCTTCCGAAGTTTTTCAGAAGCCTTGCGAACTTAGGCACGCTCTTGTCGCTAGGACGCTCGATAGTATCGTCGTCGGCAGACTGATAGGGCTGAGCCGCAGGCTGAGGCTGCTGGTAAGCGCCCTGATTGTAGGCGGGCTGCTGGGGCTGCTGATATGCTGACTGGTTGAGCGGCTGCTGATAGAGCGGCTGCTGAGGTTGCTGGCGGGGATTGGAATAAGGGTCGTTGTTTATGGGCATGCGGGAAGAATAATTCTGCTGGGTATAAAGCTGACCGCTCGTATAAGCCCTCTGCTGTTCCTCTTCCTTCTTGTTGTCGAAACCGGGGAAGCCCGTTGCAATGACGGTAATTTCCACTTCGTCCTGCACATTGGGGTCGATACGCGCGCCGAAGATGATATTCGCGGAAGCGTCAACTACGCTGCGCACAAGTTCTGCCGCATCGGCAACTTCGTCAAACGTAAGGTCGGTGCCGCCGACGACGTTCAATATCACGCCGCGCGCGCCCTCGATTGTAGTTTCAAGCAGGGGGCAGTTTACCGCAACCCTTACCGCTTCGATAATTCTGTTGTCGCCCTTTGCAACGCCGACGCCGAGGTGGGCTATGCCCTTATCTTTGAGCACGGTTTTTACGTCCGCGAAGTCGAGGTTGATGAGAGCGGGATTGACGATGAGTTCGGCAATGCCCTTTATGCCCTGTTTGAGAATTTCGTCCGCAACGCGGAGAGCTTCAACCATGGGTGTATTTTTTGCAACGACCGTTCTTATCTTGTCGTTGGGTATAATTACGAGGGTATCTACGTATTTTTTGAGATTTTCAAGGCCTTTGGCGGTGTTTTCCATGCGCTTTTTGCCCTCGAAACCGAAGGGTTCGGTAACGACGGCGACCGTGAGGATTTTCATATCCCTTGCAATTTTAGCAATTACGGGAGCCGCGCCGGTGCCCGTGCCGCCGCCCATACCTGCCGTTATGAACAGAAGGTCCGTACCCTTGATAACTTCTGTGAGAATATCTTTGCTCTCCTCTGCGGCTGCTCTGCCGACGTCAGGATCTGCGCCCGCGCCGAGACCTTTTGTAAGCTGGCTGCCTATCTGAATTTTATTTTCGCAGGGAGAAAGAGCGAGAATCTGGCTGTCGGTATTGACAACTATGTATTCCGCACACTTTATTTTGGCTTCCAACATACGGTTTACGGCGTTGTTGCCTGCTCCGCCGACGCCAATAACTTTAATTTTGGCTTTGCCCGAAATGTTGTTCATTGCTGTATCGTTAAACATAAGTTAACCTCCGTAAATTTCAAAAAAAGCATGTAACTTGTCAATCGCCGAGAGCCGCGTCGAGCAGGCTGTAAAGCGAAGAAAACTGTGGTTTGTCGTAATAAGGAACGGTCGGAGCGACTACGTTGACCGCACAAACGAGCCTGGATGAAAGGTGTTCGGCAGTGCCGCGCACAATCTTTACCCCTTCGCCCGTTACATACAGGGGCTTACCGCTCATATCTTTTTCACCGAAGGACTGTCTGCACGCCTCTATCGTTTCGCAGATGCCGTCCAGTCCCTCGCGGATTATATCGCGCAGATTTGCCGTCGAAAAACTGTAAATCTGACCTTCGTATCTAATTTCCTGAATGGAAGTCAGATGTTCTTTTGCATTAAGATTGACCTTGGAAAGAAATTCGGACGCCACTTCGAAAGGAATATTGAGTTCCTCCGACAAGAGCACGGCGACATGTCCTATTCCCACCGAAAACGAACGACTGAAAAGCACTCCGTTTCCGCAGGAAACGCTGTATGTCGAGGAAATGTATCCGAGGTCAAAGAGCGCCGCGCACCCGTCGCGAAGTTCGGGGGCGAGCAGATAATTTACTTCCGCGAGCGGGGAAGGAATAAATTCAACGTCCCTGACGGAAGAAAATCTGTTGAGCGCGTTCACAACGCATTCGGCAAAGGATGATTTGCATAAAAACCAGCAGAGCTTTGCCCTGAGGCTGTCCGTTACGCAACCGTAAGGGTCTATCATTCTGCGCTTGTCCGACATGACGTAGTAAACGGGACTGCACTTTATCTCGGTAAAACCGCTTACGGGCTGCGGGCGGGAAAGTTCGTTAAGCTGATCTAGCTGCGCTCCCCTTATCTTTTTAGGCGAAGGGAATGACAGCACTTTGTCGGTATTTATTACCCTGAGGAATTCACCGGGAACGCCGACAAAAAACTTTGTAACTTTGCAGCCTGCGGCGGCAAGCGTGTTCTTGACGCATTCGGTTACCGCGGAGTTGAAACTTTTGACGTCCAGAAGTTCGCCGTCTGCATAACCGTCGTATTCGCAGGAATATTTACTTTTGATGATGAAAGTGTTGTTTACTCCCCTTTCACCAACTGCCGCGCATATTTCCGAAGAGCGAATATCCAACACTGCTACGCTTGTGTTCCGCACTGTTTTACCTTTATTTGCGCATACGCAATCCGCGCATACCTATGGATTTATTATATAATAGTGTCAACCCTATTGTCAACCAAAAGAAGCAAAAAAGCGGCTAACAGAATAATTTTAGCCGCTTTGCTTTAACTTAGTTGAAATATAGCTGTAAATTGACCTCAGAGAGAGGAAACATACTCGGCATAAACGCCCGAGACATCGCTTCCCGTGCACACGCAGAGCACGGAGCCGCGCAGCTTGCTGTCGTCGGAGAGAGATGAAAATACGCGATAGCACGAGGACATCTTTTCATCGCTGAAAACGGCAAAATCGCTTATCACGATTTCAACGCCGCAGTACAGCGAAAAAGTGATATTTTCGGTATCCGTGATTATGTCGTTCGCAACGGTAACTTTCTTTACGAGATTGCGGAGCGAGCCGAAATAATTTTTGAAAAGCAGGCTCATCTCCACAGCTGCTGAAAAGTTATCATCGCTGACATCCAAAAGGACGTTGGGGCACAAATCGTTTTCGTTTATGTTCTGCGCGCTTCCGCGTATGAACGTTCCGTCTTCGTCATAAACAGCGTAAAGTCCGTTGTCGTTCTGGCGGGCAAAGGTTTCGCGCCTCTCTTTGAGCACGACGTTGAGCGTGCAGGGAAAAACTTTTTCGTAAGACGCCACGCATATGGTGCCTTTCGTACCTATGCAACGCATTATGTCCTGCTCTTCGAGAAAAAGAAGATTGGTTCCCTTCAATGTATTTAATTGTCTGGTGCTGTATTCATAATCTTCGTCCCCGCCCGTCGTGTAATAAATATATTCCACGTTGACGTTCTTGATGGAGAGCGCTACCCCCGCGCCCACAACGAGCGCGGCGCAGAAGACGAGAGTTAAAATGAGCGCCACAACTTTTCTTATGTAATTCATATAGCTTTATCATATGACGACGCGGCGTATCTCTCCGCCGAGACCTGAAAGTTTTCTTTCGAAATCGGAATATCCCCTGTCTATGTGAGAAATATCGAGCACCTCGCTCCGACCTTCGGCGGCGAGCGCCGCAATGACGAGCGCAGCGCCTCCGCGCAGGTCGTTGGCTACCACGGTCGCACCTTTCAGCCCTTCAACTCCCCTTACGAATGCGCTCCTGCCGACGACGGTGATGTCGGCGCCCATCTTGCAAAGTTCGGGCACATATTTGAAGCGCGTTTCGAACAGGTTTTCAGTAACAATGCTGTTGCCGCTGCAGACTGTGCAAAGAGCAGTCATCTGCGCCTGAAGGTCGGTGGGAAAGCCGGGATAGGGCTGAGTTTCCACACTTTTGACAGAAACGGGTCTTTTGTCGTTCTTTATGTATATTTTATCATTTTTTATATGCAGTTTGCAACCGTTTTCCCGCAATTTATGCAAAAGCGAGCTTAAATTTTCGGCGCAGACGTTGCTGAGCTCTACATGACCGCCGCACATCGCAGCCGCAATGAGGAAAGTACCCGCTTCTATCCTGTCGCTTATGGGCTGATACTGCGCTCCGCCCAGCTTATTTACCCCATCTACGGTTATAGTGCCCGTTCCCGCGCCGCGCACCTTTGCACCTATCGCATTGAGAAAATTCTGCAAATCTTCTATTTCCGGCTCGCGCGCCGAATTTTTAATTACAGTAGTACCCTCGGCCTTGACAGCGGCGAGCATTATATTTTCAGTCGCGCCGACACTCGGGCAGTCGAGCATTATTTCGTTGCCGCACAGTTTATCGCAACTGCAAAGTATGTAACCGTTCTTTTCATCTATCTTAACCCCCAGACGCTTGAGCCCCGTAAGGTGAAGATCGACGGGTCTGAGACCTATGTCGCACCCGCCCGGATATGCAATTTTTGCTTTGCGGAAGCGCGAAATGACCGAACCCAACAGAAAGACCGACGACCGCAGTTCGTGCGCAAGTTCGCGCGGTATTTCGCAGTTATATGCCGACGAACTGTCTATAACCATATCCTGACCGCGGTATTGCACATTGCACCCGAGACAGCCGAGTATTCTGACCATATTGCGCACGTCGGAAATATCCGGCACGTTTAAAAGGGTTATCGGGCTGTCCGTAAGGACCGCGGCGGCAAGTATCGGAAGCACGGAGTTTTTGGCAGTCTGTATTTTTACGCTGCCTTCGAGCTTTTTACCCCCGTTGATAACATATTTTTCCATATTTACTCCGTTTTATGTAAGAAATGCCGAGCAGCCCGAACAAAGAATTTTTTCAGGCTGCTTTACTTCATTATATGGAATTTTACTCTGCCGTGTTAACGCGAGGCGGATACGTTATACAGCACGCCCATTGACGCCATGGTAATTATGAGCGAAGTGTTTCCGCTGCTTACGAGCGGCAACGGCAGCCCAGTCGGGGGAATAGTTCCGCTGACGACAAGCGCGTTGACGACGACCTGTATGCCGTAAACGAGCGTAATACCCGCCGAAAGCAGATAGCCGAACCTGTCGGTACAGCGTGAAGCAATTTTAAGTCCGCGGGATATTATGAATATGCATACCCCGAAAAAGATTGCAAGCCCGACAAAGCCGAGTTCTTCGCCCATGACGGACATAATGAAATCGCTTTCGGCAAAGGGAAGAAATCTGTATTTCTGTGTCGAATTGAATAAGCCGACCCCGAACCAACCGCCGTTGCCGAGGGCATAGAGCGACTGAATAAGCTGGTAGCCCTCATCTTTGGGCGAAGCCCAAGGGTCGAGAAAGGCGCTCAGCCTCTGCAATCTGTAAGGTTCAAGTATTATCAGCACGGGAACGGCAACGACAAATGGCACGAGCATGAGAGCGAAAGT
This sequence comes from uncultured Eubacteriales bacterium, assembly GCA_905207235.1. Classification (GTDB taxonomy): domain Bacteria; phylum Bacillota; class Clostridia; order Christensenellales; family Borkfalkiaceae; genus Coproplasma. Next base: position 123,914 of record CAJLKN010000002.1, read on the forward strand.
TTTAAGGTTTGTGCCGCTCAAGAATACGAGCGCAAGCATAAGTAGCCCGACGCACATGGTTATGGACATGTTGGGTTCGGCGATAATAAGCACACACAGTCCCACGCCGACTGCAAGCACGGGCGCAATTCCCCTGAAAGTAGCTACCTTTTTGTAATTAACCGAAAAATGAGCGGCGGCAAAGAGCACAAACGCGTATTTTGCTATTTCGGACGGCTGCAACGTAAACGAGCCGAAACCTATCCAGCGTGTAGCGCCGTAATTAGTAACGCCTATGCCGGGGACAAATACCAGCGCGAGCAGAACAAAAGCGACAACTATAAGCGGAATTTTCAGTTTTATAAGTCTGCGGTAGGAAAAAAATGCGGCGACAAACATGGCAAGCGTGCCTAAAACCACGCCTATGAGCTGTTTATTTACAAAATACCACTCGCTGCCGTACTGAACCTTTCCGACGTACGAACCCGCAGAATAAATCATGAGGCACCCGAAGAGAGACATTGCGAGCGTGCAGACAAGTATCCAGACGTCCCCTCTTGCCGCGGGTTTTTCAAACAGCGGACTGCGCATTTTCAAAACTCTGTACTATTGCGATAAATCGCTCTCCCCTCTCTTCATATCCGCCGAACTCGTCAAAACTTGCGCTTGCGGGACTGAGCAGGACATTCTGCCCCGCGCCCGCGACGCTGCGAGCCAGCATGACCGCGTCAGAAAATTTTGCGCAGAGCGAAAAATTCATGAACCCCGAACGCAGGCAAGAATTGAGCAGTTTGAAGCGGTTTTCGCCGTACAAAACGGTGTGAATTACCCTGCTGCCGTTTACAAACGTATCAAAAAGAGCCGAATAATCGTAACCTTTATCTTTGCCCCCGAGCAGAAGTACCGTGGGGCGCGTCATGCAATTTACGGCTTTCAAAGTTGCATCGACGTTAGTGCCCTTGCTATCGTTTATGTAAGTTACCCCGTCGATTTCCGCAACATGCTCAATGCGGTGGCGCACTCCCCTGAATGATGCGAGCGACCTGCCGACAGATTGCGCGTCCAGCCCTAAAATATTTGAAACGGCAATGCATGCGAGCGCGTTGCAGACATTGTGCTCGCCGCCGACGGGCAAATCGCTCACTTTCATGTAATTTTTCCCGAAACAGGTCAGCTGTCCGTTTTCAACGCACGCGCCGTCGATGACTTCCTTTACGGAAAAAAACACTGTTTTTCCCTTTGTAACCTGCGCCAGCGCGCGCACGCGCTCGTCGTCGTAATTGAGTACGGCGTATTCGCTTTCGCGCAAGCCCCTTATAAGTTTACTTTTCAGGTAAACATAGTTTTCCATGTTGTAGTGCCTGTTCAGGTGGTCTTCGGTTATGTTTGTAATGACCGCGACGTGGGAGCGCAGTCCCGAAAGCGTTTCGAGCTGAAAGGAGGAAATTTCCATTACGGCAAAGTCGTCGAAAGAAAGTTTTTCCACATAATTGAGCGTCGGGTCGCCGCAGTTGCCGCACATGACGCTGTTTTTGCCGCAATCGCCCAGAACTTTATTTATCATTGAAACGGTAGTCGTCTTTCCGTTGGTTCCCGTTACGGCAATCTGAGTTGCGCGGAGATAGTGCGACGCGAGCTCCTCTTCGCCCGTAATTGCCTTTCCCAACCTTCTGAACGCCACGGGCAGGGGATTATCTATGGGAATGCCGGGACTTAAAACGAGCACGTCGCATACTCTGACCGCGTCGTTATAATTTTCGGCGGTTACCTCCTTTGCGCCGAGTGCGACAAGTTCTCTGCACGTCTTTTCGACGTTTCCGCCCATAACGTCGTCGTAAATGTAAACTTCAGCCCCGCGGGCAAGCAAAAAGCGGGCACTGCTTTCTCCCGATCTGGAAATGCCCGCTACTAAAAACTTCTGACCTCTGAAATACATCTTTCCTCACAAAAAAATCAAACAGATTATTCCGACTACGGCGGTGAGCAAAGAATATGCATATGAAATTTTACATTCCGTAAACCCCTTCATCTGAAAATGATGATGAACGGGCGCCATTAAAAATACTCTCCGCCTTGTCCGTTTATAATATATTACCTGTACTATGACGGATATTCCTGACACGGCGAACATAATTCCGATTACGGGAATATACAGGGCGTTGCCCGTAAAAACAGAAATGCAGGAAATGAGCCCGCCGAGCGCGAGCGAGCCCGTATCGCCCATGAAAACGCAGGCTTTGTTGCAGTTGAAGAGCAAAAACGCTGCGAGCGCGCCGACAGCAGCTAAAGCTATGAATGCCCGATTATCGCTCAGATTTGCCAGCATTATGCCGAACACAAGCAGATAAGAAAGCGAAGTTCCGCCCGCAAGCCCGTCCAGCCCGTCAGTCAGATTTACGCAGTTTACCGTTGCTATGAACACAAAAATTACAAAAGGAATGCAGCCCCAGCCGATATCAAAACTCAACCCGCCCGAAAAAGGCACTTCGAGCGAAGTAATTCCGTTTGTATAGCAATATGTCGCGGCAATTGACGCTATTGCCAGCTGAAATATAATTTTCTGGTAGGGTTTGAGCCCCTCGTTTTCCTTTCGGTAAATTTTTAAAAAATCGTCGAGAAATCCAACTATTCCGAAGCCGCCCGTTATCGCAAGCGTAAGGTTGGTCGTAGTGTCGCCCAGACCGCAAAAACCGAGAGAACAAATTACAATCGCAGCAATGAAAGCAAGTCCCCCCATTGTCGGCGTGCCGCTCTTTGAGGCGTGTTCTTTGACATAGCCGAGGATATATTGCCCCGCCTTTAATCTTTTGAGAACGGGGAGAAGAATTATAAGCAGTGCGCACGCCGCGGCAAACGCCGACAGCGTGCATATAAGGTATGTCTTCATTTAAATGGAATTGCCTATTATTTTTTTTATAACTGTATTGTCGTTATAGCTGTGTTTTATACCCATAATCTCCTGATAGGTCTCCCCGCCCTTGCCCGCGACGAGAAGAATATCTCCCTCTTTAAGAAGATTGAGCGCATATTCCGTCGCCATCTCCCTGTCGCTTATCGTAACGTAAGGCACGCCCGTTTTGCGCACGCCTTCCTCTATCTGTCCTATTATGTCAAACGGGTCTTCATACCTCGGATTATCAGAAGTAATTATGAGAAAATCTGCGTATTTGCCCGCAATTTCCCCCATTATCGGTCGCTTTGTCGTGTCGCGGTTGCCGCCGCAGCCGAACAGGCAATAGAGCCTGTTGTCGCACAGTTTTTTAAGGCTTGACAGCGATTTTTCCAGCCCGTCGGGCGTATGCGCAAAGTCAACGAAAACGCTTGCGCCGCGGAATTTTGCAACGCATTCAAGCCTCCCGGGCACGCCTTTGAGAGCGAAAAGCCCTTCGGCAATCGCCTCCATGCCGACGCCCAAGGCGTGAGCGCACGTCGCCGCCGCAAGAGCATTGTACACGTTATGTATCGCAGGCATATTAAGGCGGATGTCATACAGCTCGTCGCTTATATTTATGACAAACGAAGTGCCGTCTATATTCTCACTCAGATCGATAGCAAATGTATCGGCGGGGTTATCCAGACCGTAGCTCAATGCGTCTTTCCTCTCCGCAAGCAGTTTCGCGCCGAACTTATCGTCCGAATTTATCACGGCGAGGGCACACCTGTCCTTGCCGAAAAGCAGCTTTTTGCTTTCGGCATAGCTCTTCATGTCCCCGAAAAAATCGAGGTGATCCTGCGTAAGATTGGTAAAGATTGCCGCCGTAAAAAATATGCCGTCAACCTTGCCGAAATAAAGGGCATGGGCGGAAACTTCCATAAAAACATATTCCACCCCGCACTTAACCATATCGCTTAAAAGGCAATAGAGAAAAATCGGGTCGGGCGTAGTCAGTTCGGGAGAGACAAATTTCTTTGCATACGATATACCGAGAGTACCTATCACCGCGCAGGGCGAACCGGCAGCTTCGAAAATGCTTTTAAGCATATAGCTTGTCGTCGTTTTGCCGTTCGTGCCCGTTATTCCCACCATTTTGAGGCGTTTGTCGGGACAGCCGTAAAAAGTTCTCGCAATCAACGCCACCGCCGCTCTGCCGTCCTTGGCTATGACCTCGGGAACACCGAGGCAAAGCTCGCGCGTGCAAACGAGCGCGACTGCTCCGCGCGAACACGCTTCTGCTGCATGCTCGTGCGAATCCTCCTTTTCCCCCTCGTAGCATATGAACAAATCGCCCTGCCTCACCTTTCGGCTATCGGAGCATATACCCGTAATTTCTGTATCACCGTTCCCGTTAAACCTGACGACGTCAAGACCTTTTATCAGTTCGCGCAACTTCATAATTCACCCTCATTCATACGGTTTGATATTTTTAATGTTGATTATGTCTTCAAAAATCTGTCTTGCGGCAGGCGCTGCAACCGTGCTGCCGTAATATGAGCCCTGCGGCTCGTCAACTATGACGAGAGCAAGATATTCGGGCTTATCGGCGGGAAAAAATCCTATAAAAGACGAAACATATTTGCCCGCGGCGACAGCGCCGTTTTCATATTTCTGCGCGGTGCCCGTCTTGCCCGCCACGCGGTAGCCCTCAATATAAGCCTTTTTGCCGCTGCCTTCCTTTACCACCCCTTCGAGCATTTCGCACAGCATAGCCGACGCCTCGGGGCTTATTGTCGTATTTTTCAGAACGGGCTGATTTTCTTCGATAACCTTTCCGTCCGAAGAAACTATGTTTTTAAGCAGTCGCGGCACATAATAATTTCCGCCGTTGACCGCCGACGCCACGGCGCAGGCAAGCTGAAGCCCCGTTACCGCCACAGTCTGACCGAAACCAATTCTCGCGAGGTCGCAATCGCGTACCAAAGGTTCGGGAACGAGCATTCCGAGGGCTTCGCCCGAAAAATCTATACCCGTAACATTTCCTAGACCGAAAGAACGAAGATATTCGTAGAACGTTGAAGTGCCCAGCGCCAGCGCGATATCCGTAAAGCACGGGTTGCAACTGTTGTTTAGAGCCTCGGCGAGCGTCTGATTGGAATGTTTGCCGTTGGCGTGATCTGACCAGCATTTGATTTTTGTGCCGTCCACCGTGCGCGTTCGGCTGCTGTTGAACACATACGAAGGAGAAAACGCCGAACTGTTTCCGTTAAGATATTCCTGCAAATCTGCCGCGGCTGTCAGCACTTTGAATGTAGAGCCCGGTTCATAAATATCGCATACGATTGCGTTGCGCGAGAGCGCATTAAGCGTCTGCATATCATCGCGCGGCACGTCGTTGAGATCGTATGAAGGATAGTTTACCATGGCGAGAACGTCAAAGTTGTTCGGGTCGAGCACTATGCACGAAACCGACGCAGCCTTGCTCGAATTGTAAACTTCGCGCATCGCCTGTTCGGCGGCGAGCTGTATTTCGAGGTCGATAGTAAGGCTTATTCCGTCGCCGTCCGTCGCCTGTCTGTAAACTATTCGCGTATCCTCCGTCTCCGCGCCGACTATATCGGTGGTGTACATTATTTCTCCGTCCGTGCCCGAAAGCACAGAATTATAAATTTTTTCTATGCCCGACAACCCCAGCCCGTCGGACGAGGTAAACCCGAGCACCTGACAGAGAACGTCGTCGTAAGCATAAACGCGCTTGTTATCCCTCGAATAATAGACGCCCGAAAGATTGTACGAAGAAAGTTTTTCAATCAGATTGCTTTCAACCTGGCGGGCGGCTGTTATTTCGGAAACTTTTCCCGAAGAAAGTTTTTCTTCGAGCGAATTGCCGTCCACGCCCAATACACCCGCTAAAATTTCGGCGGTATAGGTTTTATCCTCCACGGCGTTAGGTCGGACAAAAACGCTGTAAGTCGTCTGGTTGCCTACGAGAAGCTGACCGTTTCTGTCATAGATTTTTCCGCGCGATGCGACAACGGGAATTTCCCTGTTCCACTGGTCGGTCGCCTTCATAACGAGCTCTTGCCCCCAGACAACCTGAATATAGAAAAATCTTGCAAAAATTATGCAAAAAATAAAGGTTATTGCCAGTAAAACTGACAATAACCTCTTTTGTAAAACTGTTAGGGAAAATTGTGTATTCTTAATCAAATGGCTTTCACTCCAGGATAAGTCCGTGGGTAGCCGCAAAATCGGCAATCTTTTCAAAGCCGGTTGCCACTTCTATCTGGGCATTTACTCCTGCAAGCGCTCCGCGTGCCGTATTTATGCCGTCCTGAATGGCATAGAGCTCGTTGTTAAGCCCCGCGATCACGGCGGAATTTACTATAACGAGTATGAAGAGCGCAACCACTACGCTTATGAAAGTAGCGATTATGATTTTTTCGCGCTTTCCGATAACGCTGCTCTTTGCCGAAGACGATACCTTGACTTCTGCGGCATTGTTTTCTTCCGCCGTTCTGTACTGTATCGTGGTCTTTGTAGGGCGGAGATCTTCGTTTTCGTCCTCTTCGCTCTGGACTGCAGCTTTGGGAGCGACAGCTGCGCGATACTGATTGATTGCGCTGTCGGCGCGGAATATATCTGCGTCGGCGCGCGCATTCTGAACGAGATAAGGACGCTGTTCGGTGCGTACAGCAGCACTTTCAAAAGATCTGTTCAGCGCGGAAGGCTTTACCTCTTCCTTTGTTTCGGGCGCAACCGACCTGCCCCTCACTTCGTCCATTCCGAAATCGGGGTTTATTAACCTTTTGTAGTTCTCTTTAATCTGCGCGTTGTGAAGTTCATCCGCAGACAATGCGGACGAATATTCGCGCCTTTCATTTTTCTCTTGTAAGGTCTCTCTTTCGAGTACGGGGGTTGCGATTGCCATAATTTTACTCCTTATCGCATCTTATAAATCAGATTTTACGCGCTACGCGCAATTTTGCACATTTAGAACGCGAATTGACCGCCATTTCCTTAACCGAAGCGGTTATGGGCTTTTTGGTGATAATTTCGATCTCCTTTTTCTTTCCGCATACGCATACGGGGAAACTCTTGGGACAGACGCAGTCGAGTTCAAGCTGATTAAACGCCTGCTTGACTATCCTGTCTTCGAGCGAATGGAAAGTGAGGATTGCAATTTTTCCGCCGCTTTTAAGTCTTCGGGTAAGACCTTCTACGCATTCATACAGACCGTCAAGCTCGCCGTTTACGGCAATTCTTATCGCCTGAAAGGTTTTCCGGGCTGCGGGTCCGTTCTGTCTGAATTTGGCGGGAATGCTTTTTTCTATTATATCCACCAGCTCGCCGCACGTCTTTATCGGGTTATTGCGACGTGCCGCGGCGATGTTCGCTGCTATCTGAGAGGCAAATCTTTCTTCTCCGTAAACACGGATAATTCTTGCCAGTTCTTCCTGCGGATACGTATTTATTATTATCTCCGCCGTGAGGGGCGCCGACGTATCCATTCTCATGTCGAGGGGCGCGCTGTGTTTCATATAGGCGAAGCCCCTGTCCTCTGTATCTATCTGATGGCTGGATACTCCGAAATCAAGAAGTATTCCGTCGAGCTTATCTATTCCCGCTATCGCGAAAACCTGCTCGAAATCCTTGTAATTTGATTTATATATGGAAAACCTTCCGTCAAATTCTTTCAGCCTTTCGGTCGCCGCGGCTATCGCCTCGTCGTCAAGGTCGGTGGCTATCAGCCTGCCGCCTGGTGAACTGCGTTTGAGAATTTCGTAAGAGTGTCCTCCGCCGCCCACAGTGCCGTCGAAATAAATTCCTCCGTCTTTGGGCTCCAACGCCTGCATGCACTCTTCTAACATTACGGGAATGTGTCCGAACGCGTTCATCATATTCCCAGTTGCGAGAACATCGCGTCGTAATTGGTTTCCATATCTGCGGTGTATTCGTCGTAAAGACGCTTGTTCCAGATTTCCAACCTGTTCACAGCACCGCTGATGACGATGTCCTTATCGTCTTTTTCGAGTTTTGCGTGCCTTCTGAATTCGGGGCTGAGAACTATTCTGCCCTGATTGTCTTCCTCCACCTGAACACAGGTTCTGGCAAACATGCGCACGCGCTTCTGAGCTTCTATATCCGAGATTTTAGTTGCGCCTAGCTCTTCGAGGTATTTTTCCATAACCTCGGCGGTGAATACGAATATGCAGTTGTTCGTGCCGAAAGCAAAATAGAACTTATCTCCCAACTCTTTTCTGAGTTTGGCGGGAATTCTTATTCTGTTTTTAGCATCGAGCTGGTGAAAATATTCACCCGTGAGCATAGCCATAACTAAACCTTAAGATATTTTACTTTAAAGTAATCTTATAATAACACAGACTTTGACCACTGTCAACCACCATAAGCATATTTTTTTATATTTTTTGAATTTTTTTAATTAACCACCGTTAATTTTTGCTCAATCGTTGTAATTTTTGTTCATCAGAATGTTAAAAATTTGTTCATTTTTCTCAAAATCACCGCATTTAAACTGTATTATTCGTTTACTTTTACTATTTTCATGCGAATTCCCTAAAAGTAGTCGTAAGTGGTCAGCTGTCCCTAAAATTCCATCAAAAACTGGGCATTTATAGTATTCGCTTATAAAATCTCGGACAAAGATATAATGAGTGCAACCCAACACCACGCTTGAAGGGTTGCAGTCGGGCAAAAATTGTGAAACATCCATATGCGGATACGAAAAAATATTTTCTTCGATATACTTTGCAAGTTCGCCGCAAGCCGTTACCCTTGCCCTGTCGCCCAGCCAGCGCGAGCAAAGGTTTTTGAAGGCTTCGCTTTCGGCAGTGGCTTTGGTTGCGAGGACGAGACATTCTCCCCCTGTGCCTGCTGCCTGTTTGACGGCGGGTTGAATGCCGACGACGGGAAAAGAATACATTGAGCGAAGCTCCGAAATGCACAGCGCAGTTACGGTGTTGCAGGCGACGACCGCCGCGGCGGGATTGCATTTTGCAATGCGCGCGAAAATGTCGAGCACGAGCTCGCGCACATGCGCGCGCGACATATTTCCGTATGGCACGTTATAATTATCCGCAAAGTAAATAAAGTCCCTCTCAGGACAGGCCCGCACGCATGCCGCGAGCAAATTTAATCCCCCCGTTCCGCTGTCGAAAACGCACACGGGGCGATCGCAAGACTTAATTTCTTCATCCATAATATTAATAATATTAAAGCGCGAAAAAATATATTAAAAAAATTGTAAAAGCATTTGAAATTAGTTTACAAGCCTGTGATTTTATGATAAAATTACACAAGATTTAAGACGAATATAAATTTTCCAAAAGGAGAAACTGAAGTGCCTAATATAAAATCCGCTAAAAAGCGTGTCCTGGTTACCGAAAAGAAAACTGCTCAGAACAAAATGATTAAGTCCGAAGTAAAAACGGCTGTCAAGAAGTTCACCGTTGCAGTAGATGCCGGCGACAAGGCTGCCGCAACCGAAATGTTCCCTTCCGTTTGCTCGCTCATCGACAGCGCTGTAAGCAAGGGAGTTTACAAGAAGAATACGGCTGCGAACAAGAAATCCGGTCTCGCAAAAAAGCTCAACGCAATGGCGTAAATTTAAAAGAAAATATTTAAGGCGGACAACAACTGTCCGCCTTATTTTCGTGCAAAAAATTGCTGATTTCACGCAATTAAATTGATGAAATTCAGCAGTTTATCATTTGCCTTACCCCCCTCTTTCTGAAAAATTTAATGTTTCATCCATCATAATTACGGCAAAGGAGCGTTGCAATAAATCTGCACGCTCCTTTGCCTCTTTTTTTGCGCTTTTTTGACAGCGCAGAGAAAAGATTTGATAAATGACAATTATTAACCAATAAAAGCGCGCGACCCTCGCCGAATAGAGTTGAAATATGTAAATTTTTTACACAATATGAAAATGCGGTGAAAAATATTAACAATGCAAAGTTATTTGAAATTATTTCAAAATATTATTGACACACATATAATTTAAATCATATAATCATAGACGGTTATCTTTTACTAAACATTTTGTTTATAAATGCTAACCGTTTAGAGATTGTAAACAAAAAGTTTATATAATAAGGCGGAATTCATGGACATAGGAGCCAAAATCAAAAGGCTGAGGCTGCAACTTAACCTTTCGCAGGCGGAACTTGCGGACCGATGCGAACTGACAAAAGGTTACATCTCCCAGCTCGAAAACAACGTAACATCCCCCTCTATCGCAACGCTGCGCGACATTCTCGCGGCACTCGGAACCGACCTAGCCGAATTCTTTAAAAAAGAAGACGACGAAAGGGTTGTTTTCAGCGCAGACGACTTTATCGAAAAGCAGGAAAACGGAATGCTGCTGAAATGGATAATTCCCAACGCGCAGAAAAACGAAATGGAGCCCGTACTCGTCGAACTAATGGCGGGCGCGGCGACGCCCGTCGATTTCCCTCACGAAGGCGAAGAGTTCGGTTACGTTCTCGAAGGAAAGCTGAGAATTGAGCTCGGCAAAAATAATTACGTATGCAAAAAAGGCGAAACGTTTTACTACGCGGCGGACAAATCTCACAGGGTCGTCAACTGCGGCAAAACCAACGCTAAATTTTTGTGGATTTCCACACCACCTAATTTTTAAGGAGACTTTAAAATAATGAGCACCAGCCAGAACATTATCGAACTCATCGACGTCAGAAAAGTATTCGACGACGAAACAGTTGCCGTCGATAACTTTAACCTTGCCGTCAAAAAGGGCGAATTTGTTACCTTCCTCGGTCCGTCGGGCTGTGGAAAGACTACCACTCTGCGCATGATAGCGGGTTTCGACCTGCCTACATCGGGCAAGATTTTGCTTAACGGCGAAGATATTTCCAATCTTCCCCCCAACAAGAGACCGGTAAACACCGTATTCCAGAAATACGCACTCTTCCCCCATCTGAACGTCTATGAGAATATCGCGTTCGGGCTCAGGCTCAAAAAGGTGGAAAACGTTTACAAGAACGCCGAAGGTCAGACCTATACCAAAAAAGAGCGCCTCACCAAGAAAGAAATAGACAAAAAGGTTAAAAAAGCGCTGGAAATGGTTGACCTCGAGGGCTTTGAAAAGAGAAGCGTGAGCACTCTCTCCGGCGGTCAGCAACAGCGCATCGCGATAGCGAGAGCTATCGTCAACGAACCCGAAATTCTCCTTCTGGACGAACCCCTCGGCGCGCTCGACCTCAAAATGAGAAAGGAGATGCAGATAGAGCTTAAAAAGATGCATCGCCGCCTCGGCATAACATTTATATATGTTACGCACGACCAGGAAGAAGCCCTTACCATGTCGGATAAAATAGTCGTAATAAACGACGGCGACATTCAGCAGATAGGCACTCCTACCGAAATTTACAACGAACCCATAAACACATTCGTTGCCGACTTCATCGGCGAAAGCAACATATTCAACGGCACGGTCGTCGGAAAGCGCAAGGTAAAGTTCTGCGGAGCGACATTCAAGTGCCTAGACGATTTCGAAATCAATCAGATTGTCGATGTCGTCGTCCGCCCCGAGGATATAATAATTTGCGCTCCCGAAGACGGCAAACTCAAGGGCAAAGTAATTTCCACCGTGTTCAAGGGCGTGCACTATGAAATAACCGTAGAGATGGGCAAGTTTGAAATTGTCATACAGTCCACCTCCTACGCAGAGCCCGGAAGCACGATCGGCATGAACATAGAGCCCGACGGCATACACCTCATGATGCCCGTATATACGACAAACCGCTTCGAGGGCGTAATAACAAAGAACAACACCGTGGAATTCGGAGACGGCGAATTCGAATGCGACGTAACCTCGCTCTATCCCGGCTCGCACCTCGACGAGGACGGTTACCTTATAACCGCGCAGGGCGAAAAGCTCGACCTTACGGGCGTCGAAGTCAACGTTGAAGTGGGCACTCACGACATAACCATGAGCGACGACAAGGACGCAGGCGGCGCACAGGGCACGATTATTTCGATGATTTACAAGGGCGACCACTACCGCTATATAGTAAGGACGGAAGAAAACGAAGACGACTACGTGCTTTCCTGCCCCGATTTGTGGAATACGGACGACTTCGTCAGCCTCATTATCCCCAAGGACAAGATTAAGCTCACCCTTAAAGTAACTGACGGAGAGAAAGACTGAGATGAAATTTCGCTTTAACAGAAAACAGCTGTGCATACCTTACGCGGCGTTTTTGGTACTCTTCGTCATTGCGCCGCTCGTTGTCATAGTCTATTATGCATTCACTAACGGTCAGGGCAATTTTACCATTGACAACCTCGTAGGCTTCTTTTCCAGCACAAATACACTGGGCACGCTCGTTTACAGCTTTGCACTTGCTATTTGCACGACGGCTCTCTGCCTCGTCATTGCATATCCCACCGCGTATATACTCGCGCGCAGCAACTTCAAGAAAAAGTATGTTCTTTTACTGCTGTTCATTCTTCCCATGTGGATAAACTTCACGCTGAGAATTACCGCTTTAAAGGAAATACTTTCCGTTATAGAGGGCAACATATCCGCCTATCCCTTCCTCAATTCGGTGATTGGCATGACGTACGACTTTTTGCCGTTCATGATACTTCCCCTCTACACCTCGCTTTTAAAGCTCGATAAAAATCTGATGGAAGCCGCGCAGGACCTCGGAGCGAATAAACTTACGGTATTTTTAAGAATTACGCTCCCCCTTTCCGTTCCAGGAATAATTTCCGGCGTTACGATGGTCCTTTTGCCTTCGATGACAAACTACGTAGTGCTCGACATGCTCTACAACTCGACTTACATCATGGGCAGCCTGATAGGCAGTTATTTCAGCGCTTACGACTGGAACAACGGTTCAATGATTTCGCTCGTACTTCTCGTTATAATATTTATTGTTACGCTCGTTACCAACCGCTTCAGCGATAAGGACGACAACGGCGGCAGGGAGGCAATATTATGAAAAAAATATTACCCGTTATATGGCTTTGCCTTATACTGCTCTTCATCTATATCCCCATACTCGTCCTTGCAGTCTATTCATTTACCGATGCTGCCATGGTCGGCGCGGGAATAAGCGCATTTTCGTTCGATAATTATATACACCTGTTCATGAACGAGGAACTGCGCGATATGATTGTCGGAACGGTTGTCTTAGCGCTCGTTTCGGCGACAATCGCAACAATTTTAGGCACCCTCGGCGCGATAGGCGGATTTTACTCCAAAAAAGTAAGCAAAACGCTGCTTCATTCGGCTAACCAGATACCCGTTGTCAATGCGGACATAGTTACAGGCTTTTCCGTGTGCGTACTGCTCATCGTACTTCTCGGCGTAAGCAAGGATACTTTTGTTCCCCTCGGAATTGGTCATGTAGTTCTCTGCGCGCCCTTCGTTTACCTCTCCGTTCTGCCTAAGCTCAAGCAAATGGACAACAACCTTTACGAAGCGGCGCTCGACCTCGGCGCAACGCCCGCACAAGCGCTCTTCAAAGTTGTCATTCCCCAGCTCATTCCCGGCATTGTTTCGGGCTTTATGCTCGCCATAACTCTGTCGCTCGACGACTATTTTATTACGACTTATACAAAGCCCTCTACGTTCGATACGATAAGCACCTACGTCGTAAATGCGACGAAGGGCAGCCAGACAGAAATTAAAACGGCTCTGTGGGCGCTCTCCACCCTTATTTTCCTTATAGTTGTGGTAGTCGTAGTGGTTATGAACCTTACTGCGGCAAAAAAGCGCAAGGAGGTAAACACAAATGAAAAAGTTTAAAAAGTTTGCCTGCGCGGCCTCGGCGTGCGCACTCCTTGCGGCGTCCTCCCTCACCCTTTTCGGCTGCGGCGGAACGACGGACGTAATTACCCTGCGCATTTGCAACTGGGAAGAATATATCGACCTCGGCGACTGGGGGGACGATGAACTCATCGACATCGAAAATAATTTTGCAGAAAATCCCGAAGACGGCGTTTTCGGTGAAAATTCGATGGTGGACGACTTTGTAGAATGGTTCAACAGCAACCACGATTACCAGGTCGAGGTTGAATATTCAACTTTCGGCACGAACGAGGACCTTTACAACAGACTTTCGCTGGGCGATAAGTATGACCTTGTATGCCCCTCCGACTACATGATAATGAAATTGCTCGACGAAGGTCAGATACAGCCCTTTTCCGAAGAGTTTTTCGATACGGACAAAGAGCAGAATTATTATGTAAACAATGTTTCGCCTTACATTACGGGCATTTTTGACCAGTATGAATGGAACGGCGGAACATGGAACGATTACGCCGCATGCTATATGTGGGGAACGACAGGGCTTGTCTATAACCCCGAAAAAATTGCAAGCCCCGAAGACGTTGAAACCTGGAATATTTTGCGTAACCAAGATTACAACAAACAGGTAACCATTAAGGACAACGTCCGCGACGCTTACTTTGTAACGCTCGGCATGATAAACCGCGACGAACTTCTTTCGCTCGGCACGACCTCCTCCGACGCAGCAAGGCGCAGCGACATACTCAACGATACGGCGAGCGAAACCATTTCCGCGGCGGAAGACGTACTCAAAGATATAAAAGAAAACGTTTACTCGTTCGAAACCGACAGCGGCAAAGCCGACATGGTAACGGGCAAAGTAATAGCCAATTACCAGTGGTCGGGCGACGCGGTTTACATTATGGATGAAGCCGAAGGCGACGAACTCAACCCCACGGAGCTGTGGTATTCGGTTCCCGACGAGTGCACAAACCTCTGGTTCGACGGCTGGGTAATGCTTAAAAACGGCATTGAAGGAAACGCGCAGAGACAGGAAGCCGCAGAGGCGTTTGTAAACTTCCTCTCTCGCCCCGACAACGCCGTGAGAAATATGTACTATATAGGCTACACCTCCTCCATTGCAAGCGACCTCGTGTATGATTACATGGACTGGACATACGGCTTTGTTTTCGACCCCTCGGACGAAGAATACTTCGATGCAGAACTTACGGACGTTTACGAATACGACCTCAGCTATTTCTTCGGCGAAGGATACGCCCCTCTCTACGTTGACGCTTCGACATTCGAACTCGATTACGACAATCTTACCCCCTCCGTGCAGACGCTGGGCGAGGAATACGGAAACGATATAGAATATAACGTTTACAGCGGAGCGGACATTGACCGCGGAAGGCAGCTGTTTGCGCAGTATCCGCCCTCAAACGTCATCGACAGAAGCGTTGTAATGCTCGATTTCGGCGACAAACTTTCCGAAATTAACCAGATGTGGATTAACGTGCGCTGCCTCGACCTGATTGACATCGACCCCGTAACCGTGGGCATTGTGGCCGCAGTCATAGGCGTGATAGTCATAGCAATACTTCTTTATGTGTTCAGATACAGACTTTTCATAAAGCACAAACCCAAAAAGGGTTATACCCTTGCACAATAAAGAAACGCGGGCGCGGAAGTTTATTCCGCGCCCGTTTTTTATTTAAAGATGTTCTGGACAACCATACGCAAATTGACGCATAAAATTATCCCGCCGCACATAAGTGCGGCGGGATGTCTTTATGGTACTCCCGCTGGGAATCGAACCCGGAACGGCCCCTTAGGAGGGGGCTGTTATATCCATTTAACTACGGAAGCTCAAACTTTACCTGAATATAATACAACAAAGGCGCAAAAAAATCAATAAAATTTCAAGGCTGTACAGCAATTTTTGATTTTAATTATAAAGGCGCGCGACATGCTATGTCGCGCGCCTTTACAATTTATTTTATACATTATTTCTCGCTGTCGTTTGCGCCCGTCGTTTTGATATCTGCGAGCAGGTCGCGTATCTGGGTAAGCAACTCTTCCGCCGTAGGTTTTGCCGCTTCGGCTTCCTTTCTCTTCTTTTCCTCTTCTTCAGCCTTCTTTTTATCGACTATCGCTTCGTCGGCTTTTCTGCCTGCCTCAACAAGGCTCATGCCTTCCTTTTTGAATTGACGCATCAGCTTAATTCTTTCTTTGCCCTCATCGCCCGTAACATCGCTGGCAACCTGCTTTAAGGCGACAAACATTTTAAGTATCACAAAAAGAATTACAGCAATTAGCAGGAAATCGACAATGCTGTTTATCATTGTGCCCCAATCGATAAACAGAGTATTTGTCCAGTCTATAACCGAAGTTGCAACGCCGTCGGCATCCATAACATACACAGGCTTTCCGAGCACGGTGCGAAGCCCCTCGAGCCCCTGTCCGCCCGTAGCCGACCTTACTGCCCAGTTTACAAGCGGCATAAGTATGCCCTTTGTCAATGCCGTTACAATCGCCGTAAACGCGCCTGCGATAATGACGCCGACAGCCATATCCACGACGTTGCCGCGGCAAATAAACTTTTTGAATTCAGCCCATAATTGTTTTATCTTTGACATAATATTTTACCTCGCAAGTTCTTCCGCAAGCGCTTTAATGCTTGCAGCAGAATCTGCGCTGAGCGCAGATCTGATTTTAACCACCGTCTGAGCGTAGGTTATGTTTGCACACTTTTCAAATTTCGCCTGCATGAGTTTTGCCGCAACGGGCGCCCATGTTCCGTTTTCTATGAAAGCAAGCGTCCTCTTCTGGTAATTGCGCTCGGTGAGGCAATCTATAAACTCCCTCATGGCAGGGAAAATATCTGCGTTATATGTAGTTGTCGCGAGCACGAGTTTGGGATATCTGAACGCGTCAGCTATGCATACTGAACGGTCGTCGCGTACAAGGTCATGCACCAGCACGTCCTTTACTCCTGCCTCTTTAAGGCTGTCTTTAAGCAGTTCGGCTGCCTTTGCAGTATGTCCGTAAACAGACGAATAAGCTATCATAACGCCATCGCATTCGGGTTTATACGCCGCCCACGTCGCATAAAGATTGAGGTAATAAGCAATGTCTTCTTCGAGCGCGGGACCGTGAAGGGGATAAATGCCCTTTATTTCGAGCGCGGAGAGCTTTCTCAAAGCCGCTTCGACCTGCTTGCCGTATTTGCCGACAATGCCGTAATAATAACGCCTTGCCTCCCCATCCCAAGGTTCATCGACATCGAGTGCGCCGAATTTGCCGAAACCGTCGGCAGAAAATACCGTCTTTGTGTATCCGTCGTAAGTTACAATTACTTCGGGCCAGTGCACCATGGGCGCAAATATGAAGTGAAGGTCGTGCGTGCCGAGGTTGAGAACAGAACCGTCGCTTACGACCTCTCTGCAATCGGCAAAATCAGTGCCGAAATATTCCGAAAGCATGACGAAAGTCTTGGCGTTGCCGACTATTTTTGCAGAGGGGAATTCGCGCACAAACCTCAACGTGTTCGCCGAGTGGTCGGGTTCCATATGCTGCACGACAATATAATCGGGTTGTCTTCCGCCGAGCACTTTTTTAACGTTCTCTATCCAGATATCGCCGAATTGTTCATCGACCGCATCCATGACGGCAATTTTATCGTCCATAATGACATACGAATTGTAAGATACGCCGTTGGGAACTTTATAAATTCCCTCAAATAAATCTATTTTGTGATCGTTTACACCTACATAATAAGTGTCTTTTGCTTTTAAAACCATATTACTCCTCGAAAAATTGTTCTACGCCGTCGCAGACGACAGCCTGTCCGCTCGGCTCATTTATTTTTACATTTACAAGGCGGACGCTTTTTACAAACTGAAAATACAGTCCGCCGTTTTTTACTTTTTCATTAATTTCCTTCATGTCGGGGAAACCCGCTTGCGCATCCCTGTTATAGGCGAACGATACGTTTTCAAACGTTACGCCCTCTATTGGTGCTTCGGGGAGACCGTAAAACGCGCCTGCGCAATATTCAACGCCCGTACAGACCATATCCTTAAACGTAAATGCACCTATGTGCGGCGTTCGGTCATCTACCGGAAGTTTATCGGTGGTATAGACATATTCCGTGTGTCCCGTCTGGTCGCCCATGTTGTAATACATATTGACGACAAAGGGCACCTTTACGTTTTTCATAATAATGTCGTTGAATTCAATGCCGTCGGTAATGCCTATTCTGCCTCTGCCGCGCCTCGTCTTTATGCGCAGTCCCCTGTCTGTGCCGTCAAAAAGGCATTTGCTTACAGAAATATTTTCTATTCCGCCAGAAAGTTCGCTTCCGAGCACCACGCCACCGTGCCCGTCGCACATAAGGCAATTTCGTATAGTTATATTTCTGCAAGGCTTTTTATATTTTTTTGCCTGTTCGATAGTCCCCGATTTAATGGCTATACAATCGTCTCCTACGGAAATTTTAACTCCCGCTATCTCCACGCCGTCGCATGTGTCGGGATCTATGCCGTCGGTCGTAGGCATAGAGGGCGTATTGTAAAGATTTAAATCGTACAGGCGGACGTTTTCGCAAAAATACGGGTGAACATTCCAGCTGGGCGTATCCTTGACCGTAACGCCGTGCACGACGACGTTTTTACAGCGGTTGAAAAACAAGCCGAAAGGTCGCCACGCGACGCGCTTGACCCTGTGATTGACGTACCAATCGCCATTCAGAGCGTTGCAATCGATAATTCCGCCAACTATACTGAAATTGCTCGCGCCGTATGCGGTTATGAGCGAGGCGAAACAGGCTTCTTCCTCCCCCTGCCACGTGCCGAGGTTCATATCGCCAATAACTCCCGGCAGAACGGGATATGTGTGCCTTTGGGGATTGCCCAAAAGCACAGCTCCTTCGTCCAGCCACAAAGTCATATTGCTTTTCATGAATATCGGCGTGAGAAAATATATGCCGGCTGGAACATACAGAGTACCCTTTTCGGGCAGACAGGCTATCGCCGCCGAAAAAGCGGGCGTATCGTCGTGTACTCCGTCGCCGTAAGCGTTAAAGTCTTTTACATTGAAAAGAATGCTTTCCTTTTCCGTCGTGAACGAAGCAGACTGACCGCACGCTTCAATCACGTAAGATGTATCAGGTTCAAGCCCTATGACGGAAAATACATTTCTGTTGTCCGTGCGCACTTTATTTCCGTTGACGAAAATTTCATACTCGCACGGGCTAAAATATTTTGTATCGTTGTAAAGTTCGGCGCAAACGCTGCGCGCGCCGACAGAAAGGATTTTCATATATAAACTCAAACTACAATAAGTCCCGCACACATGAGTATAAATACCATGACAAATATCGTTATGACCGAGCAGACGCTTGTCCAGACGACAAGCTGCGTAGCCAACTGTTCGTCGTTTTTCATTTCTCCCGCCATTATAGCGCTTGAAACCGCCACGGGCGTTCCGAAGAGGGCTATAAGCGTGGGATATACTGCCGCGTCGAAGTTAAGCCAATCGGTGTAATTGCTTAACAGCACCGCAAGTCCTATACCTATGACAGGGGCAATTATTATTCTCCACGCGGAAGCTATAATTATTTCCTTAGTCATTCCCTTTACCGCAGAGAACTTGAACTGACCGCCGAGCACGACGAGCGCCAGTGGCGAAGCTATGCTCTTTAAGTCTGATATCGCGGTATAGAGAAATTTGAACTGATTATCGAAACGGAAAGGCGTTTCGCCGCCGCAGCAAGCGCGCTCGAGCTCGCGGAAACCGACAAACACAAGACCGACAACCACACCTATTATGAGGGGGTTCTTGATTATGTTTATGAGAATATTTTTTATGCTGTGCTTGTTCTTATGAGCGATAGGCGTGCTCTGAACGCCCTCGGCGTTAGCTTTTAGGCTGGTTTCGTCGAGAACCCTCTCTTCATCTCCTACGAATATTGAGAGCGCAACGACGGCAAGTATATTGAAAACGGGTATGGAAAATGCCGAAACAATGCCTGCTATAGCCGTATCGCCGCCCAGCCTTTCGACGAGGACGAGACCTATTATAGCAAAATTGCTGCGGAAGGTACATTGAAGAATTACGCCTTTACGCTTATTGTCCTTTGTGGTAAGTATGGCGGTGAGGAGACCGAGAGCAAAAATTGCACAGATCACAACTACCGCATAGATGACTACCGACCATTCGATATTGAAGCTATCCATGCTGTCGTAAATGTTGATGAACAGCATGCAGGGCAGGCACACCTTAAAGACAAACTTGTTGCCTATGCTGACAAAATTTGCATTGAGAAAATTAAAACGCCTTAAAAGATAACCTAAAAGTATCAAAAGCACTATGGGCACGACGGCGTTAAGCGAAGTAATAAAAATATCTAACATACGATTTTGTTGCTCCCTCATTCTTACGGCGATTTGAGCCGCTTTTAACAGACAGAACCCACGCAATAAAAATTGCGCGGATCCATATACTTTTTTATCTTATATTTCCTACGCCGCGCACAACATATTTGTACGTGGTGAGTTCTTTCAGTCCCATCGGTCCGCGTGCATGCAATTTCTGGGTGGAAATACCCATCTCGCAGCCCAGACCGAATTCTCCGCCGTCGGTAAAACGGGTTGAAGCATTTACGTAAACCGCCGCGCTGTCCACAAGTCTTAAAAATTTGTCAGCGCAGGCATGATCTTCTGTAATGATGCAATCGCTGTGCCCCGTCGAATGTTCGGCGATATGCCGCACGGCTTCGTCTATTCCGTCAACGACTTTTACTGCCATTATATAGTCGAGAAATTCCGTATCGAAATCAGTCTTCCCCGCCTCGACGCAGTTGAATTTGCCGCCGAGAATGCTGTATGCCGCGGGATCGAGTTTGAGCAAAACGGGATGGTCGGGGCGGTTCTTCACGAGAGCGTTGTATAAAACGGGAAGAAACGCGGGTGCAATGTCGGCATGGACGAGGCAAACTTCCATAGCGTTGCAAACCGAAGGTCGGCTGCATTTGGCGTTAAGTATTATCTTTTCCGCCATATCGAAGCGTGCGGATTTATCCACATACACGTGGCATATGCCCGTTCCCGTCTGTATGCATGGAACTTTTGCGTTCTGCACGCAGGCATTTATCAGCCCCGCGCCCCCTCTCGGGATAAGCAGATCGACGTAACCCACCGCCGTCATCAACGCTTCCGCGCTGTGCCTCGAAGTGTCTTCCACCAGATTTATGAGATTTTCATTGAGCCCGCAGCTTTTAAGCCCTTTGCGCATAGCCTCAACTATTGCGATAGCAGATTTATGCGCTTCCTTTCCAGCCCTGAGCACGCATGCATTTCCGCTTTTCAGGCAGAGCGCGGCGGCGTCGGACGTTACGTTGGGTCGGCTTTCGTAAATTATTGCAACGACGCCGAGCGGTACGCTCACCTTCTTTATGCACAACCCGTCGCGGCGAGTAAAGCCGTCAAGAATATTGCCTACGGGGTCGGTGAGGGCTGCAACTTCCCTTACGCCAGACGCCATAGCGGCTATGCGCTCTTTTGTCAGGCACAATCTGTCGAGCATTACGTCTGAAATCTTACCTTTCGCATCCTCCATATCCTGCGCGTTTGCGGCAAGTATGGCGGGCGTATCCTCCTCCAGAGCAAGCGCCATTGCATACAGAGCGTCATTCTTCTGCGCCGTGGTGAGAAGCGCAGCCTCTTTCTTGGCGTCAAAAGCCTTTTTCAAAGTTAGCATAGTGGTCATTTCTTTACACCTCTGAACCTTGTATATTCACCCTTTCCCTGCAAGATATCATAAAGAATTTCCGGGTCGGAACCGTTTGCTATAATCATATCGGCTCCGCTTTCCGTACAGATTTTTGCAGCTTTTATCTTTGTCGCCATGCCGCCCGTTCCCAGGCTGGTGCCCGCGCCGCCTGCAAGGGCGAAAATACTTTCGTCCACTTTTTCCACGACGGGAATGAGGCGGGCGTTTTTATCCTTTCTGGGGTCAGCCGAATACAATCCGTCGATGTCGGAAAGGAGTATTAAAAGTTCCGCATTGAGGCTGACCGCAACTATCGCCGCGAGAGTATCGTTGTCGCCTACGGCGATTTCCGCCGTAGCAACGGTATCGTTTTCGTTGATGATGGGAAGCGCTCCGAGCTCGAGCAGCCTTTCTGTCGTATTGACGAAGTGCTCGCGTCTTTCCTCGTGCTCTATATCGTCGCCCGTTATGAGAATTTGCGCGACAGTATGGTTATAATCGGAAAAAAGCCTGTCATAAACATACATAAGTTCGCATTGTCCGACCGCTGCGGCAGCCTGTTTTGAGGGCATGTCCGAAGGTCTTGACGCAAAACCGAGTTTGCTCACGCCCATAGCTATGGCGCCGGAAGAGACGACTACTATTTCTTCCCCCGCATTCTTTATATCGCTAATAACCTTGCAAAGGCGTTCGACGAGGCGAATATTGAGTTTTCCCGTGGGGTGCGCCAAAGTGGACGAACCAATTTTAATGACAATTCTCATACAGATATATTCTAAGCTATTTTGCAAATCAAGTCAAACAAAAACAAATAAAAAAGCCGCGCCCTGAGGCGCGGCTTTTATCCGCTTTTTATTAAACAATACCCTGAGCCATCATAGCCGTGGCAACTTTGACAAAGCCCGCTATGTTAGCGCCCATTACGTAATTGCCTTCGTAGCCGTATTCTTTGGCTGCGTTGTCGATATTGTGATAAATGTTTACCATTATCTGCTTGAGTTTTGCGTCAACCTCTTCGAAAGTCCAGAACATTCTGCCCGAAGACTGAGCCATTTCGAGAGCGGAAGTTGCAACACCGCCTGCGTTTGCAGCCTTTGCGGGAAGGAATACGACGCCTGCCTTCTGGAAGACTTCGATTGCTTCGAGGTCGGAAGGCATGTTAGCGCCTTCTGCAACGTACTTGACGCCGTTTTTAACGAGCGTTTCAGCAGACTTCTTGTCGATTTCGTTCTGCGTTGCGCTGGGAAGAGCGATGTCGCAGGGGATAGTCCAGATGCCCTTGCAGCCTTCGGTGTATTTTGCACCCTTTACTCTCTCGGCGTATTCCTTTATTCTGCCGCGCTTAACTTCCTTGATATCCTTGATGACGTCGAGCTTTATGCCATCTGCGTCATAGATGTAGCCGTTGCTGTCGTACATTGCAACAACCTTCGCGCCGAGCTCCTGAGCTTTCTGGCAAGCGTAGATTGCAACGTTGCCCGAACCGGAAATGACGACGGTCTTGCCCTTGAAGCTGTCGCCGCGCATTTTAAGCGCCTCTTCCGTGATATAAACGAGACCGTAGCCCGTAGCTTCAGTTCTGACGAGCGAACCGCCGTAAGTAAGTCCTCTGCCCGTGAG
This sequence comes from uncultured Eubacteriales bacterium, assembly GCA_905207235.1. Classification (GTDB taxonomy): domain Bacteria; phylum Bacillota; class Clostridia; order Christensenellales; family Borkfalkiaceae; genus Coproplasma. The sequence goes on from CAJLKN010000002.1 coordinate 146,941, forward strand.
CACGCCGACGTGTTCATTGCGTATTCTCTTATACTGACCGAAAAGGAAGCCGATTTCCCTTCCGCCTACTCCTATGTCGCCCGCGGGAACGTCGGTATCTGCGCCGACGTGGCGATAAAGTTCTGTCATGAAACTCTGGCAGAATGCCATTATTTCTCTGTCAGACTTGCCCTTGGGGTCGAAGTCGGAACCGCCCTTGCCGCCGCCGATGGGCAGACCTGTGAGGCTGTTTTTAAGTATCTGTTCAAGTCCGAGGAACTTGATTATTGAAAGATTTACGGAAGGATGGAAACGAAGACCTCCCTTGTAAGGACCTATTGCGCTGTTGAACTGTACTCGATAGCCTTTATTTACATGTGTCTTGCCGTTGTCATCTACCCAGGGAACGCGGAACATTACCACTCTTTCGGGCTCGACAAATCTTTCGAGAAGTCCCGCTTTTTCATATTCGGGATGAGCTTCTACCACGGGAGCAAGCGTAGTTAAAATTTCGGTAGCTGCCTGATGAAATTCAGGTTCGTTTGGATTGTGCTTTTTGAGGTTCTCAAGCACGGTCTCTACATATGTCATACTTTTCTCCTTATCGCAAACCTTGTTTGCATAAATTTTTCTCATAGATATTGCCGTAAAAATTACGACTGTTTAAGTATAACATAATTTCTGAAATTATACAAATTTTATGCATTAAATGCATTATTTCAATAAGTTATAACTGGTATAAGTGTTATTTATATTTATTTTGAGAAATACACGCTCTCGGCGGTATCGCGGAAAACCGACTGAAGTTCGCTCTGCGTAAACACACCGCTCTTTTCAATATAGTCCGCAAGGTGGACATAGCTGTCGCGACAGAGGTTGCCGGGGGCGTCGGTGCCGAACATCAGTTTGTCTGCGCCAACAATGTTTTTTGCAATTTCAAGGTATTTTGCCGCGCCGCGGTAAGGGTACTGCTCATGCTGATTATGCGCGAGGGAAGCTATGTCAAAGTAAACATTATTGAGCGCAAAACGCGCAATTTCCCTTTCAAAAAGCTGCTCGTCGCGCGGTTGAGGCGCAAGGAGATGACAAATTACGAATGTAACCTGCGGGTATTTTTTTACGGCAGAAGCGAGCGCTTCGGTCTGCCAGCAGCAATTTCGCGGTCTTCCGATATCTATAACGAAGGTAAGACCGTTGTCCGCGGCATATTTATACTGGGCGTTCATGACGTCGCCGTCGAGATCAATCGGCGGATGATACGCCATAAGCCCCGAACCGTTGCTCACTTCAAATTTAACTGCCCTGAAATTAAGTTCTTTAAAAAGGTGTCTTTTAACGTCCTCCGCACGCGCGCAAAATGGGTCATAGCTCCCCGCGCCGATAAATCTTTCGGGATATTTATTCACCGCTTCGGCGGTGTATTCATTCTGAAATCCGAAAAACTGCCCCTGTAACAATACAGCTTTTTCGACGCCGTTTTCATCCATAATTTTTATAAGTTTCTCGGGAGAAAATCCATAATCGCCGTATTCGGGCGGTATCATGGCAAAAGTCTGCCCGTCTGCATAGCGAGCCATGCCTTTGCCTATCCCCCTCAGTTCTCCGCGCGAAGTGAAACCGGCAATATACTGTACGACGTGTGCGTGAGCGTCGATAATTCCGCCTTTAATATTCATTTATGCATAAATCCGTATAAACGGACTACCTCCGTTTTTTTATTTTTCCCATTATAGCACGTGATAAAAATTTTTTCAATATCTCATGCAGCCGAACGCGGCGAGGTAAAAATTACATAATATGTTATTATGATAATAGCTTATGACAGACAGTCCGCAGTACAATACGCCAAGAAATGGGCGTTCAAAAGAAATCCGCTATACTACAATTTTGACAAAATCGGCGGAGACTGCACAAACTTTGCTTCTCAATGCATTTTTGCAGGCTGCGGGATAATGAATTATGAACCGCTCTTCGGCTGGTATTACATAGACGTAAACAATCGCACTCCATCATGGACGGGCGTTCAGTATCTTTATAATTTTCTTGTAGATAACCTTTCGACGGGTCCGTTCGCCGTGGAAACCCCGCTTGAACATCTGATGCCGGGCGATATAATTCAGCTTGGAACGGCTACAAACGATTTTTATCACTCCCCCGTTGTCGTCGCGATTAAATCGGGAAAAATTTATATTGCCGCGCACAGCGACGACGCATTTATGCGCCCGCTTTCTTCCTACAACTTTGCGAAAGCGCGCGGAATTCATATAATAGGCGCAAGAACAGAATAAATTTAACCCGCTTATTAAGGGCTGATTTATGTAAGGTATTCCTTATAAGTAAGAAATATCTGTAATTTTTAGGGAATGTTTATCATATAAAACAACCATTGGCAATCTGTCAAAATAATCTTTGACAATCTGCGGCAAACGATTTTGCATTTGAGTTTTTTATTAGTGATTATTTTAAATATAACGTACCGTAAGTCATAATGCCGCGCATGCTCGAAACCAGCGCAACAACGCGGAGTTATTAGTTTACAGTAAAAGGAAATGAGCGGTCTGTCAGGCGAACAAACGTAGATAAAACACGCTTTAAGCCTGAGCTCTTTGCTGGCAATTAGCAAATTTTTGTACAATACTGCCCGCAGTAAGTTCGATTAATCATAATGGTTGACTTTTTTATTAAATTTGAATAAAATATATATGCAACAGAAATGTTGTATTGAAGGCAAGTAACGCAAGTTGGTAGGTTCTCAACCTACGGGCTTACTTGCTTTTTTATTTTTTCTTTACGAGCCCCTCATTCAGTCTTAATTTATCTTTGAAACATGTTATAATATATATGACATCGCAATTTGCTAATAAAGCAAAGACTTTTACGCCGACATAATTGCGGCATTGTCCCGAGTGATTTAATCTCTGGGTTTTTTATACTATTTTTACGATTGTCGTAAATATACGTGTTATTGTTTTCAATCTCTACCTATTCGTCTTATTTTTAACATTATTGTTGACTTTTTTATAAAATTTGTGTAAAATATGTTTGCAACAGAAATGTTGTGTTTGGAAGCGTTGCAACTTTTGCTTGGCGGGGCTTAATCCGCATGGCGCGCTTCCTTTTTTATGATTTTCATTCTTTTACATGCCAATTTATTCAATTTTCCGTTATCTTCCAAGCATATTATTTATTCATAACCTCGCAAGAGAATAACAATGCAAATTATCTCGCCTGTTCTCCGCAGTCAATTTGGCAGTAAGCGGCGAAACTTTCCTTGCATTTTTTTTGTGCCGTTCTTTTTCAGAGCGGCGATTTTTATTTTTTGGTTAATGTAAAAGGTTTAATATCTGGCGAAATACTCTTTTCGGATGCAAGCAATTAATTTTTAAAACGCCAGATTTTGATTGACAAAAGGTTCTACTGCTATCATTGCTCCGCTTGTTTGAGTAAAAAGTCTTCCAAGACGACGATTAATTACCCCACTATTTACCCCAGCAATTATATTTACGCAAAAAAAATGGGCTATATCCTGTGTCTCTCATTGCATAAAAACACAAAATATAGCCATGGCGCAGAGAAGAGGATTCGAACCTCCGTACGTGTTCCCACGTAACACGATTTCGAGTCGTGCGCATTCGACCACTCTGCCATCTCTGCACGACTTAATTATTTTATAACATACTTTAAAAAATTTCAAGCATTTTTGACCGCTTATATTCAACAATCTTAAATTTTGTCAATTACAAGCCCTGCCTGATAATTTTATATATTTACTAAAAATTGTTCCATTCAACAGGATATTCAAAAAGATAATAATATATGAAAATATAGTCCGACATTATTTTAAATGCATATGCTTTAAGCATTATGCAATTTGATTGACATAATCGGGCGCAGAATATATAATATTTTGTATATTTATTAATTTCGAAGGTACAAAATGTTAAGTTTAGACAAAGTGTATCATGCACATTATGTGCTTAAAGACGCAATAAGACAGACGGATATGATATATTCGCCCGTCCTCTCCGAAGAGAGCGGCTGCGAAGTTTATTTAAAGACCGAAAACCTGCAGATAACGGGCTCATTCAAGGTCCGCGGCGCTTACTACAAGATTTCCCAGCTCAACGAAGACGAAAAAGCCCGCGGCGTAGTCGCATGCTCGGCAGGCAATCACGCGCAGGGCGTTGCGCTGGCTTCGAAAAAATTCGGCATAAAATCTATAATATGCATGCCCGACGGCGCTCCCATTTCCAAAGTTGAAGCCACAAAGAGCTACGGCGCAGAAGTTAAACTCGTTCCCGGCGTCTATGACGACGCGCATAATTATGCCGAAAAACTTAAAGAAGAAAAGGGTTACACATTCATTCACCCCTTCGACGACGAGGATGTAATCGCAGGTCAGGGCACTATAGGTCTGGAAATAATAGATCAGCTCAAAGACGTTGACGCAATAGTCGTACCTATCGGCGGCGGCGGACTTGCCTCGGGCGTGGCTTTCGCAGTAAAGTCACTCAACCCCAAGGTAAAAGTTTACGGCGTTCAGTCCTCCGGCGCGCCCTCCATGCTCAATTCGGTCGAGCACAAAAAAATCGAATGCCTCCCCTCCGTTTCTACCATTGCAGACGGCATTGCGGTAAAAGAGCCGGGTAAACTTACTTTCGAGCTTTGCTCAAAATATCTCGATAAAATCGTCTCGGTAACCGACGACCAGGTTTCGGCGGCGATACTTGCGCTCATAGAAAAGCAGAAAATGATTGCAGAAGGCGCGGGCGCGGTAGGACTTGCCGCAGTCATGTTCGGCAAAATTCCCGACATCAAGGGCAAAAAAGTCGTTTGCCTCATTTCGGGCGGCAACATCGACGTTACCATACTTTCAAGAGTAATCAGCCGCGGACTTCTCATGAGCGGCAGACAGTGCTCTCTCACCCTCGAACTTCTGGACAAACCCGGACAGCTTGTCGGCGTTTCCACGGTAATAGCTCAATGCGGAGGCAACGTTACAGCCGTTCTGCACGAAAGAACCAACGAAGGCAGCGCGGTAAACGGCTGCTACCTTAAATTGCAGATTGAAACGCGCGATGCAAAACATATAAACGAAATCAAGCGCAAACTTGCAGAAAACGGATTTAAAGTTTTATAAGGAGATATAAATGAAAACCGTAAGCACTTCCGCCGCTCCCGCGGCAATAGGACCTTATTCCCAGGCTAAAATATGCGGCAACCTCGTCTTCACTTCCGGTCAGATACCCGCTGACCCTCAGACGGGCGCAATAACCGCCGAAAACATAACCGAACAGACGCACCGCGCTTGCAAAAATGTCAAAGCGCTTCTCGAAGCCGCAGGCTCTTCCATGGATAAGGTAATAAAGACTGTCTGCTTCCTCGCAGACATTGCCGATTTTGCAGAATTCAACGAAGTTTATAAGGAATATTTCACGTCATGTCCCGCACGCAGCTGTGTTGCAGTAAAGGATATTCCCAAGGGTTGCCTCGTAGAAATAGAGGCTATAGCCGAACTTTAAACTTTTAAGTATTAAATTTGACTTATCAAACCGTTTGCGTTATAATTTACTCAACTTATAAGAGAGGTAACCATGAAAACTGCTATTGTAACAGACAGCAACAGCGGAATTACGCAAAATCAGGCCAACGAATTGGGCGTTTTCGTCGTGCCCATGCCTGTGCTTATCGACGGAGAACAGTATTTTGAAGATATTTCTCTGACGCAGGAACAATTTTACGAAAAACTTAAAGCGGACGCGCAGGTTTCCACTTCCCAGCCCAGCGCTTACGACGTGGGCGAAATGTGGACGGATATTCTCAAAGAATACGACAACATAATTCACATACCTATGTCATCCGCCCTTTCGCAGACATATGCAACCCTCGCACACCTCGCGGACACGCAATTCAGCGGCAAGGTCTTCGTGGTTGACAACAAGCGCATATCAATTACTATGCGCCAGAGCGTAATTGACGCCAAAAAGATGGCAGACGAGGGCAAAGTTCCCGAAGAAATAGTAAAATTTTTGACCGAGACTGGTTCGCAGTCGAGTATTTACATTATGGTTGACACCCTTAAATACTTAAAAAAGGGCGGAAGAATTACGCCCGCCGTCGCCGCCATCGGCACATTGCTCAAAATAAAGCCTGTACTTCAGATACAGGGCGGAAAACTCGACCAGTTTGCAAAGGTGAGAAAGATTGCCGATGCGAAATCGACTATGCTGAACGCAATAAAGCACGACCTGGAAACGCGCTTTGCAGACCTGCGCGCGGCAGGCAAAATGACGCTTGCCGTCGCTCATACGCAGAACCCCGACGAAGCCGAGATATTTAAAAATGAAGTAATGTCCGCCTTCCCCGACATTGAATTCACTTTCACAGAGCCGTTGTCTTTAAGCATTGCATGCCATACGGGACCCGGCACTCTGGCAGTTGCGGCAACTGTAAAATATTGACATCTCTCAGTAAAAAGTCCGTACATGAGTACGGACTTTAAATATTGACATAACAGGCATATTGTAATATAATAAACGTAACAAATCTGATTAATTTCAGCATGCAAATTTATTCGTACACAAACGAGGAAAAATTATGAGCGTAAAAATAGTAACCGACAGCAACTGCGGCTACTCTGTCGAAGAAGCTGAAGCACTCGGCATAGAGATACAGCCCACCCCCGTTATTATTAACGATACAAAATATTTTGAGGAAGAAAATCTTACAAAGGCGCAGTTCTATGAATTTCTGCAAGCGGACGGAACGACCGTTTCAACCTCACAGCCCAACCCTTACGACGTGGCTGAGAGATGGCGCAGAATATTAAAAGAATACGACGAGATATTATATATGCCCCTTTCGAGCGGACTTTCGGAAACAGCCCTCACTATAAAGCATATGGCCGAGACCGAACCCGAATTTATAGGCAGGGTATTTGCACTCGACAATCACAGAGTTTCTGTAACCCAGAAACAGGGCGTCGTCGACGCGCTCAAGATGATTAAAGAAGGCAAGAGCGCAAAGGAAATTTACGACTGGCTTACAGCCACAGCGCACACCTACCTCGTCCATTTACATCGCATTGAGCACTCTCAAATACCTCAAAAAAAGCGGCAGACTTACGCCCGCCGCGGCGGCGATAGGCACTTTGCTCAAAATAAAGCCCGTACTTCAGATACACGGCGAAAGGCTTGACAAATACGCCCAGGTGCGCAAAACGAGCGATGCAAAGATTGCAATGATCAACGCCGTGAAAAACGACCTTGAAAACGAATTTGCGAAAGAGTACAAAGAGGGTAAAATGACCGTCTGCGTCGCGCACACAAACTGCGCCGAGGAAGCAGCCGAATTTGCTGAACAGGTAAAAGCGGCTTTCCCGAACGTCGAATTTACTTTCAACGACCCCCTTTCTTTAAGCGTTGCCGTACATATAGGACCAGGCGCGCTCGCGATTGCCACCGTAATAAAATACTGATAAAACTAAAAACCCGACGGCTGTTGCCGTCGGGTTTTATTTTTTCAGAAATGAGTTTTTAATCTTTTGTCGCTGAGGTTCAAGCCATTATAAATCATACCTATAACCAGACTGTTTGTCATAAGATAGCACCAGAGCAGAAAAACTATTATTGCCGCAACCGCACCGTAAAGCTGGGACGGACCCGCATAGCGGAGATAAATCGTAAAGCCTTCGGCAAACAATATCCACAGCATGGTAGTAAGCAAGCTGCCACCTGCCGCGAGACCGAACCTTAACTTATAAGGACAGGCAAACATATTTAAAAGAACTGCACCGAAAAAAGACGTTAAGCCGATAAGCGCAATCTGGAACAATTCATTGAGCCAATACGGAAGAAAGCGGGAAAACATGTAATTTCCTATAAAAAACAGCGCCGCAATAATTGCCGTGCATAAAATTACAGCTACTACTATGACCGCCGAGGACAACCTGAGCTTCAGTCCGCCCTTTGTGCTTTCGCTATCGTAAATAATTTCGCCGCTTCTTCTCAAATGATAGAAAAAATTCGTCGAGGAATAAAGCGACGTCAGCAATAAGACGGCTCCCGCCCCTCCCGCCGCGTTCTGCGCAGATTTCTGAAGATATTCAAGGAGCGGACGCACCGCCTCGAAGACTGAATGCGAAATTATGCTTTCAAGGTCAACATTACCGAGAAGGAGCGTCAGCCAAAGCATGAAAGGCGCGATGCTCATAAGAAGAAAATATACAAGCGTGCCCGCTATCGTGGAATAGCGCTTGTCCGAAAACTGTTTGTAGAACGCGAACAGGTCCCTCATACAATATATTTTCTGCAACAATCGTATACGTATGCGCAAAGACGGGCGCAGCCCAAAGGCTGCGCCCGTAATTTATTTGCTCAATCTGAACCGCAGCACGAGGAGCTGCAACCGCAACAGCCGTGCGAATACGATGAACCGCAACAACTGTTCGAGCCTGAGGAACAGCCGCAGCCCAACCTGTACTGCGAAGCATAATATGCGTCGTAACCGCAGCAGTTACAAGAATTTCTGCCACAGAGAATGTTCAGTATTCCCGAAAAGCAACCGCAGCCCCTGTTGTGGCAGCAGCCGCC
>CAJLKN010000003.1 GCA_905207235.1 uncultured Eubacteriales bacterium
GAGTTATTTCGCATATATTGCCGCAGGAATCGTACTTATACTTGATGCTGTCCTTGATGGTATTGCCATTTCCGAACCATACAGTTGCAGGCATATTGGTCGCGTGGTCGCCGACCTTGCGATAGGTTATGTATTCTGTCGCAATTTTTGTAGTATCGCCTATAATTTCTCTGCCTGTGTTTCTGCCGTTTACGTCGGTTAAGGGACAGAACTTATATACGACTGTAACTTCTTCAGTATTGCCGTCAGCTTTTTCTCTTTCAATGACAACAGGTATTGAAATATAATCCAAACTACGGGCGGCATTATCCTTATAAAAGTAAGAATATGAGTAGGTCTGCGACAATTTGGCAGAAATAGTTTTTTGCGTAAGCTCTGAGTTAACATTATATATGTAATTTTCAGAAAGAACAGTTTCAGAGTTATTGACATTGACTACTGAAGTTAAATTATCGTAATCGTCATATGAATATGTAGAAGTGCCGCTTACGCTGTCTTCAACCGTTTTAAGACGACCTTTGACGTCGTAAGACTTTTTCGTCAGCTGCGCATTATCAACCTTTATGCTTTCATATACCATCATAAGACCGCTGTCTGCGTCAAGCGTACCTGTTTTATCGGAAACAACGGCAATATGAGTATTTTCAGCAATGTTGATGGTTGTAGTCTGCTTACCGTAAACAGCATATCCACTGCTCTTATCATAAGAATAATCTTCATAAGAATAATTTGCCTGAGTTACGCCGTTAATATCAACCTTTGTCTTTCTGCCTTTTTGATCATAGCAGTAGTCAATAACAGTATTGCCGCTCTTAACCGTAACGGGCAGGCCATAAGCATAAATCCTGTCAGAAGTATTCTCCTCCCCCTCTGAGGTGCTCTGAGTAACTGAAGTTATATTATAGTTATGAGGATTTATGCCGTATGCAAGTTTGCTGCCGTTTGCGTATTTTACGGAATTTACAACATTTGTCTTATTGACATAGTCATATTCTGCGGAGACAGCGCCCGTTTCGTCTCTGTCAGCCATAACCTGACCGCTTTCAGAGACATCGCTTTCCGAATAGAATTTTGAGGAGCTATCCAGGCTGTTCCACGAAATGGTTTTTGTGCAGAAACCGTTTTCGTTATAAACCCTTTCTTCATAGGAAATACCTGAAATTTGCTCTTCGCCCTGAATATAACTCTTTGTAAGAATAAGCAATCCTTCGTTGTTGTAGTTATATTCTGTAACGCAAACCACATCATCAGTAGTTCCGCCGTTACCTATTGATTTTGTTGCAGTTTCTGAAATGACTTTGCCGTTCAGGTCATAGCTGTAGAGCGTTACGGTTTTTATGCTTACACTATCGGATACAGGCTGCCAATCTTCGGTGAGAGAAATTAATTGACCAATATTATTGTACTGTTTGATAACTGTAGAAGTTTTATTTTCCTTGTTTGAGGTAGTTGTTTCAGTTATCGTCTTGCCGCTAGCTGTATAATTATAGGTATAAGTCGTAGTCTCCTCGGAGTTGGTGTTATCTTTTGTCGTATGCTTTTGCAATGAGCCGTCTTCATTAAAGAAATAACTTTCCGAATTATCCTCATTATCAGTGAATGACATGCTTGAAGCATTTTTTAAAATGGTTATCTTTTTTTGTTCTTTGTATCCGGAAGAGGTAAATTCGGTATCCTTTGAAATGGTTCCCGGCTTTGCCAGATAAACTATTGAATTATAAACACCATTTTCGTCATGATAAATTTTAACCTGAGAATTGAGGCTATCGGTACGCAGATTGTGCATATGGTTATCCGAATACATAAGGTCAAGTTTTTCGCCGTCTGCAAAAGTTATGCCTACAAGTTTCGTAACCTGGACATCATTCGTTTCGTACGAGAATTTTACAGTTCGTCCGCGATTGTCCGTGATGCTTTGAAGAAAACCATCATTATAAATGAAACTTACCAATGTCTCGGTATCGTTGTAGATATAGTCGATATTATGGTTTTCGTTCCAGTTTATCATGCAGGCATTGCCGTTGGCATCGCTGATATAGACAAGATCTCCGGCTTCGTTAAAGCCACAATAATTTCCCGACGAGTCTTTAAGGTAATTTACGGGGAGCTGTTGAACAAGAAGATCATGCTGCGCCAATTTCTTAGAATACTGAATAATGATATCTCTTATTTTAGGCAGCATTTCTTTCGCCTGCGCTATTATATAATTTATTTGGTCATTAACGATTTCTAACTGCTTATTTACAGTTGGAATTTGATTTGTAATAATTGTTTTTTGAGAGTTGGCCGAGGCTTGCTGCTGTTGAACCACTTCAATCTGATTGCATTCGTAAGATGTCTCACCTTCAATAATTTCATAATAAACAGCCGCGCTTTCTCTTTCGGATGCCTCTTTCCCTGAATTTATAGTATTCTGATAATCAATTGCCTGCTGATTAAGCTGAAGCTCCTGCAATCCCAACTGCTTATATTGCAAACCGTAATCCGTATTCTGTAAACTAAGTTGTTCGCGCTGCAATTCAAGCTGAATTTTTTGATTAAACAAAGAAATTACCTGCAGCGCTTCGCTTTCAGTCATGACAACAATATTTGAATCCGAATTGACAGCTTCAATAACATCTTCGAAATTGTCCTTGGTCAGCATACCTATTCTCTCTACAATCTTATTGGTGGCTGTATTAAGTTTTACGTAATGAGCCAACGTAACAGAATAAGTATTGATATAATCTTCAAGTTCTACCAATTCGCTCTGCTTCTGGTCGAGCAACTCAACATTTACAAAGTCAGTTTTTTCTGTTATCAAAGTTAAATCGTTAACCGACTGACAAGTGTATACCGTATGCCCGTTATATGTAAGATTACCGTTAATATCTACAACAATTTCAGATTTATTATTAATAAATACTCTTTCGTTACCGTCCAGATAGTAATAATATTCTGAAATGAGATAATTATCGCCTAATTCATCTGTATACACATAATGAGTATTATAAGACGTATCGGCTTTCGAAATTTTAAGCTTCTTGTCCAGGTTAAGGTGCCAATTCAATCCGCAGGCAGTCTTACCAAATCCGCATCTATGAACAAAACTTATGTCCAAAGGCAACAAAAAATCTGAAGATCTAAAAACAGAAACTGCCGTTGCAAGCTCACCGCTTCCGGCATTAAAGTACCCGGTGGTTCTGTCTGTAAAACCAATCCCTTTTAGTACCGGAAGAGGTTCTTCTTTTTTAAAAGGAATATAATCTATTACGATTTTTGGAGCATTTTCCCCGGTAGTTTCAAATTCTATACTTGAGGTTTTGATTGCTTTATCCCTGATATCTGCCGACATTTTAATCGTTATCTGATCACCGACGGTATTTATTAATAAATCTTTTAAATCAATTTCGTAGTCCTCATTTTTTGCCTCATACAGTACATCGTTAATTTTTAAATAGCCTGCTATATATCCTGTAGGTTTTAAAATTAGCTTTATATTAACTATGTCGGAATTTGTATAATCAATAAGATCTTTATCAATTATTATTTCACAATAGCTGCCATCTTTAGCATTCATAGAAAAAAATGTTTCCAGTATACCTTCTATGATAGTGTCATCCTCACCATCGGCCCACTTTGTAGTAATGAATTGGATACCATTATCATGTGAAGGGATTATAACCTGAGGATCGATTGTTACAGGAAAAGCTCTTTCCGCAGCATTAACAAATTCTGCCGAAGCAATAACCTTGAATTGCAGTTCTCCGCTTTCAGCCTCAATTTCATATGATACGTCATTTGAGCGGGCATTGTTGGCATCATACATGAAAGGTGCAGGAATTATAAATTTAACATCACCCGTTGAAGCATCTTTTATAAGCAGACTGTTATGCTCTGATTTCTCAACCTCCATATCTCCTATATTAAGCTTAAAGAAATACTCATAAATATCCTTTTTTTCACTGATAATTATGTTTTCTTTAATTCTGTCGTTTAAAGCAATGTATTGAATGTTGGTTACATCGTCCAAAGTCATGTTGACAGCATTATTCATCGTTGCGTCTCTTTCGCATTTACAACCGCATGATTTTACTCGCGCGCCATCTTTTTTCATAGACTGAAGGATAAGAGTTTTATTATCTTTGCAAAGCTCAAAGATAGTATTATCGCCGGCGTTTTTATTAAATTTAACCTTGTATGAATTATCCGTATTGACAATTTCATTGCCATTTTCAGAAAGCTCATTATTTATTTCTTTGAACTGATTGGCTGACGTTTTGTACAAAATTGGCGTTGCAGAAATAATTTTTCTTAAAGTCCTGTTATTTCGCTTGTATACAAAACTGTTGGCTTCTCTTTTATCGGTTACCTCTTTGACAAAGCCGTCATCACCGTGAGATAATCTGTTTATTAAATTGCTTTTTGTAATTTTTTTATTCGCACACTCTCCCTTTAAAGATTGAGCATTCTGCTGCAAATATTCTTTTGATGTGGTTTTTTTATTTAATTTTAAAGTTCCCATGTAAGTTCTCCTTAATTTTTATTTGTTAAAATTATTTTATTAGTTTTAGATTGAGCTAAATCATTTTGCTCCGAATTATTGATCGGATTATCCTCTAACTCGATTTTGCCCGCATCTTCAGAAGACACTGTAGCTTTATTTGTATTGAGAGCCCTCTTTATTCCTTCAATTAAATCCAAATTGGCATTTATCTCCGCAGTAGAAAGTATTTTCTTTTCCGACGGAACAAACTTCTCCCAGAAAGCATAAATTGCAAGGCTCAAACTCGCCGCCGATAACCATTTAGTATAAAATGTTTCATTAAAAACAATTTCCTTTTGAAAAAAATAAAATCTTAATACCGTAATTCCAAACGCAAGAACAAGCGGCAAAAAAGTTATAAATTTTGTTATTTTTTCGCTTACCGTTGTTTTTTGAGCAAGTTTTTTAATCGGAATTTTGATTATCCCTGTCAATAGACTGGTAATTATTGCTATCACAACACTATCCAGCTTTGAGTTAACTATCCATTCTATAACTTCCATTTTTCCTCCTTTAAATTTTCATTTATTTTTGTTTTAAATGTTTTAAAATTATTGTTTACATAAATGAACCTCCTTTTAAGATTTTTATATATATAAAAGGGCAGACAAAATCATAAGGTAACCCTTATTGATTTCGTCTGCCCTGTTGTTGTCCTCGCTTTCGGGACGGTGTTTTCAGTCGGCAACGACTAAATATTATTTATTTTCTGTACTTTCTTCCGCTGCAAACTTATCTTTGGGTTTTATTAATACCCCTTCAGACAAAATTTTTGCACTGAAAATACCTTCGCAGTTACAACATTTTATTCTTACATTGCTTCCTATATCTCCTTCAAGCAATCGTTTCCCGCATTTCGGACAATTTATATAAATCATTTTTTTATCACCATAAAAACATTTGTTTGTATTTTCGTTTTTATTATAATTGGCAAAAATCGCCTTGTCAAGTTTTTTCTGAAAATTATTTTTAAATTTTTATGTGTCAGAGATGTTGACATTTCGTTTAACAAAATCAGATATTTTATATATCTATTAGCATACCTTACACCGCCAAAGTTTTCCAGAGCGTGTAAGAGAGCAAAAGATATAAAAAGACAAGGGTGTAAAGGAAATTTGCCACTCCATTTTATGGTTGTAACGTATTAGCGAACGCTTTGAAGGAGACAATTATCCCAACAAACGCCAAGCCGCATTATCCTATATAATAGTGTTTTTAAGGCTATTCGATGAAAATCAAAAGCACAATATACAGTAGTTTTACACACTAAAATTCTACCATATATTGTGCTTTGTCAAATTACTCTCAACGTCCGCTCAATACCCCTCTCAAATCAGTCCGTTGGAAGGGTATTCTCGTTTAAAACCTTTATCATTTTTTTAAATTCAATACAATATTTTGAACTACATCACCGACGAAAAACAAGGCTGCCACTCTTTACATTGCCCTTGCTTTCATAACTTTAACCCGCATAGTTATCCATGCCGTAAACCATATTATAAACCACATCATAAACCGACCGTATACCATATCGTATACTTTATCGTATACCACTTTGTAAACCAAACTTTAACAACACTATTTAGCTATATAGCATTGACAATGTTACAATATTCAATTATAATATAGATACTTATGAATATGATTAACCAAATATCCGAAAATATCGTGCCCGTGCTCAAAGCGCTTGGGGACGATACGAGGGCGAAAATTTTTGAAATGTTAAAGGGCGGAGAGCTGTGCGCCTGCAAGATTTTGGAAGGGCTCAACATCACTCAGCCCACCCTCTCCCACCATATGAAGATTTTGTGCGACTGCGGTCTAATAATTGCACGTAAGGACTGGAAGTGGACGCACTACTCGATAGACAAAAATACCCTTGAAAGCCTTAAAAGCTGGCTTGATATTACGGAGGAAAAATAAAATGCCCTGCGCAAAAGTTAAAGAATGTATCTGCCCCAAGGTGAGCTGCCCCAACCACGGAATGTGCTGCGACTGCGTCAAAAAGCACCGCGAAACCGACAGCCTGCCCTACTGCCTGTTCCCCGACAACGGAGGTGACAAGTCCAACGAAAACCACTACCGCGTACTAAAAAAGCGGTTTGAAGGCGAGGTTAAATAATGGAATACACTCTTGAAGAAAAATACGATTTGATAAAAAAAGCCGTGCTCAAATGCGATAGCAAAAACCCCGTAGAGATTGCCCGTTCGGTTATGAACGAGGAGTTCGTAAATATGCACGGACCTGAGCACCATTTTCTTGACGGGGCGGCGTTTATTGCGGCATATTACAATGCAGACGGAGAAATTAACCCCGATATATGCCTTGACGAACTTGCAAAACGCACCATTAAAATGCCCGGCGCCATGTGCGGATATTGGGGAGTTTGCGGCTCGGTTGCAGCTGTGGGTGCAGCACTTGCAATCATTCACGGCACGGGACCTCTGACCACGAACGAGTACTATGCCGACAATATGAAGTTCACCTCTTCCGTCATTGCCAAAATGGCTGAAATAGGCGGAGCAAGGTGCTGTAAGCGCAACGCATTCCTCTCCCTCTCCACGGGTGCCGAGTTTGTAAAAGAGCACTACAACATCCCCATGGAAACGGGCGAAATAGTCTGCGACTACTATCCCCACAACGCGCAGTGCTTAGGCAATAAGTGCCCCTATCATCCTAATAATGTAATTGAAACACTTAAGGCAACATACAAAGAATGGGCATCCCAACTTAAAGAAATAAATAATAATTTTTTATTAAGTCCAAAGTACTCCAACCCCTATTATGCCGGCATACAGGGCAATTGGTTCAGCGCAAAAAATAAAGTTTTAATAGTAGGCGAAGAAGGATATTTTTATAATAATTCAGGCAACGGCAAACTACCCTCGCAGGGAAAGCACGGCATATATGGGTCGGTTAATTATGACGACACAGACACTTTGATGGCTTGGGCAAAAGATTGCTTAGAAAAGCAATTGAAAGAAGATGCTTACGAAAGCAAGTTTGAATATTGCAGAAACTCTTCAGCGTTTTGGTCGTGGGTGAGAGCTATATACTCTTATGATATTGCTTTTGCTTGGACGGAACTCGATAAGATATGCAAAGAAAAGGAAAAAGAAAATGATAAATGCTGTTTATCTATAAAAGAAGAAGGTACGCTACATTTGACGGATATAAAGATTTTACAAAAAGAGATAGAAATTTTGCAGCCAACCCATGTCATTTTCCTTGGCTGGTACCGCAGATCATTAAAACGTGAATTGCCAGACCTGTTTAAAGAATTATACAGCAAAGAAAATATATGGAGAAATAAAAAGTTACTTACACTTAAATTTGATAATAAAACTTTTATTTTTAGCTATCACCCTCACCTGCTTAAAAATGTTTACAAAGAGGCATTTATAGAAGCTTTTAAAAATTCTCTAAATAATTGAATTTCATTTTAAATAGAGGCGGAGCTGATTTAATCGGCTCCGCCTCTTTCAATTATTCAACTTTTACTGCTTTTTATAGCCGCACTTGGGGCATACGCCCTGTTCGTTGAGCGCTATACCGCAGAGAGGGCAACGCTCGATATTATTCTTGGTTACAAACTCTTCGGATGCCAAATTAAAGCCCAAACACCCCTCCCCTTTCGGGCTTCCCTTTCTTAAACACATTTCATTTTTAGAATTATTCTATTTCTAATTTGGTTGTAGCAGAGTTTCTAACCGCTGGCAATACCCTTTTCAAAAATTTTATAAATAGTTGAATATACAAGGCCTTTTAAACATTGCCTTTTAAATATTCTTTATAACTGTTAAGTTTTATTTTTGGAAATTTTATTTGTTCCTTTCATTCAGAAATTTTAATGCTGTTGAGGGACTAAAATGTTAAAAATTCACACAAGACAAAATTATTAAAAACGGGCGTTTTTAAGCAAAAACAAGCTAAAAACCGCCCAAATCACAAATTTTCTGTCTGCCCCGACTTTGTTTAAAATAAACATCTTTCTTCTACTTCCCAAAATTAACAAATCGACAAAACTGTACCTTAAAATTACTTGCGGGCGGGTTTTGTTTTGATTGCTTTTATAACCTTCAGATCTTCGTTATGAGCATGTACGGACGCAAATATGCTTTTTCCTGCTACACCCGAGAAATACTTCTGCATTGCGCAAGTTATCTTGCCGATCTGTTACACATTAAATCACATTGGGAGCCTATACAAATGATAAAATAAAATGCGCAGGCGCGGACTTTATTGTCCGCGCCTGCGCATTTTTTCATAAGGCAAAAATCAACGACCTGTCTTTCCGTTACGGCGCACCTTGAGCTTGCTTATGGCGCGTGCAAGCTGTGCCTGGGCTGAGCGATACTCTATCATGCCCTTGCTCTGCAACATAGCTTCACGGGCGGCAGCCGCTGCCTCTCTGGCACGATCAGCATCGATTTCTTCGGGCAGAAGGACGGAATCGACGAGTATGAGAACGTCATTGTCCTCCACCTTCATTATTCCGCCAGCCACGGCGACCGTGAGCGGCTTTTCATTTGGCGTCGTGAAAGTGAGAGCGCCAGGCAATATCGCCGTTATTAAGTTAGCGTGATCGGCGAGGACGCCGTACTGACCGTCCACCGCGGGGACGATGACGCTGTCGCAATCGCCCTCGTAGAACACTCTGTCCGCGCCGAAAAGATGCAGGGTAAAATGTTTCATTTTATTATACCGAATTATTATACCGAATTTAAGTCTGCGCCGAATGCCGCACAATATGACGCAACGAACGCATTTTATCAGCCTTCTCTCTTGAGCTGTTCAGCCTTCTTGCGGACGTCGTCAAGCGTGCCGACGTTGTAGAACGCCGCCTCGGGATATTCGTCCATTTCGCCGTCGAGAATGGCTTTGAAGCCCTTGATAGTCTCGGATACAGGCACATATACGCCGGGGATACCTGTGAACTTTTCGGCGACGTGGAAGGGTTGCGAGAGGAACCTTTGTACCTTGCGCGCCCTGTAAACCGTAAGTTTATCGCTTTCGGAAAGTTCATCCATACCGAGAATGGCGATTATATCCTGCAATTCGCTGTATTTCTGCAATGTTTCCTGAACGCGGCGCGCCGTTTCGTAGTGCTCTTTACCGACGACGTCGGCTTCGAGAATACGCGAAGTCGATTCGAGCGGATCAACGGCGGGATAGATACCCTGTTCGGCTATCTTACGGCTGAGGACGGTGGTTGCGTCAAGGTGAGCGAAAACGGTTGCGGGAGCGGGGTCGGTAAGGTCATCGGCAGGCACATATACGGCCTGAACAGAAGTTACCGAACCGTCGCGCGTGGAGGCAATTCTCTCCTGAAGTTCGCCCATTTCGTTTGCGAGCGTGGGCTGATAACCTACCGCCGAAGGCATACGGCCGAGGAGTGTGGAAACCTCCGAACCTGCCTGGACGAAACGGAATATGTTATCTATGAATAAAAGCACGTCCTTCTTCCTGGCGTCGCGGAAGTACTCCGCCATGGTAAGTCCCGTGAGGGCGACGCGCATACGCACGCCGGGAGCCTCGTTCATCTGACCGAAAACGAGAGCCGTTTTATCTGCAACGCCGCTTGCGCCCATTTCACGCCAGAGGTCGTTGCCCTCTCTCGAACGTTCGCCGACGCCCGTGAATATAGAATATCCGCCGTGCTCCATCGCGACGTTGTGTATAAGCTCCTGAATGAGGACGGTTTTGCCGACGCCTGCGCCGCCGAAAAGACCTATCTTACCGCCCTTTGCGTAGGGCTCCATCAGGTCGATGACCTTTATGCCCGTTTCGAGCACTTCGGCGACAGGCGACTGCTGCTCAAACGAGGGAGCGGGACGATATATGCCCCACTTTTCTTCGGTCTTGGGAGCGGGCTTGCCGTCTATGGGTTCGCCGAGAACATTGAACATTCTGCCGAGCGTGCACTCGCCTACGGGCACTTTAATGACATCGCCCGTAGCCACGACTTTTGCGCCGCGCGCAAGACCCTCGCAGGGGCCGAGCATGATACAGCGGACGGTGTCTCCGTCGACGTGAGAGGCGACTTCCATTACGTAGACATGACCATTATTTTCGACGGTGAGCGCATCTCTGATTTTGGGCAGGACGCCGCTTTCAAACTTAACGTCTGTTACGGGTCCCGCAATACGAACTATTTTTCCCGTATTCAAAATTACTCTCCTTGCTGCTGATTGCGCGCGCGGGCGCCTGCAGCGATTTCGGTTATTTCCTGGGTTATGGCCGCCTGACGCAGCCTGTTATACTCTATTTTGAGTTTGGATATGAGCTCTTCGGCGCTGTCGTTGGCAGCCTTCATGGCAATCATGCGGGCGTGCTGCTCGCTGCAAAAACTGTCGACGAGCGCACTGTATATAAAGCCCGAAATATATGCCGGCATAATGCTGTCGAGCACTCCCTCGGGAGAGGGCGAATACTCGAAAGGCTTGGTTACAGGCTTTTCGTCCGTATCGACGAACTGGCTCCTGTGGAAGGGGATTATTCTGGTGAGAGTGGCCTCATCCGTCATGCCTCGCATATCGGTGTATGCCACATATATCTTGGTGAACGCCCCTTTGAGATATCCATCGAGGAGGATATCGCAAATTGCTCTCGCCCTGCGCATGGTAGGGTTCTGAGCCGTGTAGAGGAAAGACTGTTCCACGGGAATGCCGTGCTGGGCGCAATAGTGCCTGCCGTATTCGCCGACGACGTACCACTTTATCTCGTTGCCCTCTTCGGTGAGTTCTCTGGCCTTTTTGATGACGTTATAGTTGTAAGCGCCGGCAAGACCCTTATCGCCCGTAATGAGAAGGCAGGCATATGTGCCTGTGAGCTTTTTATGTTCGTCTAAGGGGTAGAGATACCTGCTTTCGGGCAGCTCGCCTGAACGGAAAATCCTTTTGACTTCCTTCTTCGTAGCTTCAAAATAAGGGCGGGTACGGTCGAGATCGGCTTTGACCTTGCGCATCTTTGCCGACGAAATGAGGTACATTGCGTTGGTTATCTTGCGCGTATCGCCTATCGAGTCTATTCTCTTTTTGATGGATTGCAAGTCGGACATACTGTGACCTTTAAAAATTATTTATCGGCTTTATACGAAGAGACAAACTGCTTTGCGGCTGATATTACTGCGTCCCTGAGCTCATTGGTTATCGCCTTGCCCGTCTTAATCTGTGCGACGAGGTCGGAATGACCGTCCTCGAACTGGGCGAGGAGTTTGGGCTTTAATGCGGGGATATCATCGGGCGAAACGCCTGTGAAGGCGTGACCGGTTGCCGCAATGAGCAGTATTACCTGCTGGTATTCCGCAAGGGGACTGTACTGGGGCTGACGAAGAAGCATCATGAGGCTTCTGCCGTAGTCCAGCGTTTTCTGGGTATTCTCGTCGAGATCGGACGAGAACTGCATGAACACTTCCATTTCCCTGTACTGGGCGAGGTTGAGCCTTATAGTGCCGGCAGCCGTCTTCATGGCCTTGGTCTGGGCATCGCCGCCGACACGGGAGACGGATATACCGACGTTGACCGCGGGGCGCTGACCCGAATAGAACAGATCGCCCGAAAGGAATATCTGACCGTCGGTTATGGAAATTATATTCGTGGGGATATATGCCGAAATATCGCCCGCCTGCGTTTCGACAACGGGCAAAGCGGTCATGCTGCCGCCGCCGCGCTCGTCGGAAAGATGCGCAGCGCGCTCGAGGAGACGTGAATGCAGATAGAATACGTCGCCGGGATAAGCTTCGCGGCCGGGGGATCTGCCGAGCAGAAGGCTGAGCGCTCTGTAAGCGACGGCGTGCTTTGAAAGATCGTCGTAGATTATGAGCACGTCTTTTCCGCGATTCATGAAATATTCGCCTATCGCGCAACCAGAATAGGGCGCGATATACTGAAGCGAAGCGGAATCGCCAGCCGTGGAGGAAACGATTATCGTGTAATCCATAGCGCCCTTCTTTTTGAGATTTTCGACGAGATGAGCGACCGAGCTGGCTTTCTGACCGATTGCGACGTAAATACAGATTACGTTCTGCCCTTTCTGATTGAGGATGGTATCTATGGCGACAGCCGTTTTACCCGTCTGACGGTCGCCGATGATGAGTTCACGCTGACCGCGACCGATGGGGAACATACTGTCGATGGACAATATACCCGTACGAAGAGGCGTATTGACGGGCTGGCGGTCGATTATCGTTGGAGCGGGGCTCTCGATGGGCATGTAGGCTTCGGCAGCTATTGAGCCGCCTCCGTCCACGGGAGAACCGAGTGCGTCCACAACCCTGCCTATCATACCGTCTCCTGCGGGAACGCCTGCCGTCTTGCCTGTACGATAGACCGCAGAACCTGCCTCTACCTCTCTGTCGTCGCCGAAGAGAATACAGCCGACGCTCTCGGGAGAAAGCTCCTGAACCATGCCTTTAAGTCCGCATTCGAAGAGCACGATTTCGCCGTATTCAACCATGTCGAGACCGCTTATTTTAGCTATGCCATCGCCTACCGACAGAACCTTGCCTGCTTCGCGCGCGGCGGCGGGCATAGACCAGCCGTCTATTGTTTGTCTGAGGTTATCCACAGCCTCGCGGAGGAGCGTAGTTACGCCCTTATTGCTGTTGATTACGTCCTCTTTGAAGCGGTTTATGCGGCTTTTAGCCGTCCAGTCGAACACGTTGTCGCCGTACTCGAGGCGGAAACCGCCGACGACCGACGGATCCTTTATGACCTCGACTGCGGGGCGAACGCCGTAAGTGCGTTCGAGAAAGTCGGCAATACCCTTGAGCTGACGCTCGTCGGGAGGAGTAATGCAATAGAGCCTTGCGGAAGAACCGTCGCTGCGGGAAGCGCCGACGGCCCTGAACTTACCTATCCAGTTGCGAGAGGACCAGTCGTAAACGTTGTCGCCGTACTCGAGGCGGAAACCGCCGACGACAGATGCGTCTTTAATTATTTCGATTTCGGGGCGAACGCCGTATGTGCGTTCGAGAAAGTCGCCCAGACCCTTGAGCTGGCGCTCGTCGGGCGGGGTTATGCAGTAGAGCTTCGCCTTATTCATTGCCGTTACCCTTATTAACCTCGTTGAGGAACTGATCGTATACGGCGCTGTCGGACGTCGAGCCCTGCGCCATTATAGCGGATGCCGCAGCCGCGCCGATTATGTCGACAACCTCTTCTCGGCGGCATGCCGAAGCGTCATTATTATTTTTCATCCTCTCGAACATAGCAGCTTTCTGCTCGTCGGAAAGAGCGCTCGCATTCTCCGAAAGGGCGAGATATTTATCGTACAGAGCGCCGTCGGTTGCGGCGTTGCTTTCGGACGCGAGCAGTTTTTCTGCCGAACGGAGAACCATTGCGGCGATTTCGTCGCCTGCGCCTGCTATGTACTTTTCACGCTCGGCTTCGGCGCGTTTGCGACCGTCGGATATAATCTTATCGGCCTCCTCCTGAGCTTCGGCGAGCATGCGCTTTTTTCTCGTTTCGGTAACGGCAAGAGCCTGCTTTTCACGCTCGGCAAGGTCGCTGTCGAGGGCAGCTATCTTCACCTGACGCTCCTTTTCGAGGGCCTCGGTCTCGGCAAGAGCCTGCGCGTGGTCGGCCGCAGCCTTTTTATACTTCTCCTCGCGCTGAGCCATAAACTTTCTGACGGGCTTGAAAAGGAGGAAGGAAAGACCGGCCGCCAATATTATGAAGTTGAAAAGATGCAGCAGTATTTGCTGCCAATCTATATTAAGTGGCATAAATTTTTCCTCTGATTGCCGCATATGCAGCATGTGTGAGCCCTTTCGGGCGAAGGTTTTTCAGACCGTCATTAAACGACGAACATTATAAGTATGGCGACGATGAGGGCGTAAATTACGACCGTCTCGATGAATACGAGGCCGAGCATGAGTACGCTTCTTATCTTGCCGCTTGCCTCGGGCTGACGAGCGATGCCGTCCATTGCCTTAGCGATTGCCAAGCCCATACCGATTGCACCGCCCAGAGCGGCAAAACCGATAGCTATTGCCGCACCTATCGCGGTGAGCGAGGGAGCTGCGGCTTCGGCTGCGACAGCGGCGTCTTCTGCGACGGCTGCAGGCTCGCCTGCTTCGGCTGCGAATGCGACGAACGAATTAGCGTCGAACACATACGATGCGATGGCGAAGAGTGCTGCAACGAGCGCGAGCACGAATAAAATTACCATACTTTTCTTTGCGAGTTTCATAAAATCCTCCGTTTAGTGGAATTAATCTTTGTATATTTACGCGCCACTAAGGGCGTTTTTGCCTTTAAATTTTAAGCTGCGGCCTGCGCCTTTTTGCGGGGCTTCTTTTCCTTATGCTTTGCGGGCTCGGTGACTTCGCCGTAATATGTAGCCGTGAGCATTGTAAGCACGTATGTCTGGATGAGGGCGTGCAACAGAGTGAACAGCACGCCGACGATGACGGGAACGCCGATGCTGAGGAAGATAACGTAGTACACAAGTTCGGTTACGAGCAGACCCGAAAGGAGCGCGCCGAAGAGACGGAAGCTCATTGATACGGGCAGGGAGAATTCCTTAAGCGCTCTGCCGAGACCTTTAAGACCATTGGATGCAATGCCGCCGCCGAGAATTATGAAGTACGACAAAAAGCCCATTGAGATGGCAGCATTGATATCCGAAAGGGGCGCGGGCATGCTTACCGACTGACCGCCGATACTTGTAAGCTGAATGCCGAACAGCTCGAAGAGCGTTCCGACGAACACATAGCAGCCTGCGGCGAATATATAGCAGCCGAGGAAGCCGTTCTTTTCGGGGCTGTTGGTCTTTGCCATGTTATCGAAGAAGCCTACCGCCTCCTCTATGACCAGCTGGAACTTACCGGGCACATCTTTGAACCTCGGGATAGCAAATATGCGCACGCAAGCCGCGAAAACAAGTAAAATCGCGGTTACGATAAATCCCGAAATAAGCGCGGGGTTGACCTTGATGCCGAACAGGTTGAACTGTTTTTCCTCGTGCAGAACGGCGTCGTTGAGCTCTTCGGAAAGGCTGCCCTTGTCGGGTGCGCCGATCAAAAACGCACCTACAAGCAAAGCCGCGAGCACCGCGACAAGCACTGCGATGATGATTAACTTTTTATTGACAGATTTTTTTACCGTCTTCATTTTAACCTCTTATAAAGCAGGTTTATTTACCTATTATTATATAAGTTTATTATATAAGTTGTCGCCCGCCGAAAGGCATGAGCGATATAAAAAAACGCCCGACAAAACTGTCGGGCGATGCTGACTTGTAAAAGAGCCGAACGAAAACTAAACACGGGAAAAACCCGAGCGCGCAGACGTTATGCCGCCCGAATGACTATTCCGCACGCAAAATGCGTACGCTTTCCCCACTTATTATTATCCACATTTTATTCCCATTCTCAGCCGCTGTCAACTCAATGGTACAAATTTTTTTAAAACTTTATAATTTGAAATTTTTATCGAAAAGATGTGATTTTGCACAATTTGTCGCATTAAACTCACGAAAAACCGTCTGAAACAGCAGCCATATTCAGACCACGCTCTGCACCCCATACGCTTTGACAGTCAAAAGCCACACGTTGTTTGCGCGAGAAAAAAGCGCCCCCTTCTTCGTCCGTGAAAAACCTATGCTGACACCAAATCGGCGCTGCAGAACTTGCTTAAAACTTTTTCATTCAATAACTCATTTTTACTACAACGAAAATAATATATTATTGCTATATTTTGAATCTTCATTAGCTCCAAAAACATAATCTATGAGCTTTAAAAGCAAAGTTTTGCCAATACTATTTTAAGTCCTGTGCGTCTGCCGATTGTCGCCTCGTGCCTCGTTTGTCGTACCTGCAACGCATCACGCTACGCCCGCTAGGTTGCGGTCTCTCCGCGCACACGAAAGCCGGATTTTCGCCTTTCTATAAATGTGCCGCTCGTCGCCACACAAACGTGTGCTTTTGTTAAGTTTTCAGTTTTTTTAAAATTTGTTAGTTTCTATCTGCCAAAAATTTTAAGGCTGTTAAGGGACTAAAATGTTAAAAATTCACACAACCCAAAACCATTAAAAACGGGCGATTTAGAGCAAAAAACACCTCAAAACCGCCCAAAATACAACTTTTCAGTCTGCCCCGACTTTGTTAAAAATCGACATCTTCCTCCTTCTTCCCAAAATTAACATTTTGTTAAATTAGTCCCTAAAAATCCCTTGTGGACGAAACCAAGTTAAAAGTTAATAATTAACAGAAAATGCCGCGACGATGTGTTTCGTCTCGGCATTTTTTGTTTGCTTTTTCTCGATTAAAATTCTTTCTTCTTATATATTCTGACCGAAATGAAATATGATACGACCGTTACAACAGCCGCGACAACCCATGCACAAATTATTAATAATGTTTCGCCCTTATCAACATCTTTGAGAAAGGTAAGCACGCCTATAAGCATTAGCATAATAATCACTATGACAACAATCATATATGCCCGACCTTTCTCTACCCCGAACCTGAATATAACCGGCAATATGACGGCCAAGGTAAAAAATTGCATACAGGCGGGCAGGGTATATTCCACCGCACTCTGTTCGGTCTGTACGACAAGCATAAAGGTGAGCGAGTAGGCAATTAACCCGATAGCCGCAAATACAATGCCCAACAAATACTTTTCGCCGACAATAGTGCTTATTTTAGTTCCGCTGGCGACGACAAACTTTTGCCAGCCGTCCTTTTCCTCGTAAGCAATGGCAGTCAGCGGCATGGAAATGGTGACCAGAATACCTATCGTCGAAGCAAATGCGACATTATTTAAAATTATTGACAGTCCGAAGAACACAACTATCATTGACAGATACCAAATCGCCTGTTTTCTTAAGTTGTATAAGTCTTTGAGCAGAAGCCCTAACATACTTGTTCCCCCTTTGAGTAAAACAGCATTATGTCGTCGAGCGTGACGGGCTTATATTCAAAATCGTGCGGCATTTTCTCCCTTATCGCAAGCACTTCCGTGCCGTATTCTCTTTTGATAACTCTTATAAGCGCACAACTATCCAACTCGTCTAACTGCATCTCGTCTATGCTGTATATGGCATACTTGCTTAAAAGTTCGTCCTTCTCTTCGTTGAAAATAATCTTTCCCCCATGGATATATACAATATAATCACATATTTTTTCCAGGTCTGAAGTTATGTGAGAGGATACCAGCACCGCACGGCTGCCGTCCTCGTTATATTTGTAAATCATATCAAGTATCTCGTCGCGCACAACGGGGTCAAGCCCGCTTGTAGGCTCGTCGAGTATCAAAAGTTTGCTGTCATACGAAAGCGCAACGGCTATGGCAGCCTTCATCTTCATGCCCTTGGAAAACTCTTTTAAAAGTTTTTTGTCGGGCAGACAGAAACGCTGCGTAAGAGCTTTGAACTTTGCAGAATTCCATTTTTCATAGATGCACGACAGAACATTGTCAAGCATGCCTAGGTTGAGTTCCATGGGCAGACCCGTATCGTCGAGCACAAAAGATATCTGCTGCCTTTCTTTCCTGCTTATTCTGTCTATTTCCGTCCCGTTGAACAGTATGCTACCGCCGTCGGGGCGTACCGTGCCGAGAACAGATTTGATTATTGTGCTTTTCCCTGCGCCGTTTTCGCCTATCAGCCCAACCACTGCGCCGTCCGGTATGTCAAACGACAGATTTTCAATATCAAAGTTTTTATAGTGTTTGCTGTAATTTTTTATGCTCAACATAGTTGTCTTAACCCCTGAATATTGCCTTTACTACTTCGATGAACTGCTCCTCATCCATTCCGCACCTTGAAGATATTTCAACCGCCTTTGTAAGATATTCTTCCATCTCCTGCAAATTTCTCTCCATTACAAACTGTTTGTTTCTCTCCGCAACAAAGCTACCCTTGCCCACGACAGAGTAAATATATCCGTCCCTTTCCAGATCTGAATACGCGCGTGAGGTGGTAATTACACTTATGCGCAAATCTTTTGCAAGTCCGCGGATGGTCGGCAAAGGCTCGCCCTCTTTGAGCGTTCCGTCAAGTATCTGATTTTTAATCTGAGCATATATCTGTTCGTACAGCGATTTGCCAGATGTATTTGATATGTATATATTCATCTTTTATCATTCCAAATTGTACATATTGATTATATACAATAATATTTTATTTGTCAACAGTTAAAATAATAATTTTTAAAGGTATAAAAAATGCGGCGCCGATTTAGTCTCGGCGCCACAGAACTTTACTTAAAGCTTTTTTAATTTTCATTAACTATCAGAACTTAATTTCAATGGGTGCGTGAGATAACGACGAAATGGTCGCGGCGGCGTCCTTCAGATAATACACAATAGTGTTACCATTTGGACCCGTCTTGTACATTGCGCGAAGATTGGGATAGGAATTAAGCATACTCTCCTGCGCCTCCACTCTATCATCCTCGACGAGCGTTGCGGCAACCCTTATCCATTCGTCGCCCTTCATGGCACAAATTTCAACCTTGGGATTAGCTGCTATCTGATTTGCAACCGCCTTGCCCTTGCCCGTCTGTATGTACAGCTTGTCCTCAAAGATGTTCACCGTTCCGAAAGGTCTCACCCTCGGCTGGTCGCCGTCCACCGTCGCAAGATAATACGTCCCCGCTTCCCTCAAAAAATCATATACTCGTTTCATAATTGTTCCTCCTTATGTTTATTCCATTATACTCCCATATTTGCTTCAAATCAATATGGTTAATAATTTATCTGAGCAATAAGCACATCAACTAAAATGCAATGAGCTTGTGTAAATTGACATTCAGCAATCTTCGCCGTATAATATAATTAAATAAAGGAAAACGCAAATATGATAGGGGCAATTATCGGCGACATAGTCGGCAGCAGATTTGAATTCAATAACCACAGGAGCAAGGACTTTGAGCTGTTTACCGCCGGTTGTTTTCCCACCGACGACAGCATTATGACGGTTGCGATAGGTCAGGCAATAGTCGAATGTAACGGAGATTACTCCAACCTCAGCCAAAAGGCGGTTGAATGTATGCAGGAGCTTGGGCGCCCATATCCCGACTGCGGCTACGGAGGAAGATTTTACGAGTGGATATACACGAAAAATCCTCAACCGTATAATAGTTTCGGCAATGGCGCGGCAATGAGGGTGAGCGGCGCAGGATTTGCCGCACACACCCTCAACGAAGCAAAAGAGCTTGCATACAAGGTAACGGCGATAAGCCATAATCATCCGGAGGGCATTAAGGGGGCAGAAGCCGTTGCAGTTGCAATTTTTCTTGCGAGAAGCGGCAAGACCAAGCAAGAAATCAGGCAATATATCGAGGGCAATTACTATAAAATCGACTTCACGATAGACGGAATACGCGCCGGCTACCGCTTTAACGAGACCTGTCAGCAAACCGTTCCGCAGGCTTTTGCCGCCTTTTTCGAGGGAGAAAGTTTTGAGGACACACTGAGGAACGCCATTTCAGTCGGCGGCGACAGCGACACGCTCGCGGCGATTGCGTGCAGCATTGCGGAAGCCTACTACGGCGTGTCCGACGATTTGCGGAAGCGAGCGGAAAGCTATCTGAACAACGACAGATACCGACCAGTATATAATTGGCTGAAAAACTTCGAAAGCACTTTTGGCAAGTGATATTTTGACGAAAAATAATAGGCGGAGACGATTTTAACATCGTCTCCGCCTGTATTTATATGGTTCTTATTTTTTCAAGTATAACTTCGTCCGCAGGGCAGAAATCGTACCTTTCTATCTCGGAAGGAGTTATCCAAGCCATTGCGTTATGCTCTAAAAGTGTCAATTGACCCCCTACTATGCGCGAATTAAGGAGAGTTAGGTGTATTGTTATATCGGGATAATCGTGCGTAACTTCTGTAAAAACGCTGTCCACGGCAATATCTATTGCAAGTTCCTCACGGCACTCTCTGATGAGTGCTTCTTCCTTGCTTTCGCCCTTTTCAACCTTGCCGCCAACAAACTCCCATAGGAGTGCTCTTGCCTTGTTTTTCGGCCTTTGGCAAATTAAAAATCTATCCTTGTCCCAAATTAACGCCGCCACTATTTCGAAGTATGGCTTACTCCTTATTTCACTCATTTATTCAGCCTATTAAATTACTTTTATTTAGATACTTTATTGAGTAGTACTTTTTGTATTAAAGATTCTGCAACCAATTTATCCAGGATAACATACAACATTACTCTTGCACGCGAGAACAACGTATAAGCAATAATATTGTGATCCCTGATATAATCCTGCATATCTAACGCAATAATTATCTTTGCGTCTAAGCCCTTAAATGCCTGTATAGATGAAAATTGAATAAACCCCTCAGCATTATCCCCTGAAAATTTTACTATTTTCCGTTTGTATTTCCCGCTATATTCCGATATTTTTGATTTCTCCATTGAATAAGGAGATAATATTGTAATATCTTCCAACGGTATACCCGAAGCAACTAGTCTGTCTATTAACGATTCTAATTCTTGTCCTTCTTCACCTTGTTCACAACCGATAACTTCAACATCTTTTCCTCCGACCCTCGTCTTGCCAGAATCTATACATGAACAATACTTATTAAAATCAGCAATTTGCAGAGTATTTCTACAATTTTTAGTGAGCTTGAAATTTACAGGATTATACTTCTTTAATTTTTCAAGAGTATTAGCAAACTTATTGCCGCCGAATAAATTCTGATTACTGTCATAAAATATTATCCATCTTCCATTATATAACCCCCTCTTTATTAACTTATCGAATATAGCTATATACCGTGCTGTAAGAAGATCCTGCCCTTCATCTATAACAAGAACATCATACGGAGCAATTTTTTTAGTATCGAGCAACGCATTGAATTTTTCAGGAAGGATATCTGAAAAATAATGCGACGAAGTTACCTTTTGAGGATCAATCGCTATGTAATCTGTAATTAACCCATGCATATGCTTAACTACAATATTTGTATCTATAACTAATTTTGACAAATATTGAGCAAGAAATTTGTTAAAAACCAAGAAAAGCACTCTTTGATTATTTTGAGCAGCGCGTCTTGCATACTCCAACGCAATCAATGTTTTTCCACTACCTGCAGGGCCATTAACCAATATTTTATTATTATCTTCTATGCTGTCCAGAATCGATAACTGTTCATCGGTTAATTGAACAAGATGCTCGTCTATTGAATTTATTGTAGACTGCAACGATGGCACAAAATGCAGATCGTCCCGTATGGCACATTTAATAAATTCTATCTCATCGTCTTTTAAATAGAATAATTTCCTATGTTCCCTACTATCCCAATAGTTATAGCAGTTGTTGATATACTCATCAAATCTTTCTTTAGATGAGTAATCGTACATTATCTCCGGAATTACACTTACACCTCGATATGTAAATGTTATATCTGTAAATATCACACCGCTCGCAAAAGACGTTTTTTCAATCCACGGCAAAGTTTTCTTTAATGCATTTCTTAATGCAAACCTAGCTCCCGCCACCTGATCAAACGGACCTTCCGTCTTATAATCAATTTTACCATATCGGTTTTCAAATGACCAAATCCCGTTTTCGCAAGATACGTGCCCCCCTTTAACTTCCAAGCACAATACTCCGTTACGCGTTATTACTATAAAATCTGCTTCAGAATAAGATTTATTTTCATGTTTGGGGAGACCGACAGAATGAAACGCATAGCCGTCTAAAGAACTTTCTTTTAAAAAATTAAAAACTTTTTTCTCTGCGTTACTCTTACATTCAGGTCCTATTACTGCAGGAATAAGTTTCAATCTTCTCTCCTCCAATTCATCAATCCAAGCATCTCATCTTCAGGTTGCCCGCATACGGAACACCTATCCAACAATACATTTCTAAACTCACAAGACGTTTCAGGCAAAAGCGTGCAAGCAAAGCAGGCCGCATAATTCAAAGACATAGTACCTTGTCCTGTTGAAGCATAACAAACAGGATCGGAGCTACACCATTTACCGCGGTCATAAGAAAAATACCCGTATCGCCTATGCTCAAAAGGGTACTGCACCTGATTGATTTTAATCAGGCAAAAGCGGTAAGCACCTTTACGATAAGGGATGCGCTCAAACGCATTTTCCCCGACAGGCACGTCCACGAACTTCGCTATACCTTCATAACAAGAGCGAAAGAATGCGGGTGCAATCCCGAAGTTGTGATGAAGTGGGTAGGTCATGAATTTGACGCTGATGTAAAGACCAGCCGAGTTGACAGAGGCTATACCGACTACTCGGAAGAATATTTAATGCAAGAAATTAACAAAATTAACTATATTTTGTGATTTGCAATCAAATTAACAAAAAAACACTTATTTTTAGGCAAATATGGCAAGTTTTCACTTCCCAATCTCTTCCCAAAGGTAACAAAAATGGGAGAAACCATCAAAAGTTCCTCCCATTTCTTAATTTGAGATAAGCCGAAACCCTTAAAAGGGCACCCTCGGCTTGGCGTCGGGCTTTTGCCCTCGCACGGACTTAAATAAGTCCGTTTTTGCCTCAAAATAGCAAAAAAACACCCAAAAATGAGTGTTTTTTCGTTGGTGCCCGAGATCGGACTTGAACCGATACGGATGTTACTCCTCAGGATTTTAAGTCCTGTGCGTCTGCCGATTCCGCCACTCGGGCATGTGTTTTTGTTAAGTTTTCAGTTTTTTTGTTAATTTTTTGTTAGTTTCTTTCTGCCAAAAATTTTAAGTCCTGTGCGTCTGCCGATTCCGCCACTCGGGCATGTGTTTTTGTTAAGTTTTCAGTTTTTTTGTTAAATTTTTGTTAGTTTCTATCTGCCAAAAATTTTAAGTCCCTTGCGTCTGCCGATTCCGCCACTCGGGCATATATTTTTGCATATTTATTCAATTTTTGTATAAAATTCCGTGAGCGGAAAATTTTAAGTCCTGTGCGTCTGCATTGTCGCATCGCTGCCCGACGGAAATTTACGCAAGGCTTCATTTGCTCGGCTCAAAAACGCGTGTCTTCCAACAAAAGTAAAGCAAATTTACTAATTGGCATAAATCGCATATCGCCGCCACGAAGGCTTGAAATTTACCGCAGGGCTGTTTTTAATTACTCAACAGCTGCATTGCCGCGGGCAACTGAAACAAAGTAAAGTAAAAGTGCTTTAAGCGATAGCGCTTAAAGCACTTTTTTGGAGGCGCCACCCGGATTTGAACCGGGGAGTCAGGGCTTTGCAGGCCCTTGCCTTACCACTTGGCTATAGCGCCGTAACCTCACTTTTTGAGTGAAGCCTTTTGCACGCTCAAACCATCCGATTGCTGTTGCATGCCGTATAAAAAAATAGTGCGGTTGAATTGGTGGAGCGGGAAACGAGATTCGAACCCGCGACATTCACCTTGGCAAGGTGACGCTCTACCACTGAGCCATTCCCGCATAATATTCATCCGCACTATCTTCCTGGTGGGAGCTACAGGGCTCGAACCTGTGACCCACTGCTTGTAGGGCAGTTGCTCTCCCAACTGAGCTAAGCTCCCGAACGCTTTAATAATATACCAAATATAATCTTAAAAATCAAGCGTTTTGTTACATTTTTTATAAAATTTTTTTGTGCGGTAAGGTATTGTTGACTGTCGTTTTGCTTACACAATATATTGTATGCCAAACGCAAAAAAACAGTCAGCCCGCCCGCAAATTTTTTTGCGGGCGGGCTTTTTTTATTTAAATTTACTAAAATTATCCGAGAAGAAAACTTAAAATATCTGTTTTGCCCTTGCCTTTGAACGTTATGTACAGAGCGAAATTCTGCTTCGGCGAAACAAAATCGCCGAAAAAGGTTTTCCAGTTTTCCGAGGGCTCGACGTCAATCTGCGCGAGACAATTCTTTCCGTCGCTCACGATAAGTTTGCCCCTGCCGCTTCCGCGGGCTGTTATGCCTATGCGCGTAGCGCCGCACGGCGAGAAATATTTGAACCCGCACACCGCTCCGTCGCGGAAATTGGCTATGTGCTGATAAGCCTCCCTCTCCCCGTCCGGAAGATCCTGCGTTATGTATGGATGAACGCCGTCTGCGGGCACGTCGCCGCGCATAGTTCCGTACTTGCTCTTTAAATTGCAGGCTATGCCCGCGGGATATTCTCCCCTGCCCTCAAGCGGTCCGCCGTTGAGCCCGCAGCTCGTCATTTCGACCTGCTCTATTTTTGCCTCGGGCGAAACCTCTATTCTCTCCGCGCACGCCTGACGGGAAAAAGACCTGCGGTTGGTGTGCCTGTGATAGAACACGTACCACTGCCCGTTTATGCACTCTATCGACCCGTGATTGTTAGCTATATAGCCGTTGCAATCATTCTCGTCCGTTATGCCGTTTATACCTATATCGCCGTTTGAAATTATCGTTCCGCCGAAAGTAAAAGGTCCTTCCGCGTTGTCAGACGTGGCATAACACAGCTCGTGCCCGTAATAGGACGACCAGATGAAAACGTACTTATCGCCCACCCGCCTTATGGAAGAAGCCTCGAAAAATTCGTGCCCCTCGAAGCCCGTTCCCGCAGAGTTGGAAAAGGACGGGACGACGGCGACGGGCTCGCCCTCTATCGTGAGCATGTCGTCTTTGAGACGGTAAACCCACGCGTTGGTGTAAGTTTTGGGCACGTCCATCAAATGCCTCGGGGGATAGGGACAATAGCCGATATAAAGATAATTTTTGCCTTCGTCGCGCAATATTGCGGGGTCAAACGCATAAGGCTCGCCCTCGCGCGAAGACAAAACGTGCCCGTCGGGAAACTTTACATGCCCGTAAAACTCGTACCTTCCTGCGGGCGTGTCGCACACCGCCACGGAAATTACGCTGACGAAATCGAGCGCGTAATAGAGATAATACCTCCCGTCCGCGCCGCGGCAGACGTCGGGAGCGAACAGCGCGTGCGAGCCGTCGGCGTTAAGAGGGTCCTGCTCCTTTTTATAAATGACGCCCTCTTTTTTCCAGTCCGAAAGGTCGGATACGGGCGCCGACCAGCAGACGTAATCGTTCATGCAGAACTTGTCCCCGCCGAAGCGGTCGTGGCTGCCGAAAAGATATATTCTGTCGCCGAACACGTGCGGTTCGCCGTCGGGGATGTATTCCCACAGAGGAAGAAAGGGATTGAAAACCTGCTTTTTCATACCTCGCCTCATTATTTATTTTTTTATAATTATAGACCCGTGCGCGCGCAAATGCAATACCCATAGGGCAATATCAAAGCATATGTCCGCAGAAAAATTGTGATTTTTACAGTATAAATGCTTTCACGGCGGGCAATAACAGACGTATGAAAAAATTTTGCATAACTTTCTTTGTTTTACTCATCTTAATTGCAACGGTACTCGCGGCGACGCAGGTAAAAACCGCGGAGACGCAATACGAATATCTGCGCATTCACGTCCGCGCAAATTCCAATTCCTCATTCGACCAGAACATAAAATATTCGGTAAAGGACGAAGTCGTCGAATTCATAACGCCTTATATAGCTCAGTGCGCGACCAAAGAGGCGGCGATGGAAGTTATAAGCGGCATTACGGACGGAATAGAAAGAACGTGCGACAGCGCGCTCGAAAAGCTGGGCGTAAACTATAAATCGCGCGCCGAGGTGAGAAAGGAATACTTCCCCACCAGGGTTTACGGCGAAGTTACCTTAAACGCGGGCGAATACGACGCTCTAATAGTGGAGCTGGGCGAAGGCACGGGCGACAACTGGTGGTGCGTGATATATCCGCCCCTCTGCTTTACTTCGGCAACGTGCGACGTGCAGTACCGTTCGCTTATTTACGACATAATTGATAAATTTTTTAATAGATGAAGCGCGCTAAACGCCTTTTAGCGTCATCGGGAGGAATTATTTTAGATGAAAAAAGCACTTAAAGCCGGCATAGCGCTCGCCGCGACTTTCGCATTGGTCGGGGGATATGCCGCAGTCGATTTACAGATGCAGCAGGCGCAGTACGCCGCAATCTCCGTCGTCGAAACGGCAGTCCTTAAAAAAGGCTCGAGCGGCGGCGAGGTGCAGGAAGTACAGCGCAGGCTCAAAATGTGGGGTTATTACTCGGGCGAGGTTGACGGCATTTACGGCTCGAAGACCGTAGAAGCGGTGAAATATTTTCAGCGCAAAAACGGACTTACCGCAGACGGCATAGTCGGCAAATCCACGTTCCAGGCCCTCGGCATGAACGACAGCGCAAAAGTTGTTGAAAATCAGAACGGCGGAGGTTCTTCCTCTTACACCAATTCTGACTTGTACCTGCTTGCAAAATGCATTTACGCGGAAGCCAGAGGCGAAAGCTACACGGGTCAGGTCGCCGTCGGCGCGGTCATTTTAAACCGCGTGGACAGCCCCTCTTTCCCCAACACCATTGCGGGCGTAATCTACCAGAAGAACGCGTTTACCGCCGTTTCCGACGGACAGATTAACCTTGAACCCAACCAGACAGCTTTGAACGCTGCCGCAGACGCGATGAACGGCTGGGACCCCACTTACGGGTGCCTGTATTATTACAACCCCGCCGTCGCGACGAGCAGCTGGATTTTCACGAGACAGACTGTTACCACCATAGGTAAGCACGTCTTCGCAATATAGGAGGTAACGGATGAGCGAGAAGAAGAACACATCGAGCGGCGCAGAAAAGACGGAAAAACTCGCCGCAAAAAAGACGACTTCGCAAAAGTCTTCGAAGGGAACGGTCAAATCGACCGCGGCAAAAACGCAGACTGCAAAGCGCAAGCAGACGGACGCGGAGCGCAAGAAGGCGCAGGAAATGCGCATGAAAGCCGAAAAGAAGCAGGCAAAGCTGGAAAAGAAGCTCGAAGCCAGACAAAAAAGGCTTGACAGAATAGCGGCTATGCGCGAAAAGCGCGCCGAGAGGACGGAAGAGCGCAGGCGCCGCAGAGATAAGTTAAAGCACGAAAGCGAAAAGGAGCGCGCAGAGAGAATTAAGAGCGAACGCGCGGCAAAGATGGAAGCGCGCAACGCAAAGCGCGAAGCCGCCGCAGCCGAACGCCGCGCAAAGCGCGAACACAGGCTTAAACTGCGCGCGCAGAAGATGGCGGAAAAGCAGAACAAGCGCCATGCGCCCGGCTTCGGCGGCTGGCTTGCAGCCGTAATATCCCTGGGCGTAACCTGCCTCGCCCTTGCCAGCGTGGTAACTTACGGCTGGATGAACATGAGCGACATGCAGGCGAGCATGAACGGCTCGCAGACGCAGGCTCTTTACGAACTCAATTCGGTGGTGGATAACCTCGACGGAAATCTCGCGAAAGCGAGAGTTTCCTCCTCCTCTTCGGACAGAGCGCGCGTTCTTGCAGATATCGCCATTCAGAGCGAAATGGCCGAAATGATTTTAGAGCGCATGCCCCTCGACGGAACGTCCACGGCGCAACTCTCGGCATTCGTAAACAAAATGGGCGACGCCGCGCAGAACATGCTCTATACCGTGGCGGACGGCGGCGAACTTACCGAATGGCAGACGGCGAGCATAGAGTATATGTACCGCACTAACAAACAGATAAAGAACGTCTTGAACGAACTCGTTTCCAAGGCGGGCACAAAGGATATCGAAGCCGTGCTTCGAGGCAATCAGAGCATTATATCCGACAGCTTCTTTGATCTTGAAAACAACGTAATAGAAGCGCCCAAGGGCATT
Organism: uncultured Eubacteriales bacterium; assembly: GCA_905207235.1. Taxonomy (GTDB): domain Bacteria; phylum Bacillota; class Clostridia; order Christensenellales; family Borkfalkiaceae; genus Coproplasma. The sequence goes on from CAJLKN010000003.1 coordinate 28,143, forward strand.
TTCGACGGTCCTTTCGCCGACGAAATCAACGACACCAACATTTCATTCTTCGAAGGGCTTAAAGAGATAAGCTGCGAAGAAGCAGAAAAAATGGCAGCAGAGATATTCAAAGATTACAAAGTTACCGAAACCCGCTGCACGGGCGAAACGGTAACCGCCAACATGAGCCTTTACAACATTTCGATGACCGCCGAAGACGGCGAAATGTTTGCGCAGCTCTCCAAAAAGGGCGGCAAGCTCGTGATGTTCGACAGCTACAAGGAATGCACTGAGCATAAGTTCGACGGCGCGCATTGCGAAACCATAGCCGAAGAATTTTTAAAGGCGGCGGGTTATGACGACATGAAAGCCGTCTGGATGAGCGAAAACGGCACAACCTGCAACATCAACTTCGCACCCGTTCAAAACGGAGTGATTATCTACCCCGACATGATTAAAGTAAAAGTATGCGAGGAGCGCGGAATTGTTACTGGCGCCGAAGCGATAAGCTATATTTTAAACCATTCGCAAAGGGATATTGCCGAGGCAAGCATAACCGAAGCCCAGGCAAAGAGCTCGATAGACGGACGACTTGACATCACCTCGTCGAAGCTGGCGCTCATACCCCTCGAGGATAACGAAGTGCTCTGCTACGAATTCCACGGCACTTACGACGGCGGCGAATATTACGTCTATGTCGATGCCCGCACGGGCAACGAAGTGCAGGTGCTTACGGTAATAGGCACCGCGCAGGGCAAAAACGCTCTTTAAAAAATAACGCATCGGGCACGGATTTCAAAATCTGTCCCCCTCTGCAAAAAAACAGCCGACTGCTTTTGCAGTCGGCTGTTTTTTTATCTGCTTAGTTCCGATTACACCAGAATTATCATAGATAAATTCAAGTCCGTTTTTACCGTTAATATGAGTAGTTCCATAAAAAGGTACTATTCAATATCCATTCTGACCCGCATTTTGAGGCAAAACCTCACACAAAAATCCGTTATGTTGTTCCGCATTTACCTTGATTTGTGTTACAATCTGATCAATTTGCTTTTTACTGAACCACATCGTAAGAATATATTCTTCTTTGTTTATTCCTTCATATTTTATAAAAATTGCAGAAAAATAAAACATCCCTTTGTTTATCATATCAAGGCGTAAACTTTTTCTGTATTGTAATGATTTAATTCCCGAATAATTTATTTTAAGATCATTATGCCTGACTAAAAATAAATCCCTGTTGGCAGCAACAAAAATATATTCATCAAAGAAAATTATTTTATATCTTATTATTTCACGCGTTTGCAATATAAACAATATTACTATAACAATCATAATACAAACCATTAAGCAAATGATCATTATATTGTAAGCGTTGTTTGCCGGATACCGTAGTTGATTTAAAATTGTAAATACTCCCAGACATAACAACCCAATTAAAATATATATTTAATTAGCGTGTATATTATATATGCTGCACCCTTAGGTCTTAAAACTTTTTTATTCATAATACTCCTGAACCTTAACGCTCAATAGCGATAAGTTTTAATATAATGGGTAAGTATTAGTTTCTGGAAATGTATAATTAGGTTCATAATATTTTGTGACGAAGATTATATGTTCATCACGGGTTTAATAAGTAATAAGAATAGAGGTTAATTACGTTAATGATTTAAGGATCGGCGTATTCTCTACTGTCGCTGGAGATAAAGCGCCCACCTTTTGGGGTATAGCAATAGCCGCTGTAAAGGAAGAGTTTAGTATGATTAATTATTTTTTATAAATAAAATTGTTTATTACTTCTCTTCCGCCAGATATTTTTATATCATTGCCAAGCAATGCTGCTTTATTTTTTACCTCATCAATCAAATTTGCAACTTGTGTTTTGCTGTAATAATAAACATTTATTAACTTCGTTTGCCCATTTTTTAAGTCAAAAACAATATAAGGCATCTCAACAGATACGTGCTTTACCTGATATCCGTCAGAATCTCTACTTGTCGCACATAAATATATATCTTTAATGTCCTCATAAAAAATACTCGTTTCATGTTGCAATCGCCGTAAGAACAAGCCGCGTTTGTCTGCCATATCCGCATGAACGGCAATCATATTATCTTTTAAAACTATTTTTTTCTTTAAAAACGACAGCAAGTAAATAAAGGAACTTACCCCCACCAATACTGCTGATAGAAAAATTAAAATATAATACCAATCATACGTATTAAAAAACTTATTTATCGCAAATACTATGGCGACCAAACAAAGTATAACAATAGTTGTAAATAGTAACTCACTTATTATTATAAGTATAGAGTGCGGGTAAATCTTTTTCATTTACTGATTGTCCTTAAATCTCCAAAAAGGATTTTTTACCGTTGGGAAAATTAATTAAAATATTATTTTAATACTGAATAAGGTTCAAGCCGGACCTATTATACCATTATTATATCAGAGAATATGCTATCACTTTCAGTATCGTAGTAAACCGCGACAAAGGAAAGAATTGAGAACGCCTATACCTCTTCTGCAATAGCCGCCGTTGTCATTGAGCACCTTAAGATTACTCATTGCTTTATACAAATATTTTACTATCTTACAGACAATCTTGTCAATATCGGCACAAAAATCCGCGAAGCGAAATTTCGCTCCGCGGACTGATTGCTTTTATCTAAATATTTTAAGCTTTAATCTCCTGAATATTATGCCTGTTCATCAAATCAACGAACTCATTAATATGGATCAGCGTTATTTCGACAACCAAATTATCTTTATTAATATCAGAATAAATTATTTGGTATTTACAATGACCTGTTTTAAAAAATCTCTCTAACCTATAATTCTTTATATTTTGTAAACTTATACGCTTTTCTTTATATATTTTTATTATTATTTCTTTATCGGTTACTTTTAGCGAATACAATCTGGCACGTAAATATCTGCTTAAAAATAAACATGATAACAAAAAAACAATACAAATCCGCCAATTGAATCAGCAAGCGTAAAAGCCGAATATGGATACCAATAAGCCAACAAAAAATTTATTGAACAGATAAACAGTACTACCGTTATTATAAGCGAATATTTAGATATCCTTTTCAAGTTTTCCTCAAACAATATATCTTCCATTATTTCTCCTAACATTTTGTTATTATTAAAAACTAAATACAATAGAAAACAACACCCTGATCACGATAATACAACACTGTACTGTGGAGATAACTTGTTGTATGCTATCGCACAATATAAAGCAACAAGCTTCAGGATCGTAGTAGCGGGTTTACAGAAAGTAAAGTTCTGTTTCGGTATCGTAGTAAACCGTAGCAACAGAAAGAATTGAGAACGCCTATGCCTGTTTTGCAATCCTTTCCAATGTCATTGGCTACTTTTAATTGCCAAACACCTTGTATTTGTATTTTAACACTATACCGCTATGACCGTCAAGTACGGCTATGACATTGCCTGCGCGCGACTTGCCAATGCTTTATTTTTTTTAATTCAAACAAATTTGAAGCAGCTAAAAAGGGACGCTTTGTAAAACATCCCTTTTTATTATTTAAATATTTGCTATTAATTGTTAGTTTTTAATTACAGAAAAAGGTATTTCCAAAATCCCACATATTTTTTGCCTGATTGTAAGTTACGCTTTCAGAAAATTCCCGCAAGTCATTATCTCCCGCCTCGGTTAAAGAAGTTTGCACTATAACACCGCTAAACCTACGCACCTCAAATTCTTCCGCATAATAAAATCTAAAAAAATCAAATCAGTGCATATATCGCCTATAAATCCGCTTATTACTACCAGCAATTTTAAAAACGGATTTACTTTTCGTACACATATAGAAACAATATCTTCCTTTTTAATATGAAATTGTACTTTTTTCCCGTGGACTTTAATAACTTCTTCTGCTGTAACTATTAGTTTCCCTTTATAACATAATCGCGCAATAATAGCTATTAAACCAACAGAAAAAAACATATTGCAAAACCAATACCTATGGCTGCCCAAGGTATTAATTCATTGATAATAATTGAAATAATTACCCCTATACCACACGCTAAAATATATCCAACGCAAACAGATATTACCCATGCGATATAATTGTCTTTATATGGCTTTTATTATTAATTGCGTGGGTTCTTTCAAATTAATTCACCCTTAAAAGATCCAATATAAAAGCAACGGAATATATAAACGCATATAAGTAATACGAGCGTAAAATTACAGCTTTATGATGATAGCAAAACACATTATTTTTTGTCAAATATTGAGCCATTATTCTGAATTACTTGACAAAATTACACGTGAAACATTACATTGCTGGGGTCTTTCTGAAATAGAAAAACGTATCGTCTTCTCCGCACTGGCGGAGCCCGGCTGAGAGCAACATGTTGCGGCTGCGCAAATTAGGTTTGTAACATTTGGCGACAACGGTTTCTACGTTAAGGTCAAAAAACGCATAATTCATTGCGCCGATAACCGCCTCGCGAGCGTAACCTTGCCCTTCAAACTCGGGAAGAAGCCTGACGCCCACTTCGCAGTCTCCGCGATAGCCGAAATTATGCAGAACCACCTCGCCGATGAACGTTCTGCCGCAATAAATGCCCATAGGCATTTCGTCGCGGTTTTTAAAATCTTCCCTGAGCGATTGCATAAAGAATTCGGGAGTAGGCTCGCCACTGAAATGCTGACGCCAATCATATCCCCAATATTTATTTCTATCAGCATCATATTCCAACTTAAAAAGCCCCAGCGCATCTACATCCGTGATTTCCTTTATTGTAAGGCGAGGGGTTGCAAGGACGGGAAGATGGGAGACGCGGTCGATTATTCGGCGCGGGAATATATCATATTTTTCGATAAGGCGCACGGGATTATACTGCAATTTACTCTTTCTGAGCCCTGCGTCGCCCGCATCGTCTTCCCGATTGATATACTTGACATTGAGGGCAAAATGGGCGGCAAATTCGTTTGCCATGGTGGGATAAACGCCGTCGTAACCCGTAAGAGCTTTTTCAACATGGATAATAAGCTGGTCGCCGCACTTTTCGCCCATCGAAAGGGCGACTATTGTTCCGTCCACTTCCAACGCACCGACGAAAAGATGCAGCTCGTCAATATAGGGCAGCATGTCGTAAACGCTTTCAAGCTCTTCTTTTGCCATGACTGTGCCCTTTGAAAGCTGACGGACTTCATATCTTTTCAAAAAATCATGTATGACCGCGCGGTCGTCGCCGTTCAATGTCAGAAATTTATACTGCGGGAAGAGCTTTTTGAACTTATTGACATGATTCCTCTGTCCCGAAAACTTCTTTCCGGGGTATTTTATAAAGTCCTCCGCATTGTAAAGGTAATCTCTCCACCGTCTGTGGTTGGTTATCCTCATCTCCATGCCGTACCTATCGAGCATTATATCCATTTTTTCACGTGGAACACAAGTATAATGAATGCGTATATTTTTTTCTCGACAGTACTCCTCTATCATGTCGATAGCTTTCTCCGCATCGCCATCGTTGAGCTCCATAGGATAATGAAAGTACGTTCTGCCCTGATAATACTCTCGGAAAACCACACAGCCTGCAACATAGGCAAATTCGATGGCAAAATGCTTCTGCCACATAAATTTGAACGCCGCAGAATAATCGCTGAGCAGCAGATTGCAACACTCAAAATATTTACGCATGGCGATAATATCGCTTAAAGTCAAAGTTTTGAATTCAATTTCCATAAATTTATAGTAAAAGCGCCTGCATATGCATAGCGCTTTTGTAAAAATACTCCGTTATTTCTTAAATATTCCTTACTTTTCTTACTTTTCTTACATATTTCGCGTTTTAATATATAAATTTTTGTCATTTTGTGCCGAAAACACGTCATTTTGCAAAAAAAGTTTCAAAAATGGGTTATTGTTTGCCGATTATGTCGAGAATTTCTGATATTCTGTCGAGATCGTCGCGCGAATAGTAATCAATATATATTCTGCCCTTCTTATCGTTGCCGATAAGGCTGACTTTGGTTCTGAACGCAAAGCGCATGCGTTCGACAAGGTCTTTGAGCTCTACTGAAGCGATGGCGCGCTTTTTCTTCTTGCGCTCGTCGAGAACCTCCGGCGAGATATTGTAGGAGCGCACCTTTTTTTCAAGTTCGCGCACAGACATTCCGCTTTTTATTGCGTCGGTTGCGAAAGAGATCTGGTCGTCTGGCGCAAGCGGCACGAGCGTTCTCGCATGACCTGCGGACAATTTACCTTCTGCAACCAGCGCCGTTACTTCGGGCGTGAGCGAAAGCAATCTCAATGTGTTTGCGACTGCGGGGCGGGATTTTCCTATGCGCTCGGCAAGTTCGTCCTGCGTGAGTTTATAGTCTATCATGAGCTGCTTCATCGCACTCGCCGCTTCGATTGGATTGAGGTCTTCACGCTGAAGGTTTTCAATCAGCGATATTTCCTTAATCTGACGCTCACTGTATTTGCGTATGACGACGGGCATTGTGGTAAGTCCCGCCATCTTTGCCGCGCGATAGCGCCTTTCGCCGGCGATTATCATATATTTGCCACTGCCGTCGTCGTTGACGACTATGGGCATTATGACGCCGTGCTTTTTGATTGAATCAGCAAGCTCGCGCATTGACTGCTCGTCAAAATTCTTTCTGGGCTGATTGGTATTTGCGTATATTTCGGAAAGTTTGAGTTCGGAAGCGTTTTTGCGTTCCTCCTCAGTATAAGACGCCAACGCCGACTTACCCTCGTAAACGTTGCTGAACGCCGTGCCCGTCTCTTCGAATAACGCCTCTAAACCCTTGCCAAGGCCTTTTCCGTTGTCCTTTGCCATATTATCTCCTTTGCGCGGAACTTGTCCGTCCCGCCCTGAACGACTATTTATACCGCTCTGTATTGTTGTAATAAAATATTTCAATGCCCTTTGCGGGCACATTTAACGCATTACATCCGCCGAAACGCGGACATGATTAAAAATATCGGCTGACGCCTCTGAAAACTCAATTTGAGCCTTGTCTATACATTTGTGTGCTGTCTTTGCAAACTTCGTATTTTTGCTCAAACTTTAACGCCCGCTCGAGCCGCACGCAAGTCAACTTCTGTGCGATCGGGTCAATCATCTTAAAACGGCAACCATATAGCTTTATTACAGCTTGTCGTACTGTTTAATGCAGCATTTGCAAATTATGCAGCATGTCTACAAAACAACCGCAACGACAATTTTTCTGACGGCAATCAAACGACTTTTGCATTAATCAACTTAATAAAACGCTGTTAAATGGGCAAGCAAAACTTGTTAAAACCTTTTTGCATATATCTAACGCCTAGTAGCTCAAATAAGTATTGCAAAGCCCATTTAACCATGTAAAATCGTTTGAAAAGCGTGTTTAAAGCCCCAATTATTAAGGAGCCTGCCAATATATAACTTGCAGTCGTCTGACGATACAGCCTTTACAGACAGCAAATTACATTTCCGTCAATGTCGCAGCCGCAAGCACGCGAGATATCCACTTCCTTCGGCAAACCCACTTGCAAAGCAAGTCAGATTAAAGCCGCATGAATATCACATATAAACGATTTACAAGCTCGACGAAGCCGTTTAAAGCCTTATTATTGCTTGGATAAGAACTCTTCTGCAAGAGCTTTATATGCCCTCGCTCCCACACACTTGGGGTCATAGAGCGAAATAGGCTTGCCGTGGCTGGGGGCTTCCGAAAGCCTTATGTTGCGGGGGATTACAATTTCATAAAGTTTGTTCTTGAAGAACTTTTTAATCTCCGCCGTAATCTGCTTTGAAATGGTCGCTCTGCCGTCGTACATGGTAATGACCACACCCTCGATGACAAGGTTGGGGTTGAGATGCTGTTTGACGAGAGCAATCGTGTTCATAAGCTGGCTGACGCCTTCCAGGGCGTAATATTCGCTCTGCAAAGGTATCAGAACGGAGTCCGAAGCCACCCACGCATTTATTGTAAGAAGCCCGAGCGAAGGCGGACAATCGATGAATATGTAATCGTAATTGCCCTTTACTTCTTTGAGGGCATTTTTCAAAATGGCTTCGCGGCTGTGCTTATAGACCAAATCGACTTCCGCACCCGACAAATCGACGTTCGCCGGAAGAATATCTAAAAGCGGAACTTCGGTCGGAAGAATATTGTTTGAAACTTTGTCGTCGTCTATCAGCACACTGTAAACCGATTTTTTTAAGGCACTTTTGGAAAAACCAAGACCCGTAGTCGCGTTGCCCTGGCTGTCCAAATCAATAAGCAGAACCTTTTTGCCGAGCTCCGCACAATAAGCCGCCAGATTGACAACCGTGGTAGTCTTTCCCACTCCGCCTTTTTTGTTTGTGAACGAAACAACTTTTCCCATAATTTTCTCCTGCTTACGCAATTAAAAAATGTCTGAAACCTTCGTCCGAAAAATTGAAGACCACTCTTTTCGGACCATAAAAAGCTGAATGTTTCCCATGAAACATTTTTTATTTTTCCGCTTTATCGCATGAAATTTTAAGCGGAAAAAAGTTTTAAATACGGCTGTGTCCGCGGCGAAAATTTTCGCCGCGGAACATCGTCCGAATTATTCAAATCTCTTGAAAGGATTGCCGTTGGAAGTGCTGTCGTGTTTATCCATATACTCCATCACCTCTTTATAATCCTTTCCTTCCATAAGAAGATCTACTTCCTCCGAATAAATGGTTTCGCGTTCGATAAGAACCCTTGCCATGTTGTCCAGAACTGACCTGTGTTCGGTAAGAAGTTTAGTTGCGCGCGCATGCGCACCTTCTATTATGGAGTGCATTTCCTCGTCGATAATTTTCGCCGTTTCGTCGGAATACGTGTTGTGCGTTTCCATATCCTTGCCAAGGAATACCGTCTGCGAATTGGAACCGTATGTTACGAGACCGAGCTTTTCGCTCATACCCCATTCGGTAATCATGCGTTTTGCCATCTCGGTTACGCGTTCGATATCGTTGGAAGCACCCGTCGTTATATCCTTGATAACCAGCTCTTCCGCAACACGACCGCCGAGAGCCATGCAGATAAAATCGTTTATCTTGTTCTTGGTCATATGCACGTCGTCGTTGTCGGGACGGGTCATTGTATAGCCCGCCGCATTGCCGCGGGGAATGATAGAAACTTCCTGAACGGGGTCGCAACGCTCGCACAATTTTGCGATAATCGCGTGTCCCGCTTCGTGATAAGCCGTAATGCGTTTGTCGCTTTCGGTTACAACCCTGCTCTTCTTCTGAGGACCCATAATTACTTTATTTACGCCCTCGTAGAGCTCGGCGTTGCCTATGAAATGCTTGTTTGCTCTCGCCGCAAGGATTGCAGCTTCATTGAGCAGGTTGGCAAGGTCGGCACCGGAGAAACCTGCGGTAATTCTCGCAACCGTCTTGAAGTTGACGTCGGGAGCCATAGGTTTGTTGCGGGCGTGAACCTTTAAGATCTGCTCTCTGCCCTTTACGTCGGGAAGGTTGACAAAAATCTGTCTATCGAAACGGCCCGGTCTCATAAGTGCGGGGTCGAGGATATCGGCACGGTTGGTCGCAGCCATGACGATTACTCCTTCGTTCGACTCGAAACCGTCCATCTGAACGAGGATCTGGTTTAAAGTCTGCTCTCGTTCGTCATTGCCTCCGCCGAGACCTGCGCCTCTGTGTCTGCCCACCGCATCGATTTCATCTATGAAGATAATGCAGGGCTGATTTTTCTTCGCCATATCGAAAAGGTCGCGCACACGCGAAGCGCCGACGCCGACGTACATTTCGACGAAGTCAGAACCCGAAACCGAGAAGAACGGAACGCCCGCTTCGCCCGCTACTGCTTTGGCGAACAGCGTCTTACCTGTTCCCGGAGGGCCTACAAGAAGGACACCCTTGGGAATTCTTGCGCCCAGATCGACGAACTTCTTAGGCTGTTTGAGGAATTCGACGACTTCTGCAAGCTCGAGCTTTTCCTCTTCGGCGCCCGCGACGTCAGAGAACCTGACTTTGATATTCGTAGATACGCGCGCTTTCGTCTTTGCAAAAGACATAGCTTTGCCTGCTCCGCCCGCAGTCGAGCGTATTATCAGCCAGAAGACTACGCACAGAACAAGGATGATGACGAATTGGAATACCGACGACCAGATGCTGCCAGCATTGGGATTAGTGTACTCTACGCTGACACCGTAACTGAGCCAATCCTGCAATACACCGTCAGATGACGGCGCATTATAGAACGAGGGACCGTAGCAATAGAATGCCCTTACTTCCTTTCCGTTTCTGATAACATAACCGTTCAACTGGTACTGGTCAAACTGAACTTTTACAATACTTTCCAGTTTCTCGCCTTTATAAGTTATATTGTTGTCGGCGTCGATAGCGTAATCGCTGTCGGTAACAACGTTGCCCTTTTCGTCGAGCACTTTGTTATCTGAAACAGTATAAGCATTGTAATTAACGTAGCGAACAAAATCGTCGTATTCGATTTTCTTTGCGCCGCCGTTAAGTGTGGTGGTAATAATTATCGCAATGGCCGCAATGACCATAATGGCGACAATCACCCATACGATAATTCTGCTTTTTTTGTTCAAATTGATACCTCTTCAAGGCTTAACGCCTTTTAATAAGATTATTTTTACCTGTGACAAACTAATTTTACCATATTATATAAACTATATCAAGCGATTTGCAAAAATTTTGTGCGTATCACGCAATTTTTATCGCGTTTTCACACGATATTTAATCGGTTTTTAACCGTTCCACGTGAAATATATATTTGTTTTATTAAACATATATTTATTAAAAATTGCGTTGCGCCTTACATAATTTTAGCCGTTTTTAGTTTCACGGGAAACATCCTACCAAATTTTTTTGAGTTTTTAATGTTTCACGTGAAACCGTAACGCTCAAAAATCTGCCTTTGTACAATTTTTCCCTCTATATTATACTGTCAATATGTGCATATCTATTCCATTGTTGATAATTTATACCAAAATTATCAACAAATTGCCTGTTTTAATCTTTCTCGGCACAAAATTTTTAGCTTTTGTCAATAAAATGGGCGTATATGCGCATATTTTACTGACAGTGCAATGATTCATGCGCTTGAAATTACCTTAGCGCAACATGAATTGTTCATTATTTTTACTCTTTTTTAATCTGGTAATAAACCTTTTTGAGCAAAACAGGCGCGTCATTTTACTGAAATCAGTTAAAAATTTTATTGCGCCACCATATTTTGTCATCAAAATTTTTATATATGGTTAATTAAAACATACCAGCTAAACTTATTGCCGCACAGACACAGTATATGCAATTTATCGACAATAACTTTTGTTTTGAAGTGAATATTGCTGATAAATTTTGTCAATAACCTGCTGGCAACGATAATGCGGAAATTTTTCCGAAAATAATAATAAACAGGTAATTAATTGACATACTCATTCAATCTGTACAATTCCATGGCTGCGGACGGAGCTTATGCGGCGCTTAAAAAAATTCTTATAAAAACTTCTGCGCCCCCCGTGGTTTTATGCATAGGAAGCGACCTTTCGGTGGGCGATTCACTCGGTCCGCTTGTCGGAACTATGCTTAAAAATCGCCTTAAAGCGCTCAATGTTTACGTTTACGGCACGCTTTCTAAACCTATAACAGCGCACGAAGTCAGATATATCAATTCATTTCTCGCGCAGACGCACCCGAACAGCACGGTTATTGCCGTCGATGCGGCGGTTGGGAATTCTTCTGACGTCGGTCTTATAAAAATTTCTAAAAATGCCTTGAAGCCCGGCAGCGGAGCACAAAAAAATCTGAATAAAGTCGGCGATGCGTCCATTATGGGAATTGTCGCCGAAAAATCTCTGTTCAATTATGCCCTTTTTTCCGCAACCAGACTTAACATGGTTTTTAAAATGGCGCAGATAATTTCGGACGGTATCTCCGATTATTTTACCGACTACCTCAGCGCCGCCGGTTCGGGCAGCTCGGTCGTATGAATTTAAGTTTTTTGATTATTTGGGTAATTTAATTTATGTACATGATCTTTGCCAAAGACAATAAAACTTAACTTACAAATTCATGTATAAAATTTCTGCAATTCAATTTTTTGACGCATATTAATAAAGGTTTTAATTGACCTCTAAGCTATTGGGCGAGTTCAGCAAGATATTATGTCTAATTCTTTGCGCAATCAAAATTTTATAAATAAGAAGAGCAGGGCTAAATAAAGTTTTAAATTTTTCTGCTTATAACAACGATTGCTTCATTCAATTTGCTTTTTCAATTTGCTCTTGCAGGCAGTTAAAAAATGTTACGAATTTAAAGATACGAAATTTATACACAGTTAACATTCTAAATAACAGATTTGTTGCGCAAAAACAAAAAAGTTTTAAAGTCTTTGTTTGCCTTTACTTTGCAAACTTTTTTTCGTTTTAACACGATTTTTTAAAGATTTAAGCATATAAATTCTACAATTTAATTTGCCAAAATTTCATGTAATAAAATGTAAGATATTGCTTTAAGTTAATTATTTAATTTGATATTTACAACATATTAATCATATATTTTAAGCACTTATAATCATACAAAACCTCGTTCATTGAGGCATATATGCGGGGCAATCATAATTTTTGTATAATTTAACAAATATTTACCATTTTTTACCTGAAATGTGCATTCGTTGAGGCATATATGCCGCTCAATTACAATTTTTATATTGATTTTATCAAAAAAAGCCGCTTAAAGCGGCTTTTTTATTAATTAAAGCACTATAAAATTATGTCAACATTGACAACGGGTGTAATATAATGATAAAATACAAATGTCAAATTAAGTCGCTTGGGCTATAAAAATCTGATTTTACTGATATCCGGACACGTTATTTTTCGGATTAATTTTTTCCGAGCAGAAAAGGCAGAAGGCAACTATGTTAAATAAATCAAGCACGGTTTTAAAGGAGCTGATATGAAAAAAGTATTTAAAATGACAACTTTATTGTTGTTTGCACTCATATTGGCTTTTTCTTTTCCAGCTTGCAATAATGTCAAACACAAATACATATTTTCAGGCACAAATTACATAGAACCTTCTTTTTCCTCGGCGGGCTCGCCTCAACAGGGTATATTGTTTGATCTTGAATACGGAGAGTTTTACATAAATACAACGGATATCCATCTCGGCGACACAATAGTGGACAGCCATTTGAATTTACTCAATTTTTTGAAAAATAACGGGCTGAACATAAGGCAACTTAAATACCTGGTATCGGACTATCAATGCAGTTTTGGAGACAGTAAATACAATACTGTCTATCTGGACATAAATTCCCCCAATGACTATAAAACAATAATTGCTTATTTACAGGCAATATGGGGAGAATACACAAACTACGGTTATTTATATGCACTTTCTGACGCCATTGCCGAAAAACTCGGGTGGATGACGGACGACGTCGTAAACATGACCCAGTCTGACATTAATGCCTTTTTTAAAAGTAACGCAGACATGCTCAACCTCGACTATCTTCGTATGACGACGACTTATTCCACAGCGGAAGAGGTTAAATTCTGCAAGGCGTTGAGCAAGCAACTTTTAGAAAAAATTGATTGGCAAAGCCTGTTATCGCTGAACATTGACGAGCAACTTCGCGTTTTTTATCAATTAATCGATGACTATGCACGGCAAATTAATACGGATTTTACGCGAAGCGACTATCGTTTTGCCTACTATGGTTCGAATATACCTTTGAAAATAATGCTGACAAACGTTGAGTTGCAGCTGGAAAACGGATATGTTGACAGTGCGACTGGTAACGCGGATTTTTGGAAAGATTGCAGGACGATTATTTCAACGACAACAACGATAGATAATGAAGTAAATGCATCCCTGAAAAAGTTCGGGCTGTATGACACGGCGGAGTTGGTAACAATAAAATTGTATTCCGCCGAAACAGCGCAAAAAGTATGCGGTAGCCGCATTTACAACGCCTACTTCGATGATAGTAAAACAGTCTGTGCTACCACTTTGATGGGATATCTTCACGAGTATTATCATTTTATAGAACACAGGCTCAATCCTATGCTCGGCACTTCTTGGCAATCGCAGGCATTTTGCGAATTGGGGCGGGCTTATTCTTATTTTTCACAACAAATAATTTCTTCTGTATTTGAAGATCAAAGGTGGAGCGAGCTGTTTAAACAATACTTCGGGCACGAATATCAGGGCACTATGGATGATTATTTTCTTGTGTATGACATGTACTGTTACACAGCGGGAGAATACATTCTCGATTACAATTCAGGTCGCAATCCGATAAATTCTTTTACTTATTACCTTTTAAAAACTTACGGCGAAGATAATGCTATCGATATGTTGCTGTTTCCCGAAAAAACAACTCTTCTTACAGGAAAAAACTGGGGTGCGCTGTACGATGACTGGTACACACAGCTATGCGACAGGTTTGAAAACTTTTATATACCCGACTGGATTTATGAAATGATGAAACTTCCTTAATAACCGCGATTATAATTATTTTTACCACTAAAAACCGTGCCGATTTGTATTTGCAAATTTATATTTGCAAATATTAAAAAATTAAAGTAAAATATAATTATGGCGCGTGCAAAATTTAATTTTAAAAATAAAAATTACAAAATTATAAGACCGAAAAGCAAGGCTTACATAATATACAATTTAATAAAATTTCTTGTGTTTGCAGGTTTAATATGTCTTTTCGCCTTAGGATTATCAGCCGAAAAGCCTTTCTCAACGGGCGAAATAGATAAAATAGTGCAATTCAGTTTTGTAGTTCTGGTCATGATGTTTATTCTCATGCTCATCGTCTTGCAAATGTGCGAGCTTATAAGTTACAAAATAATTATCGGCGACGACTTTTTAACTGTTTCGACCGAACGCGACTTTCTTTTGCTCAGACAAAAGGATGTTAAAGTAAATTATTCGGGTATAAAAGAGCTGCAATATAAAAAAATGCTGCGCCCGGAACTTATCTTTAACGGAATGATGTTCTTTTCGGCTATATATATAACGCGGGAAGGCTGCAAAAAAGAGGAATACATTTCCACTGTGTGGTTCAGCGAAAATCAAATAAAATCAATCATGCAAAATATTTCTGTCAATGCGGAAAAGACAAACAACTTCCCCTGCCTGATTTTGCCTGACGATATCAAATAATTTTACATTGCCCGGCATATATATGGGGTTGAATTGACTTTTTAACTTCAAAAAGAAAATATAAAAAAATGCAAAAAATGTGCAATCTGATTTGCAGAAGGGGTCAAATCCAGTGAAAACAATTAATTTTCAAATAAGCAAGCGGATAAAACATTACAATAAATCAAAGCAAATTTTATAATTTCATACAGATAAAATGTTCATTGACAGTAAAAAGGCGGCAATAAGCCGCCTTTTATAATAATAAAAAAAGCCGCAAATGATATCAGTCATATGCGGCTTTAAATTTTTAGTTTTTTTTATTAGCAATAAATATTTTTAAATGTACATTATTTCTTTTCCGCAGCTTTCGGCATAGCGCACGGTATAAGCCGTGCCGCCCTTTCTTCCGCGAAAGTACGCGATGAGCATGTCGCAATTATCAACCATATATCTGTTGCGCGCATACATGCATCCAGGATAATATTCCTGCGAAAGGACTATTATTTCGTCGCAGCCTTTAAGAACTTCTTCGTAAATTTTTTTGTCGCATGCATTCAGCGTGTCCTTCTGACCGTAAAAGGGAACGCAGGCAATGAGTTTTATTTTATACTTTTTTTTGAACTCTATGACAGTCTGGGCGGCGGCGAGGTCGAAGCCCTTCGCCATGCCGTTGTAAAAAGTGTCGGCGCCGTGCCACACTATTGCGCTTTCAACCGCGCGGGCGAGCGAATTTCTTTCGCTGTATAAATCGAAATTTCTGTGCCCCGTGAACGCGCAATCCATAAAAATCTCCTTGAAATAAAATGCTTTTTGCTTATATAAATGTAATTATACAATAGGTTTTTTTCTCTCCAGACCGCGACCCCTCGGATATTTTTCAGGCACGTGCGCGACCTTATTTATGACGATTACAGAGCGTTTTTCTCCGTTTAAAGAAAATTTATCCGCGACCGAAATCTGACCGCCGAGAATTTTTATTGCTTTTTCCGCTTCTTTGAGTTCTTCGTCGCAATCGCCTTTATATGCTATAAATTTTCCGCCGATTTTTACGAATGGCAGGCAATATTCGCACAGAGTATTCATTCTCGCCACCGCCCTCGCGGTGCACACGTCGAATTTTTCCCTCATGGCCTCGTCCCGAGCGCCCTCTTCGGCCCTTATGTTTTTAACTTCCACGCCGTCCAGACCGAGCGCGCTTGCGGCAGCTTTGAGGTATTCGCACTTTTTTCCCGTGCTCTCGATGAGCGTGAAATTGAGATCTTTCCTTACAATCTTCAAAGGAAGGGAGGGAAAACCTCCGCCCGAACCCACTTCGCACACTCTCGCGCCCTCGGGAAAATATTTTTCACCAACTACGCTGTCGATAAAGTGCTTGACATATACGTCTTCCCTGTCCGTTATCGAGGTGAGATTATACCTTTTGTTATATTCGGTGAGCAAAAGATATAGCTTTTCGAACTCGCCGCTGAACTTTTCCCTTACCAAAGAGCTGTAAAAAAGTGTATCCATACAAAAAGCATTATAACATTTCCCCGCATAAATATCAACATTCTGCGCGCGTCAGCTCAAAATATAAAAGTCAAAATGCTTTAAATCTTACTTATCGACAACTTTTTTCTTTTATCTGTCTGTAACTTTTAATATAATTTAATAAAAAGTCAGAAATTTACCGCATTTTTTCCTTAAATTCTCGTTTTAGAGCCGCTTTTTTGCCGTCTTGAATTGTAAATAATGTTATAAACATATCAACAATTCTTTGTGCATAACTTTATTTTTCGTTTTTTTTGTATTTTTTCCGACTTTATTTTTAAAAAAGTTAAATTGTTTTATCAACTTATCAACAATTTTTCAACACTTTTTCTGACAATCTCATAACTTTCATTAAGCCGCTGAAACGCTTGATTTTTGTTGCTTTTTTATTGTTTTTTTGATATTATATTACTGTCGTTCAAAGCGCGGATTATTTATCAACAATTCAACCGTGCCTATTAATAATTATACTATCAATCTTTCAATAAAATAAAAATAATAATCAAAGGAAAGGACGAAAAAAAAGTCCCGACTTAAAGGAGCGTATATGAAACTCGTTTGCGAAGGCATCAACTTATCCGACGCCGTCTTGAAGGTAGTCAAGGCATGCGCTGCAAAGACAACCGTTCAGATAATGGAATGCATAAAACTTTCCGCTAAAAACGACAGTCTCACGCTGACTGCCACCGACGGGGAAATTTCCATTCAGAAAAAGATCAAGGCGGAAATTTACGAAGAGGGAGACATATGCGTTCCCGGCAGATATTTTGCGGACTTTATCAAAAAGCTCGAGGGCGTGCAGATAATGCTGTGCGTGGAAAATAGCAGAATGGAGATAACCTATGCCGACAGCCAGACCTTCATGCAGGTGCTTTCTGCCGACGATTTCCCCAAGGTTGACGTAGATATCGACGAAAATTCGGTAGTTTTAGAGACGGATACTTTAAAGAGGCTTATTTCTTCCACGTCGTTCTGCTGCGCGGCCGACGATTCTCGCCCCATTCTTAAAGGTTGCCAGATGGTTGTATCCGACGGTCAGATGTGCGTTACCGCGCTCGACGGTTTCCGCCTTGCCACAGCTTACGGCAAAGTGGTTTCTTCCACCGTGCCACAGCTTGAAATAATCTGCCCCGCCAGGACGCTCAACGAAATAGAAAAAATGTTGCCTTCGGGCGAGGGAAACACCGAGCTTAAAATTCAGAAGGGCTTAATTCTCGTCTGCGTCGACGATACCGTTCTTACTTCCAGACTTTACAACGGCGACTTTATTAAGAAGGAAAACATCATACCTAAGAGTTTCATAACAACCGTAACTGTTGACAGGAACGCGCTCAAAGCCTCCATCGAAAGGGCGGCAATTCTCGTAAGAAACGATAAAAACAGCCTCATAATTTTCGATATTTCCTCGGGAAAAGTGGAAATCACTTCAAATTCCGAGATAGGCAACGTGCAGGAGCCCGTAAAAGCCGAAACCGAGGGCAAAGATTTAAAGATTGCCATGAACTCAAAGTTCATAATCGACGCGATAAACGCGCTCGCCGAGGACAGGATAGTAATTTCTTTCAACAACAACGTTCAGCCCTTCATCTGCCAGAACGAGAACGATAAAGACAGTTTATATTTAATTTTACCCGTAAGGACAAGCAATATCGCTTGACATAAAATATACTGAAAATTATAATGATATAGTGTCGTTTTATGTTGCGGCGCTCAAAAACAGCTTAAAAGTATAAAACAAATTAATTTTGAAATTATAAAAAAACACGGAGAAAAAACAAAATGAAAAGAACTTATCAACCCAAAAAGAGACAGAGAAGCAAGGTTCACGGCTTCAGAAAGAGAATGGCTACGACCGCAGGCAGAAAGGTTTTGAAGAGAAGAAGAAACAAGGGTCGCAAGAAGATCAGCGCGTAAAACCTTTAACGCCGTATGCGTTATTTGAGATTAAAGAAAAACACCGATTTCAGAAAACTTTTCAAGAGGGGAAAAAGAGTATTTTCCCCTCGCCTTACACTACTTTACTCTCCCGCGGGCAAGCAGACTATGGGCATAGCCCTGACAAAAAAACACGGCAAAGCCGTGCAGCGCAACCGCATAAAGAGGGTGATACGCGCGGCGTACGATAAAAACGTAGTCATGCTGAACGGCAGTTACAGCGTAATAGTCATGCCGAAGGCGGGGGAAGAACTCACCTTCGCGCAGGCTGAAAAGTGCCTTATAAGTTGTTTCAGAAGGATTAACGGCGGGCAATGAAAGAAATTGTTCAGGCTTTCAAATGGCTGCGCAGAAATATTTTCAGACCGTATATAAAAATGCTACTTATGCGGCTGATAATTCTCTACCAGCGCACGCTTTCGCGGCACACCTGCCTGTACGAGCCGACCTGTTCGGAATACACTTTAAGGTGCCTGAATAATCTCGGCGTAATTGCGGGCATTCTTTTGGGATGCTGGCGCATACTCCGCTGCAATCCCCTTTCAAAGGGCGGATACGACCCCGCTCCCGAAAATTATTTTAAGGTAAGATGGGTTTACTGATTTAACCCACGGAAATGTAAATGAATTTATTAGCTATTTCACAGGGCGTCCTCGGTTACGGGGTAAAATACATTCCTTCGATAGAGCTCAACTGGATAGGCGTCATAATACGCTGGCTCATAGAGGGCGTGGGGATAATAGGCGTCGGCATAATTCTGTTTACGCTCATCCTCAAAACGATAGTCCTTCCGCTCGACATTTATTCTAGAATAAAAAGCAAAAAACAGGCCCTCATCATGGAAAAGATGAGACCTCAGATGGAAAAACTGCAAAAGCAGTACGCCAACGACAAGCAGATGTACAGCCAGAAGGTCATGGAATTGCAGAAAAAGAGCGGCTATTCCATGTTCGGCGCCTGCATTCCCATGATAGTTTCGCTGGTGATATTCCTTTTCGTGTTCAACGCGTTCTCTACCTATTCGCAGTATGCCAATCTCGAAAGCTACAACGATATGGTTACGTCGTACAACAGCGTTGTCGATACCTATGTGCAGAACGAGGAAAACCCCGAAGGCTTTCTTATTCAGACCGAAGCCGACGGACAAGTCGATTATTTCGTCGATTTTACCGCGTTTGCGGCAGAGTATAACAAAAATAATCAGACGACCCTCACCGAAGAGCAGGTATTCACCGCTCTGATGGAAAAATATACCGACGAAAAGGGCACGCTGGTCGCAGACGGAGCAGAAAACAGTCAGGACGCGCAGACGAGAGAAGCCGTTCGCCTGACGCTCGTTTCGTATTATATAGACGGTTTTGCGGCGCAGAAGGTTGCGCAGGATTATTACGCAAAGATGTCTTCGCCCGAAGGGGACAACTTCCTCTGGGTTAAAAATATCTGGTATCCCGACTCTATGCTCAACAGGCAGATACCCGATTTCGCAAAATTCAGCCAGACGGTTACCTCGGCTTCTATAGACGGAAGCTACGAAGAATCCTACAACAAAGTAACCGCGGCTCTTTCCAAGGAAAAGGAAACTTACAACGGTTATTTCGTACTCATAGTACTGTCGATAGGCGTCATGCTCTTGCAGCAGTTTATAGCTATGCGCACAAACAAGTCTGTCAACGAGCTAGGTTCGGTTGACGGCAGCGGCGCGAGAACTATGAAGTGGATGATGATTTTAATGCCCGTCATGTACGGTATATTCGCGTTCATGTATTCGTCGGCATTCTCCATCTACATGATAACCAACACGACTTATTCGATAATAACCACGCTCATAATCAACAAGGCGATGAACGTGTGGTTCGCAAAGAAGGAAGAGGCTTCGGAAATAAACAGAATGGCGCACAAAAAATAAAGCGCTTTGAATATGCGCGTCAGGAAATCAATGCGCGCGTTATGGCGGCGATCAGCCGTTAATGGTGTAAAAAGGAGATTTTATGGACAACAAAGACGTTTTCACCGGCAAGACGGTGGAAGAGGCGGTTGAAGCAGGGCTTGCCGCCCTCGGCATAACCCGCGAAGAGGCAGACATCAAGGTAATCGAAGAGGGAAAGAAAAAGATTTTCGGCGGGGTTAAAGCAAAAGTTATCGTAACCAAGCGCGCATCCGACGGCGAGCGCGCGGCAGCTTTTATCGACGGACTGTTCGATATACTCAAAATCAACGCATTTGCCGAAGTAAAAACAGACGACGAAAAGATTGAAATCAACGTTCAGACGGCAAATTCAAATCAGGTTATAGGTCATCACGGCGAAGTGCTCGACGCCATTCAGACGATTGCGGGCGCAGTTGCAAACATAGGCAACGAAGAATACAAAAAAGTAGTCGTCGACTGCGAAAATTACAGGGAGAGCCGCAAAAACACTCTCACCTCGCTCGCAGAAAAACTTGCCAAGAAGGCGGTTGAAAAGGGCAGAAAGGTCAAGCTCGAGCCCATGAACCCCTACGAAAGAAGAATTATCCATTCGGCTCTCGCCGAAAATACAGAAGTCAGGACGGCTTCCGAAGGCGAAGAACCCAACAGATACGTAGTAATCATCCCCAACAATCTCAAGCCCTTCGAGCGTCGTCCCCGCGGAGATAAGAACTTCCGCGACAGAAAGGAAGGCGGTCGCTTCAACGGCGAACGCCGCGGCAACAGAGAAAGAGGCGGAAGGGGCGATCGTTCCTCCGCTCCCCGTCAGGCGCGCCCCGCAAGAGCCAAAAAGGAAATCCGTTTCGGCACGTTCCTCGGCAACAGCGGCGCAGGAAAGGCTCAGACCGAAGAAAAGAGCGAAGGCGAAGAATAATCTGTCCGCACCGCAGCCGCGGCTTACAGCTCAAAATGCGCGCGCACAGCGCGCTTTATAAACTGTCAGCGCGTCAGCTTGAAAAAATAATAAATTCAGAGCGCGGCGAAACTAAAAATATCAATAGCGGAAAATAAAAAAATTCAGAAGAGAGACTTTGACAGTCTCTCTTTTCTATTTACGCCTTATTTTCGCGAAATTTTAAGTGTAGTATTATATTTATTATTTTCGCAGGTCAAAGCGCCGTGGTTGTGGCATATTATGCCGTCAATAGCCATATTTTTAAAAAGCGTACAGAATTATAAAAAGTGCATTGAATGCGGCATATTGCCCGCCGAATGTGCTTTTTTAAATAGCGATATTCAAATCTTTGCCGCCTTGCAAATTATTGCCTTCCGCGGCTGCGCGCAAGGCAAGTATAAAATTTTTCCGTAAGAAAAATCAGACGATATTTCTGCGGCAGAAAGGTGGCGGGCGCATATCTTTGCGTTCGGGGTACAATAATAATATCGTATAGTTTTTTAAGATAAATTTTTTCTACAAAAATAAAAATTCAAGCGACTTTTAACGTCAAGCGCGTAGGATATTTTTTCTTGATGAAAAGACATTTTATGTCAATCGGCGGGCAAAAGTCAACATATACCAATGTCGTTAAATTAAACTTTAAAAAACTGCGATTTTCGGGCTAAAATAAACAATATTCTGTCGAAAAATCACAAATTTCTAAAAAAATAGCGAAAATGGTTGCAAATTTATTGCTATTTCTTTATACTAAATCACAAGTAGGGATGGGCTACTAATATTTAAATTTACGGAGCGTATTATGACTATCACAGAAGCAGTGGCAAAAAGATTAGGTGGCATCTTGAAAGAAAGAGGCATGATGAAAAAGGAGTTCAGAGAACTTCCCGGAGTTAAGGGACAGAGCATCTGCAACATTTTCAGGACCAAATCGACTCCCTCGATTTCAATGACCACTCTTTACAGAGTGTGCAGGGCCCTTGACATGACAATGGCAGAGTTCCTTGACGACCCCGTTTTCAGCGAAGTCGAGGTTGACTGACGCAAAACTCTTTTCATGCTCGCCGTGCGCGGCTTTGCCGCGCGTTTTGGCGTTACCAAATATTCTATCCGCGACCGCGACTAAAAAAAGCCTGCGGCCGTTTTTTTGTTCGCTCTTGACTGACGACTAGAAGGATAAACAAATTTGCTTAAATTAAAATAAATAATACTATTGCCCGCGGCATATGCCGCGGGCAATCAGCTGTATTACATAAAAGTTATTTATTTTCGGGCGATATCGCCCTGTCCCCGCTTAAAAATAAAAGGCACATAAATCAAGGGAAAAGCCGTCGGACAGCGGGAGGGAAATGCTGCTGACCGCGCGCGGATAATCGGCATATTTCGGCGTATAGGCGATATCACTTTTGTGGCGGCAAAACGCCGTCATTTTAAGAGGAGCGGCAAATAAGTTTGACATATAAATATCAGGCTATTAAAAATTATATAAAAATAAAAGGCAATTAAAAAAGACGGCATAAAAGCCGTCTTTTTATGTGTTTAAAGAAATTACTTTGCGCAGTTCTTTTTGAGCGTTTCGAGGCACTCGATAAGTTCTGCGGGAATTCTCGTCTTGATGGTGTTGGTGTAGTAGCCTTCGATTTCTTCGGCTTCCTTTGCCCACTTTTCTTCATCAACTTTAAGAATTTCTTTAAGGTCGTCTATGGTGAACTTCTTGCCGGGAGCTATTTCATAGTTCATGTCCTCGAGGTCGATGTCCTGAGCCTTGGGAACGTAACCTATTGCCGTCTCGTCAGCGTCAACGGCGTCGTCGCAGCGCTTCAAAATCCATTCGAGAACGCGCATGTTGTCGCCGAAGCCGGGCCAGATGAAGTTGCCGTCTTTATCCTGTCTGAACCAGTTGACATTGAATATCTTGGGAGGATTTTTAACTACTTTGCCCATATCGATCCAGTGCTGGAAGTAGTCGCCCATATGATAGCCTGCGAAGGGCTTCATAGCCATGGGGTCGTGGCGGAGAACGCCGACTGCGCCCGTTGCGGCTGCGGTAGTTTCGGAGGACATTGCAGAGCCTACGAATACGCCGTGGTTCCAGTCTCTCGACTGATATACGAGGGGAGTGGTGGAAGCTCTTCTGCCGCCGAAGATGATTGCCGAAAGGGGCACGCCTTCCTTGGAGTTGAATTCAGGCGAAACGCAGGGGCAGTTTGCCGCGGGAGCGGTGAAGCGTGAGTTGGGATGAGCCGCGCAGGTCGACTTGTCTTTCTTGTCGAACTTTGCGGGGTTCCAGGGCTTGCCCGTCCAGTCTATGCAGTGTTCGGGCAGATCCTTGTTGAGACCTTCCCACCAAACTGTCATATCGTCGGTGTTGAGCGCAACGTTGGTGAATATAGTTCCGCGCTTTGTAGCTGCGAGAGCGTTGGGGTTGGAGTGTTCGTTGGTGCCGGGAGCTACGCCGAAGAAGCCGTTTTCGGGGTTGACTGCCCAAAGTCTGCCGTCTGCGCCCACTCTTATCCATGCGATATCGTCGCCCACGCACTCAATCTTGTAACCCTTTTCAAGGTAGTGCTTGGGGGGAATGAGCATTGCAAGGTTAGTCTTGCCGCATGCCGAAGGGAATGCCGCTGCGACGTATTTTTTGCTTCCGTCGGGGAAAGTTACGCCGAGGATGAGCATATGCTCTGCCATCCAGCCTTCGTTCTTGCCGAGGTAGGAGGCAATTCTCAAAGCGAAGCACTTTTTGCCGAGAAGAACGTTGCCGCCGTAAGCCGAGTTGACGGAAATTATGGTGTTGTCTTCGGGGAAGTGCATTATATAGCGGTTGTCGGCGTCAACGTTGCACTTTGCGTGGAAACCTTTAATAAAGTCTCCGTCGTTGCCGATAGCGGCGAGCACGTTTTTGCCGACGCGGGTCATTATTTCCATATTGAGAACTACGTATATGGAGTCTGTAACTTCTATACCGTAGCGTGCAAAGGGAGAACCTACAACGCCCATGGAGTAGGGAATGACGTACATCGTTCTGCCCTTCATGGAGCCGCGAGCAATCTCGTTTGCCAGCTCGTAAGCCTGCTTGGGGTCCATCCAGTAGTTTACGGGACCTGCGTCATCTTTGTTTTTAGTGCAGATAAACGTTCTGTCCTCGACGCGCGCGACGTCGTTGACCTTTGTTCTGTGCAGATAGCAGTCAGGCAAAAGGCTCTGGTTGAGCTTTATGAGCTCACCCGAGGTAACAGCTTCTTTCCTCAGTTCGTCGGTCTGTGCGCGGTCGCCCGTAATCCAGACAATTTTGTCGGGCTGGGCAAGTTCTGCGCTTTCTTTGACGAAATCGAGTACTTTCTTGTTTTTAGTGAGTGCCATTTTATATCTCCTTGTAAATTGTATTACCGCATTTGAAAGGCAAAAATCGTATAAATATGACAAATATTCATAAATATACAACCTTAACCAACTAAAAGTATAGCAAAATCGCGGGCACAATGCAACAAAATGAAAGGTAAAACGTTTCATTTTTTTAATGCGCGTGATTTTATACAATAATATATAAATTAATACATAAAACGCTCATTTATGCGCGAGCATAAGCAATAAAATATAAAAAAGCATATAAAAACGAAAAAAGGGAATATGCAATGGCTGGTTACGCAAAGAGAATTGCGCTCATA
The DNA here is from genome assembly GCA_905207235.1 of uncultured Eubacteriales bacterium. Taxonomy (GTDB): domain Bacteria; phylum Bacillota; class Clostridia; order Christensenellales; family Borkfalkiaceae; genus Coproplasma. The sequence goes on from CAJLKN010000003.1 coordinate 53,269, forward strand.
AAGACGTTAAAATCGGGCTATTCGGCGGACGGCGGACCTTTAAAGGGACTGGTTCGCTGCGAGGCTTACGCGGGATTTTTAAAAATCGAAGCGTCGCTCATCAACTTCGCCCCTTTGAGCGAAGGTTGCCTGCGCATAGGCGTGTCAGACGGCGATAGCGTGGTAATATTCGAAGGCATTTCGCGCGAGAGCGAAACGCCCTTCGATTTGTCGCGCGGTTTTGCCTGCCTGATATGTTTCTGTCGTAAGGGCGACGTCGTTCCCGTGGCGTGCGCGGTTTGCGGCGACATGCAGGGGTATCTCGCTTCCGTCGAGAGCGCCATAAGGCAGTCTGAAGCTCAACCCGCGTCTGACGGGCGCGAAAGAGCATACGACGACGAAGCGATTGCCGAGGAGAATTATTATGAACTGGAAACTGATGAGGGCGGTGGAGCTGTACGCGAGGATAAAGGTCAAAAAGAAAAAGGCGGCTCTTACGGCGGCGAAGAGGGCTATGATAATGGCTTCGTCGCGCGCGAAAATGAAAAAGACGGCGGAAAAGATTTCTCCGAAAGATTTAATGCAGACAAATTGAATGTAAAGGAAGCCGCCCGCACCGCGCAGAGCGGCGCGGGCGGCGAGGGCAGTTTCCGCGAAAATAATTCATTCGCCGCGGAATATGGGCGTACAAAGGGCGCGGATGCGGAAAATAAAAGCGCGGAGAAGTCCGAAAATACAGGCGAGAAAGGTTCAGACGCAGAACGCGCGCAAAGCGCAAGCGCCCCGCGCGGAAACGACGGGGAAAAAAGAGGCAAAAATTTTGGCGAGGACGCAAAGGGCGGACTTGCGGGCGGTGATTTTTACGACCGCATGAGAGGCGAGATAAAAAAGATATTCTCGGTATATCCGCGCGCGACCGAACTCGAAGAGGTCATGGAGGGTTCGCGCTGGGCAAAGATATCTTACGGCGGCGGCAGGCACTACGCATTCGGAGTGCTTTATTCGGGCGGTCAGGCGGGATATATCTGTTACGGCGTTCCCGTAGAGGCGGGCGCACCCTGCCCCGAAAGCCTTGCGGGCAGAGCGGGCTATGTACCCGTGCGGGGCGGCGGATACTGGGTAATGTATCAGGACGCGGCGACGGGCGTCAGCGTAAAAATTAAAAATTCATAACAGCCTTTACAAGGGTATAAAATCTGCGGGCGGCGAGTTTTTTAGCGCGCCGCCTGCCTGCAATAATTCCTCGGGGCATATTGTGCGGTCAATGACTTACACAGGCAGAAATTAATGACAGAGCGGGCAAAATGTGCCTTTTTTCCCGCAGTCCGCCGTTCGACCGCATATATGCCGCGGTCAACGGGTTTTATTATTATATACGGAGGCGCGCCGCGACTTGTCGCGGCGCGCCTTTATTATTGCCTTGTGCAATGCGCTTGCTAAAACGCAAATGATGGTATATAATTTGATTATTCCATAAGGAGGTAAACCGTTACGCGCAAACAAAGACAGCGTCCGCTTATGCCCGCGCCCATAAGAATTACAATAACCGCAGTGCTGTGCGTGCTGTTTTTTTTCGCAGTGGTTGCGTCGTTCTTCGTCATATCGGACGAAATAGCCCACTCGCTGGCGCGCACGGTGCCGTCCTACGCCATGCAGGACATATCCGCTGTGCTCGATAAAGAGCAGTGGACGGACGAGGACTACGATTTTCTCTATCACCAGACGGGACTGTCGGCTTCCGCCCTCGACGAATACAGGGACAACAAAAACTTTATTCTCGGCTGCCAGAGCGACCTTTTCTACGACGGAGAGGTACAGCACGACGCCGCCAATTTCGGCAGCTCGCACGACTATTTCCCCGACAGGCTGTTCAACATGGTCAACCTCCGCCCCGGCGACGTTCTTATCTCTTCGTCCGTGCACACTCTCGGCTGGCGCAACGGACACGCCGCGCTCGTTCTTAATTCCACCCGCACCCTTCAGGCTATAACGATAGGCGTTCCCTCGCGCGTGCAGGGCACGGTGTGGTTTCGCGAAGCCTCCAACTTCATGGTGCTCCGTCCCGTCGGCATAGACGCGGAGATTATAGAAGATATAATCAATTACGCGTGGAACAACCTCGTCAATGTCGAATACAGCCTGTTTACGGGCGTTTTTAACGCCAAAAATCAGGCGGACGACCCGCAGACCACCCAATGCGCACACCTCGTATGGCAGGCGTATATGGCGTTCGGCTACGATATCGACAGCGACGGCGGTCCCGTCGTAACGCCCAAGGATATAGCCAATTCGCCATACTTTGAAGTAATTCAGGTCAACGGCTTCGACCCCGATAAACTCTGGCATTGATTTATTTTTATAAAAAGAAAAGGCGCGCCGCGGCGAAAAATTCCGCCGCGGCGCGCATCATTTAAACTTGCCGTCCGCATTATTTTATAAATTTATTTCGCATATAATTATCTCAGTCCGCGGAAGGGTCTTAAAACTATGAGGGCATAGCATAGGAAGAGCGCGCACACGCCGCCCGCGGCGAGCACGGAATTTATTGCGGCGGCATTGCCCGCGCAGATAAAAGAAAGCAAATCGAAGCCCGTCAGGGCGCGCGTCCCCTCGCACAGGCAGATAAAAAGTGTTACGATAAAGCAAAAGATACAAGAAAGCCGCATAAACATATTATGCGGCTAAAAAAATATTGTATTCCGTATTGCGCTTCGCGCCCGCCGCATTAAAGCGGCGGGCGCGCGTAACATTCTGTAAACAGCGTTCTTTTTCTGAATATTGCCCTTTAAGATTTAAAGCAAAAAACAGTTAGCCATCGCGGGCAACGCGCCCTTTCGGCGGTCAGAGCACGAGGTTTTCAAGTATCAGCTTGTCGAAATCGACGGGCTCGGCGAAGTCGCGCGGAATGAAGCGCACCGTGTTGAATTTTGCGTAGTTGAAAATGTGCGTCTTCATCAGCACGGGCGTGGCGATATCCAAAGCCTCGCATATATCCGCGAGGTAACTGAAAAATGAAGAGTAGGAAAACTTATCCGCGCTCTCATAAGTTACCTGTTTTATGATTTTTCCGTCTTTTACGACCTTTCCCCAAATTCTGAACATAGATAAAGTTTAGCAGATTGCGGGGCGAATGTAAAACGCTTTTTTCAAATTATATTGACAAAAATGTGCAAAAGGAATAAAATAGTAACAATATCTTTTTATAAGGAATAATATTATGGACAAGACGGCAAAAGACATTATAGCCATACTCGCCGAAGATTCCCGTGCGGGAGCGGAAAAGATTGCGGTCATGCTCGGAATAACCCAAGCGCAGGCCGCCGAAAGGATAAAACAGCTCGAAGACAGCGGCGTTATCGTAAAATACACCACTATCATCAACGAGGACGCCCTAGACGACGAGAGCGTGGAAGCCCTCATCGAAGTCAAGGTAACGCCCCAGCGCGGTTCGGGTTTCGACGCCATAGCGCAGGAAATCGCCGAGCACGACGAGGTTAAAAATCTCTACCTCATGTCGGGCGCGTACGACCTCGCCGTAATAGTGGCGGGCAAATCGCTCAAATCTATCTCTCGTTTCGTTTCGGAAAGAATTTCCACCTACGACAACGTGCTGTCCACGGCAACCCATTTCATACTCAAAAAGTATAAAGTAGAGGGCGCGCTCATGAAAAAGAGCGCAGATCTGAACAGGCTGTCGGTACAGCCGTAAGTTAATGCTCGCGGCGCTTGCCGCGGCAAGGTAAATTATGAAATCTTTTGTAAGTCGCCGCGCGGCACAGCTCAAGCCGAGCGGCATACGTAAATTTTTCGATATAGTCAACGAAATGGAGGGGGCAATCTCGCTCGGCGTGGGCGAGCCCGACTTCGTTACGCCCTATTCCATAAGGGAAGCGGCGGTGCGCTCGATAAAGCGCGGGCTTACCCAATACACGGGCAACCGAGGTCTCCCCGAACTTCGCAAAAACATATGCAGGTATCTTTACGAGCGCTTCGGCATAGTCGCCTCGCCCGACCACACGATAGTTACCGTGGGCGCGAGCGAAGCGATAGATTTCACCCTGCGCGCAATCTGCGACGAGGGCGACGAAATACTCGTGCCCGACCCCTGCTATGTCTCATATGCGCCTTCGGTTGCTCTTGCGGGCGGCACGCCCGTTTCCGTAAGGTGCGTGGCGGACAACGACTTTATCATAACTCCCGAACAGATAGAAGAGCGCATAACGCCCAGAACAAAGGCGATAATTTTAGCATATCCCAATAACCCCACGGGCGCGATTATGACCAAAGAGCAGTTGGAGGCAATAGTTCCCGTCATAAAAAAGCACGACCTTCTGGTTATTTCGGATGAAATTTATGCCGAACTTACATACGTCGGAAAGCATGTTTCGATCGCTACGGTAGGGGATATGTCCGAGCGAACGGTAATTATCAACGGTTTTTCCAAGGCGTTCGCCATGACGGGCTGGCGCATAGGCTTTGTTTGCGCTCCGCCCGAAATCGACGACGCAATTTTTAAAATTCACCAGTACGCCATAATGTGCGCGCCCAGCGCGGGACAGTACGCCGCAAACGCCGCCCTTTCGGAGGGGTTCTCGGAGGGCTTTTCGGTCGTCTCGGATATGCGCGACGAATACGCGCGCCGCGGCAGATTTTTAGTGAATGCATTCAATTCCCTCGGGCTTAAATGCTTTCAGCCCAAGGGCGCGTTCTACGTATTTCCCTCCGTCGAGAGCACGGGCATGACGGGCGAACAGTTTGCAAACGCCCTTCTCGTCGCCGAAAAAGTGGCGGTGGTGCCTGGCGCGGCGTTCGGCGACGCGGGCATAAATCACGTGCGCTGTTCGTACGCTACTTCCATGGCGCAGCTGTCCGAGGCGATAGACAGAATTTCCCGCTTTGTCAGATCGCTCAAATAACGCCCTCGCGGCCGTTAAATAATTGACAAAACTGCAAAAGATATATATAATAGAGTTAAACGGATATGTGGCGCAGGCTTAATGCTCCACATATCTTTGTTTATTTTCCCCCGCTCGTGCGGAGGGCAAAAAAGATATTACCGCCTTTCGAGGCGAAATAAAGAGGTAAAATATAAAATGGCAGAACAGCAGTTTGTAATGACCCAAAAAAATCTGGACGACCTTAAAAACGAGCTTGACTATCTCGTAAAGGTAAAGCGTCCCGAAATTATAGAGCGCATCGCCGAGGCGCGTTCGCACGGCGACCTTTCGGAAAACGCCGAATACGACGCCGCAAGGGAAGAGCAGCGCTCCAACGAAGGCAAAATCGCAGAAATCGAATATCAGATAAAAAACGCTTCCGTTCAGGAAGAGATTACCGATAACACCTACGTTCATCTCAACTCGGTCGTTACCGTGCTCGACGAAGAATTCGGCGAAGAGGATACCTACACTATAACTTCGGTTACCGACGTCGATGTAATGAACAACAAAATTTCTTCGGAATCTCCCGTCGGCGCGGCTCTCATGAGAAAGCGCAAGGGCGACGAGGTTACCGTTTCCTGCCCCGACGGCAGCTACAAGCTGCGCATAGTCAGCATAAGATAAACCCTTTCAGGCGAGAATATAAATGGAAAACAATCAGCAGATTTTAACCGAAGAGGAAGAGGCGGAGCGCCTCGCCGAGCAGGCGCGCATCAGGCGCGAAAAGCTTGCAAAGCTCATCGAAGAGGGCAAGAACCCCTACGAAAAAACCAAGTACGAAGTTACCCAGAATTCAACTTCCATAAAGAATAATTTTGAAGCGCTCGAGGGCAAGGAAGTTTCCATCGCGGGAAGATTAATGTCCCGCCGCATAATGGGCAAGGCTTCGTTTTCGCATATCTCCGACAGAGACGGGCTCATTCAGATTTACGTCAAGCGCGACGACGTCGGCGAAGAGGACTATATGTCCTACAAAAAGGACTACGACATAGGCGATATCGTCGGCGTTAAGGGCTACGTGTTCAAGACGCAGACGGGCGAAATTTCTGTGCATTGTTCGCACATCGAAATGCTGTCCAAGTCCCTCCTTCCCCTGCCCGAAAAGCAGCACGGTCTGACCAATATGGACATAAAGTACCGCCAGCGCGACCTCGACCTCATCGTCAACCCCGAGGTCAGAAACACCTTTATCGTCCGCTCGAAGATACTCAAAGAAATACGTGCCTACCTCGACAACATGGGCTATCTCGAAGTCGATACGCCCGTTCTTACCACGCTCGAAATCGGCGCGGCTGCGCGCCCCTTCAAGACGCGCCACAACGCGCTCGACATCGATATGTACCTTCGCATAGAGACCGAACTCTACTTGAAGAGGCTGATTGTCGGCGGGCTCGAAAGGGTTTACGAAGTGGGCAGAATTTTCCGCAACGAGGGAATGGATGCCTTCCACAACCCCGAGTTCACATCGGTTGAAATGTACCAGGCATACACCGACTACAAGGGCATGATGGACCTCATAGAGGACCTTTACAGGACGGTAACTTTAAACGTCTGCGGCACGGCGGAGATAACCTATCAGGGCACGCGCGTCGATATGGGTTCGCCCTGGAAGCGCATGACCATGAAGGAGGCGGTAAAGGAATACTGCGGCGCCGACTACGACGCATGGTCGGACGACGCTGCGGCGCGCGCTGCGGCTAAGGCGCTCAACTGCGAAGTGCCCGAGGGCGAAAGGGCTACAAAGGGGCACGTTCTCATAGCGCTGTTCGAAGCGTTCGTCGAGGACAAGCTCGTTCAGCCTACGATTATCTACGACTATCCCGTCGAAAATTCTCCCCTCGCAAAGCGCAAGGCGAGCGATCCCGCGTTTACAGAGAGGTTCGAATATTTCATCTGCGCCCACGAATTCGGCAATGCGTTCTCCGAGCTCAACGACCCCATCGACCAGAAGCAGCGCTTCATAAAGCAGATTGAGGAAAAGAAGGCTCAGGACCCCGAAAGCAAAGCGCAATTAGACGAGGACTTCATAACCGCGCTTGAATACGGTCTTCCCCCCACGGGCGGGCTTGGATTGGGCGTGGACAGGCTTGTAATGCTGCTTACGGACAGCCCCACAATAAGGGACGTAATACTCTTCCCCACAATGAAACCCCGCCGTCAGTAAGACGAAAATATTTGCGGAGCCGCGCCGCGGCTCCGCGCAAGTTTACATAATGCTTTACAATTACGAGATACTCAACCAGCTTAATAAATACAAGGGCAAGGACCGCAACAGAATGCACATGCCCGGGCACAAGAACGTCTTTTCGTTTTCCCGCGCATTCCCCGTCGCTCCGATAGATATTACCGAGCTGAGCTTTTCGGACGATCTGCAATGTCCGCACGGCGTCATAGAAAAGGCGCAGCGCGACATAGCCGAAATAGTCGGCGCAAAGAGGGCGTATATCACCACCGACGGCTCGACTTCGGGCGTGATGGCGTGCGTATATGTCGCCTCCAAACTCGGCAACAAATTGATTGTGCCCCGCAATTCGCATAAAAGCGTTTATAACGCCTGCCGCATACTCGGCGTCGAACCCGTAATAGTGCAGGGCGCGGAGTGCGAAGGCGTTCTTCTGCCGCCCGACCCCGAACTCATAGAAAAGCTAATCGTCAACGACGTCAACATAGCGGGCATGATTGTAACTTCGCCCGACTATTACGGCAATATAGCCCCCCTCGAAGACTATGCAAAGGTGCTCAAAAAGCATTCGAGGCATCTTTTCTGCGATGGCGCGCACGGCGCGCACCTCGGGGTGGAAGAGGGGCGATACGGCTACTGCGGCGTTTATGCCGACATGTGGGTGGACGGCGCGCACAAAACTCTCCCCGCGCTTACGCAGGGCGCATACGTGTGCGTCAACGACCTCGGCATAGCCGACCTCGCCGAAGAGGCTCTCTCCGTTTTCAGGACGAGTTCCCCCAGCTATCCAATAATGGCTTCGGTGGAATACGGCGTAAAATATTACAAGAACAACCCTAAAATCGCCGAAAGGGCAAAGAATGCCGCGGCGGAATTCAAAAATCAGCTTTCGTCGCTTACATTCTATCCCTCGCAGGACTGGACAAAGATTGCGGTCGATTTCAAACCGCTGGATATTTCGCCCGACATCGCGCAGGCGAAACTCGAAAAGCGCGGCATATATCCCGAAATGAATGATGGAAGATACCTTTTGTTCTATCTCTCTCCGTCAACCGAGCCCGCTCATCTCAACGAAGTAAAAAATTTCTTCATGTGGCTCGTAACGCAGAAAAAGCTGCGCGGAACTTATAAGGACAAAAAGCCCCTGCTTCCCCCCGCCGACAGAACTTACAGCTATCTTTACGCATTGAAGAGCCGCGCGGAGTGGATACCCTTAAAGGAGAGCAAGGGCAGAATGTGCTCCTCAAACTGCGGCATAACGCCGCCCTGCCTGCCCGTCGTGGTTGCGGGCGAGATCATAACCGACCGCGCCGTCGAACTGCTTTCGTCCAGCGCGAACACATTCGGGCTGGTCTCTGGCAAAATAAAAGTGGTAAAAAAATGAAGGGCAAACTGATAACTTTCGAGGGCTGCGAAGGCTCCGGCAAAAGCACCCAGCTCAAACTGCTCGCCGAAAAACTCGACAAAGCGGGCGTCGACTATATTATGACGCGCGAACCGGGCGGCAGCGACATAGCCGAACAGATACGTTCAATCATTCTCGACGGCAAAAACTCCGCCATGTGCGACGAGTGCGAAGCGCTTTTGTACGCCGCCGCGAGGGTGCAGCTTTTAAAGGAAATTATAATACCCGCGCTCGAAAGCGGCAAGCTCGTCGTGTGCGACAGATACGTCGATTCCTCGCTCGCCTATCAGGGCATTGCGCGCGGACTGGGCGAAGATTTCGTCGCCTCGATAAATTCCGCCGCGCTGGGCGATTATGCGCCCTATATGACGATATTTCTCGATATCTCGCCCGAAGACGCATTCAGGCGCAAGCACGGCGCGGACAAGGACGACAGAATGGAACAGCTCGGCATTGCCTTCCACAAAAAGGTTTACGAAGGCTACCTAACTCTTGCGGCAAAATATCCCCGCATACGCGCGGTGGACTGTTCGGGCAGCAAGTATCAGACGAGCGAAAAAATCTGGCAGCTCCTCGTCGAGAGCGGCGCGGTACAGGTTAAATAAAGCCTGAACGCGGCGTTACAGGTTAAAGTTATATAAATCGCACACCTTAAAATATCAGTGCTTAAAATATCAGCGCGGCAAGCGCAAAAAAGCTGCGCAATGCGCGGAAAGCTAGCGGCATAAAAGCGCAAGAGCTGAAAATACAAATAAGCGCAAAATGCGCAAAATTATGCGCGAACGAAAGTTGCGCGCACGGCGGTTGATATGTACACATTGTTGTCTCAGACAACTGCATATAAAATTTTAAAAGGCGACGTAAGGGCAAACCGCGCCTCGCACGCCTATCTTTTGTATTTTCCCGACGCGGCAAACCTGCGCCGCGCGCTCAAATTTTTCGCCGTCGCTCTGTGCGGCAAGGATATGTCCTCGCGCGAAGGCGGACTGATTATGTCCGAAAGTTTTTCGGACGCGAAAATTTATCCCGCCGAGGGCAAAAAGCTGTCGGTTGCGGACGCGGACGACATCGCCTCCGACTGCGCGTTAAAGCCCATAGAGGGCGATAAAAAGATATTCATAATTTCGTCATTCGAGGAAGCGTCTCCCGTCGTACAGAACAAACTTTTAAAGGGTCTGGAAGAGCCGCCCTCGGGCGTGCATTTTCTTCTCGGCGCAACGACGCTCTCGCCCGTGCTTCAAACGGTAATCTCGCGCGTGAGGCTTCTGGAAATTCAGCCTTTCACCCCGTCTGATATAGCCGCCGCGCTCGACCGCGCGGGAGGGGATAAAGCGCGCAATGCCGCCGCCGCAGAGAGTTGCGGAGGAGTGCTCGGCGAAGCGCAGGCTATGGTCTCGGGCGCGTGGTTCGACGAAATTTTAACCGCCGCGGAGGAAATTTCCCGCGCGGATACCATCGAAAAAGCGGGCGCAATATGCCTTAAATACGGCGAAACGGCGCGCAAGGAAGAGCTTTTGCGCCAGGTTCAGCGCATATATTTTAATCGCCTTTCGGACTGCGCTAAGAGGGGCGCGAAGGGCGACGGAGCGTTTGTGCTTCCCGCGCTCATTTTTGCGGTGCGGGCGGTCAACGACGCCCTCGCCGATTTAAAGTTCAACGCGAATTTTTCCAACCTTTTATACGATTTCGCGCTCAAAGTCATTACGGAGAACAACAGATGGAAAAAATTGTCGGCATAAAATTCAAAAACAGCGCAAAGGTGTATTACTTTGCCCCCGGCGACGGCGAATACGAAAAGGATACGGATGTAATCGTCGAAACCTCGCGAGGGCTGGAATACGCCACCGTCGCCATACCTCCTTGCGAGGTGGAGGAGGATAAAATAGTTTCCCCCCTCAAGCCCATAATACGCAAGGCTACGGACAAAGACAGGGAGACCGTCGCGCGCAACGAGGCGCGCAAGGACGGCGCGATAAAGCTCGCCCGCGAAAAGGCGGAAAAGTGCGGGCTGGAAATGAAGATTATTGACTGCGAATTCACATTCGACGGCAGCAAAGTAATATTTTATTTCACCGCCGAGGGCAGGGTAGATTTCAGGGAGCTCGTAAAGGAGCTTTCCGCCGCCTTCCGCCTGAGAATTGAGCTGCGCCAGATAGGCATACGCGACGAGATAAAGATGATAGGCGGTCTTGCGCCCTGCGGCAGGGAATGCTGCTGCTCGAGCTGCATGCCCGATTTCAGAAAAGTTTCTATAAAAATGGCTAAAAATCAGGGGCTTTCGCTCAATCCCGGCAAAATTTCGGGGCTGTGCGGCAGATTGATGTGCTGCCTTTCCTACGAAAACGATTACTACGCCGAAGCGTGCAAAAAGGTGCCCAAAGTCGGCAGCGAAGTCGCAACGCCCGACGGCAAGGGCCAGGTGGTTAACGTCAATATGCTCAAAATGGAAGCAAAGGTAAAAATCGAGCAGAAGGACGCCGTGAGCTACCGCGATTACAAAGTGGACGACCTTAAATTCCGCCGCGGCGGCGCGCCCGAGCGCGAGGAGCTGTCCGAAGAGGAGAAAACCGACCCCGAATTAAAAAATTTGACAGATTAACGAAAAAAAAGGTGAGCATACCCCTTTACACAATTTTTTTTGTGTGTTATAATACCACTGCGGCGGTATGTACCGCAAACTTAAAATTCAAATGGAGGAGACACAATGGCACACGTTATTTCCGACGAATGCGTAAGCTGTGGCGCATGCGCTGCTACCTGCCCCGTGACCGCTATCTCCGAAGGCGCTGACAAGTACGTGGTTGATCCCGATACTTGCATCGATTGCGGCGCTTGCGAAGAAGTATGCCCCACCGGTGCGGTTAAGCCCGAATAATCAAGCAAAACGAAAGCGGCGCGCAAAAGACTTTGCGCGCCGCTTTTTTTTCCACGGTAAATATGATTGAATTAAAAGACGGCGAGGTTCTGGAAGAGCTTTTCGCCGATAAAAAAATAATTCAGAACGCTTCGCTTTACAGGTTTACGTCGGACAGCATTCTTTTGTCCCGCTTCGCCCGCGCAAAGGTCAACGACGTCGTTGCAGACTTCTGCTCGGGTTGCGGCATAGTCGGGCTGCACTTTCTCTGTCTGAACCCGCATATATCCTCGGTTACGCTGTTCGAAATGCAGCCTGCCCTTTCGGATATGGCTCAAAGGACGATAGAGTTCAACGGCTTTTCAAAGGCAAAGGCAATCTGTTCTCGCATACAGGACATAGGCAGGGAATACGACGACGCGTTTTCGCTTATAGTCTGCAACCCGCCCTACGAGCGCGGCGGTCCGGATAACATCTCCTACGAAAAGGCAGTCTGCCGCAAGGAGATAACAATCAATCTGAAAGAAATTCTTTCCGCGGCGTACCGCAAACTGAAATACGGCGGCAGGCTGGCAATTATCAATCGCGCCGATCGCCTTGCGGAGATGTTCTATACAATGAAAAATTGCGGTCTCGAGCCAAAGAAAATGCAGTTTGTCTGCGGCAGGGAGGGCGGCACGCCCTACCTTGTAATGGTCGAGGCGGTAAAGGGCGGCAGACCTGGCACATTAATTCTTACGCCCGCAATAAATTCCCCCGACGGCAACAAATCGTCGGCGACAGAGTAAATTTTCCGCGCCGTGCGGCGCAAAAATATATGGTTTATTTCGTTTCAACCCCCATAGGCAATTTAAAGGATATAACCCTCCGCGCGATAGAAACTCTGCGCTCGGCGGATGTCATATTCTGCGAGGATACCAGACATTCCCTCAAACTTCTCAACGCATACGACATAAAAAAACCGCTGTATTCCTGCCACAAATTCAACGAGCGCAAGGCGGCGGAAAAAATTTGTGCCGAAGCAAACGAGGGCAGAACAGTCGCCGTAATTTCGGACGCGGGCATGCCCGTCATCTCCGACCCCGGCAACGTCGTCTGCGCTTATCTGAAAGAGCAGGGCGTGCCCTACACGGTAATTCCCGGCGCAAACGCCTTTCTCTCCGCGCTGGTTTTGTCGGCGTTTCCCGCCGAGCGGTTTGCCTTTTTGGGCTTTCTGCCCGAAAAGGAGGGCGAGAGGAAGAGGTTTCTTACAAAGTATAAGGACTGCGACCTCACCTTGTGTTTCCACGTCGCTCCGCAGGATATGGACAGATACGTCGCCGATATGTACTCGGTGTTCGGCGAGCGGCGCGCCTGCGCCGTGCGCGAAATCACGAAGGTGCACGAGGAAGCGACGGAGTTTGCCCTTTCAAAGGGGCTGGAAGGCGAAAAGCGCGGCGAATACGTGCTCATAGTCGAGGGCGCGAAGGAAAGGAGAAGCGAGCTTTGCTCGCTTTCCGAAGAGGAGCATATAGCGCACTATATGGCTGAGGGCATGGACAAAAAGTCTGCCGTCAAGCAGGCGGCAAAGGACAGGGGCGTTTCCAAGTCCGAGATGTATAAATTTTCCATTAAGCTCAAGGATAATTCCGACGGCGAAGAAGGTGAATAATGAGCAAAAAAGATAAAAACGGTCTGCCCGAAAAGGGTGGCATGACCATTTACGAGTACGAAGACAAGTATGTCAGAAGGCAGAATTCCAAGGGCGCAAAGCTCGTGCTCTGGGTTCTGGCGGGGCTTATAGGAATATTCCTCGCGTGGTGCCTCTTTTCCATAACCATGCAGGTATGGCAGATACACGAATACGCGGGCTATGCCGCCGCGGCTGTTTCGGTTATTCTGTACATATTCTTGTTTATCGTGCCCGTTGTGAAAATATATAAATCAGATTATTTTGTAACCAACGTCAATTCCGCGCACGCGGGCAGGGCAAAAAGGCACAATAAAAAGGTGCGCCGCAATATCGCTTCCAAAATGGTCGATTTCAATAACAGCGTCGACGGCGCGGGCTGGTACGACGACAAGCTGGTGGGCGACCTCGACGTGGCGTTGAAGTGCGGCGACGACGAAGGCTTAAAGACGGCGCTCACCGCGCTCTATAACGGCAAGGTGAAAAAGACGGCTAAGGAAATTATCTTCAAATGCTCAATAAAATCTGCCGCATATTCCGCCATTTCGCAGAGTTCGAGGCTGGACGCCGCCCTCGTTTCGGTGATAAATCTGCAGATGATAAAGGACATAGTTTTCCTCTACGGCTTCCGCCCGTCGGATGCGCGCCTCGTTAAAATTTTCGGAACGGTTTTGCAGAATTCACTCATTTCCTACGGGCTGGGCTCCGTAAGGATAGGCAACGGCATAGTCAAAACAATGGGCGACGCGGCAAAGGGCATACCCTTCCTGGGTTCGGCAATTTCCGCCCTCGTCGACAGCTCCATTCAAGGGCTTGCAAACGGCACAATGACCGCGGTTATCGGCTTCCAGACGATAAGATATCTCAACAAGGAATACAAGTTGCAGAACATTCTCGACGGCATAGATATCGGCGAAACGGAAGAAGAGCTTCAGGAAGCGTGCGAGCGCATAGAGGACGAGCTCAGAAAGCGCCCCAAGGGCGCAGTGCCTCAGGGTGTATGATATGTTCAAAGAGGACGACATCGGGCGTCTGACGCTCGCAATGATACAATTCGACGGCGGCGACCCAAAGAGAGTGCAGCACTTTTTAAAGGTGCACAGCTTTGCGCATTTAATATGCGTCATGGAGGGCGTGGACGAAGATACGCGCTATATAACCGAGTGCGCCGCGCTCGTGCACGACGTGGGCATAATTCCCGCCGAGCGCAAACTGGGCAGGTGCGACGGCAAGGCGCAGGAAGAGGAGGGACCTTTCTATGCTCGTCAGGTGCTTGAAGAAGCGGGCGTCCGCGAGGGGTTTTACGACAGAATTTGTTACCTCGTCGGACATCACCACACCTATTCGGCAATCGACGGCACGGATTTCGCCATACTCGTCGAGGCGGACTTTCTCGTCAACTTTTATGAGGACGGCGCGGGCAGGGACGCCATCCGCTCTGCGTACGATAAAATCTTCCGCACGCAGTCGGGCAAAAAACTGTGCCGCGAAATATTTGCTCTCTGACGGCTCACATAAATTAATGAAAAATCCCCCGCGGAATGAAAATCATTCCGCGGGGGATTTTTTGCCGCGAGCATTTTCGAGCCGTCGGCAAAATTATTATCAGTTGTAACAAGCAAAAATGCGGTTTGTCGCGGCATATGTGCGGGGCAACGCGCCTTTGCGGTAGAATGCTGTCGTTTTTTGTCTTTTTCGCGTTGGTCGGGCAATATGTGGCGGCGAACGGCGCTTTTAACGGCTCAAATCGTTATCGCATGACCGCGCGGGGGCTGTTTAAAAAAAAATTCTAAACAGTTCGGGCAATCAATGCGGGGATAAAGGTGCTGAATTATTTCTTGTCCGCGCGCATGGCGGCCTGCTTCATCTGCCGCACGTATTCGCCTACGTATGCGGGCGCGTCCTTGCCGTGTTTTGCTATTATTTTGACGATGGCAGAGCCAACTATCACGCCGTCGGCAAAGCCCTCCATCTTTTCAGCCTGCTCGGGGGTGGAAATGCCGAAGCCTGTCGCGCAGGGAATGGAGGTGCTCTTTCTTACGAGCGAAACGATAGAGCCTATGTCGGTAGTTATTTCGCTGCGCGTGCCCGTAACTCCTAGGCTGGAAACTATGTACAAAAATCCCTCCGCCGCGGAGGCAATTTTTGCAATGCGCCCCTCGGAGGTGTGCGCGACGAGGGATATCAGGTCTATGCCGTTTTATTTGCAGTAGGGCAAAAACTCGTCCTTTTCCTCATAGGGCAGGTCGGGCAGAATTATGCCCTCTATGCCTGTCGCGCAGGTAGAAATGAACTTATCCGCGCCGTACGAAAAAACGACGTTGGCGTAAGTCATAAAGACGAGGGGTATGGTTACGTCCTTTTTGAGCTCTTTTACCAGCTCGAACGCCTTGTCCGTCGTCATTCCGCCTTTAAGGGCGCGTTCGCTCGCGCTCTGAATTACGGGTCCTTCCGTCGTCGGGTCGGAAAAAGGTATGCCCAGTTCAATAAGGTCTGCTCCGTTTTTTACCATTTCTTTTACGCATGCCGCCGTCGTCTGAATGTCGGGGTCGCCGCAGGTTATAAACGGTATAAACGCCTTGCCGTTTTTATCTACGCGTCAACGGTTTGTATTGAATTGCGTTCATTATAGCAGAAAAAAACCAGATGTCTGGGGCGCAAAGAGATAATTATGCAATTTTTTTGCACTCTTTTTATAGATATGCAAAAGGCTAATGCCCGCGCCGAAGCGCGGAAAGGCGCTTCGGCGCGGGCAAAGGGCGACAAGACGCACAAAAGGCGCCGTTTTGCGCAACATGGTCAATTTATGCATATATTTATGATTTTATGAATATATTTATAAATTTGTGCGCGCACGCGCGCAAAAACTTGCTTCACGCTGTTGACAACGCGCCGCCGCGGTGATAAAATGCAGTTTCGTAATACATTATTATAAGGAGAAAGTCGCGTGATATTCGGCAAGCACATAAACCGCTATTATCTGAAATATTCGTGGATACTTTTAATAGGAATAGCCGCGCTCGTGCTCGTTGACTATTTTCAGCTCGAAGTGCCCGAACTTTACCGCATGGTAATAAACGGCATGAATACGGGCTTTGTCGAAACGTCGTCGGGCACGGTGCCCTTCGACATCAATTTCCTGCTCGACGAAATATGTCTGCCCCTCGTAATCATAATTCTCGTCATGGTTACGGGCAGATTTCTCTGGCGCATATGCTTTTTCGGCTCTGCTATAAAGGTGGAAACCGACTTGCGCAACAGAATGTTCGACCGCTGCAAGGATCTTTCGCACCAGTATTATCAGGTCAACAAAGTGGGCAACATGATGTCCCTTTTCACCAACGACCTCGAAACCGTGCAGGACTGCTTCGGCTCGGGCATACTCATGCTGTGCGACGCGGCTTTCCTCGGCGCGCTGACGGTCTTTAAGATGTGGAATATGGACTGGCAGCTCACCCTTCTTTCGCTCATACCCATGGTTCTGCTGCTCGTCGGCGGCGCAATCGTGGCAAAGTATATGATGATGAAGTGGGAGGAGCGCCAGGCGGTATTTTCCGACCTTTCGGACTTCTCGCAGGAAAGTTTTTCGGGCATTGCCGTCATAAAAGCCTTCGTCAAGGAGGCGGCGGAGCTTTTAGCTTTCAGAAAGCTCAATAAAAAGAACGAAAAAGTCAACGTCGAGTACACAAGAATTTCCACGCTTTTGACAATAGTCGTAACCCTTCTCGTCGAGTCGGTCGTGTGCATAATTTTAGGCTACGGCGGCTACCTAGTATATCTCGGCACGTTCGACGCGGGTCAGCTCGTCGAATACATAGGTTATTTCACGGCGATGGTGTGGCCCGTAATGGCGGTATCGCAGCTCATCGAAATGACTTCGCGCGGCAAAGCCTCGCTCAACCGCATAAGCGAACTTCTCAACGCGAAGCAGGACGTAATCGACCGCGCGGGCGTAGAAGAGGTAAACGATATAAAAGGAAAAATCGAGTTCAGACATCTCACTTTCCGCTATCCCGACGGGGAGTTCGACGTATTGAAGGACGTGTCTTTCACGATAGAGGCGGGCGAAAACGTCGGGCTCGTCGGCAAGACGGGTTCGGGCAAGACGACGATAGTCGATCTCATACTGCGCACATACAACGTGCCCGACGGCACTATATTTATAGACGGACACGACGTCAACGACATATCCATACGCTGCGTCAGGGGTGCGGCGGCGTACGTACCGCAGGATAATTTCCTGTTCAGCGACACGATAGAAAACAACATCGCTTTCGCATACGACGGCGCGGGCGGCGCGGAGGAAGAAGAGGCGGCGGAGGAAGCCGCAAAACTCGCCGCGGTGCACGACAACATAATGGGGTTCAAGGAAAAATACGCAACCGTGCTCGGCGAGCGCGGCGTAACCGTATCTGGCGGTCAGAAACAGCGCATTTCTATTGCTAGGGCGCTCATGAAGAACGCTAAAATCCTCATTCTCGACGACTCCGTTTCGGCGGTTGACACCAAGACGGAGCAGGCGATAATGTCCAACCTCGCGGCGGCGCGCGCGGGTCTTACGACCATTCTGATAGCGCACCGCATTTCTACGGTCGAGAATATGGATAAGATAATTTTCGTGGACGACGGAAGAATAGTTGCGGTCGGCAAGCACGAGGAGCTGTACGCTTCCTGCCCCGACTACCGCAAGATGGTGGATTTGCAGAAGCTCGAAGCTGAAGGAGGGGAACACAATGCGTGAATTTTATCCCCTTTTGGTTGCCGGCGGCATAATAGGCGCCGTTTCGGTCATTTTCATAATCGCTTACGCAACGGTAAAGAACAAAAAACAGGCGATAGGTTTCGACAGAAACATGAAGGACGGCGAAATTGTCCGCCGCCTGCTCGCCTATGCAAAGCCCTACCGCATGCAGTTCGTCTTTGTCGGGCTGTGCATGATTTTTTCGGTCGCATACGACATAATTTCGCCCCTTCTTATCGGATATATCGAGGGGCTGGTAAAACAGCAGTTCGAACTTTCAAGGCTGTTCGCGCTCGTCGCGGTGTATGCGGGCATACTCATAGTTTCGCTCGTTAGCTCATATATACAGGCCATGGTGCTCCAAAAGACAGGTCAGAAGATACTTTCCGCCCTGCGCGAAGATCTGTTCAGCCATATCGAAAGTCTTTCGCACGCCCAGCTCAACACAATACCCGTCGGCAAGCTGGTAACCCGCGTTACCAACGACACGAACGCGATATCGCTCATGTTTACCAACATTCTGGTAAACCTTTTAAAAAACTGCTTCGTCATAATCGGCGTGCTCGCCGCCATGCTCTGCCTCAACTACGAGCTCACCCTCATGATACTCTGCTTCGTGCCCTTCATCGTGCTCTTCACGATAATTTTCCGCAAGTTCTCGCGCAGGGCTTACCGCAAGGTAAAGGACGGCACGACGGATATCAATACTTTCCTTTCCGAAAATCTTTCGGGCATGAAAATCACCCAGATTTTCAACCGCGAAAAGAGGAAGATGAGCGAATTTTCCGCCAAGAACAAAAAACTCGCCTCGGCTAAACATCAGCAGATACTCGTGTTCGGTATATTCCGTCCGCTCGTGTATATGCTGTACATAACCTCGGTCATGCTCCTTTTGTATCTCGGCGGCAAGGGATATATAGACGATTTTTCCTTCCTCGGTCAGACGATAACGAGCGAAGTGGTCGTAACCTTCTATATGTACATATCCAAGTTCTTCAACCCCATACAGAGCCTCGCCGAGCAGTTTAACTGGCTGCAATCGGCATTTGCCTCGGCGGAAAAGATTTTCACCATCTTCGACATGCAGCCGCAGGTCGTCGATGAGGAGGACGCCGTGGAAGTGGAGGACATAAAGGGCGATATAGAGTTCCGCGACGTGTGGTTTTCTTATATCCCCGGCGAATGGGTATTGAAGGGCGTGTCGTTTAAAGTCAACGCGCGCGAAACAGTCGCCTTCGTCGGCTCTACGGGTTCGGGCAAGACTACCATTCTTTCGCTCATATGCCGCAACTACGACATTCAGAAGGGTCAGATACTCATAGACGGAATGGACATAAAAAAGATAAAAATTTCTTCCCTGCGCAGGCATTTCGGTCAGATGTTGCAGGACGTATTTCTGTTCTCGGGCACGGTGCGCAGCAACATAGCCCTGCGCGGAGATTTCTCCGACGAGGAGATTATGCGAGCGTGCGAGTACGTCAATGCCGCGCCATTCATAAAAAAGCTCGAATACGGTCTGGACGAAGTCGTGCGCGAGCGCGGCAACAACTTCTCGGCGGGACAGCGCCAGCTTTTGTCCTTCGCCCGCACCATAATTCATAAACCCTCTGTAATGATACTCGACGAGGCGACGGCGAACATCGATACCGAAACCGAGGTGCTCATTCAGGACTCGCTCGAAAAGATGATGAATATAGGCACTATGCTCATAGTCGCGCACAGATTATCTACTATCCGCAACGCCGACAATATAATAGTGCTTTCACATGGCGAAATAGTAGAGCAGGGCAACCATAAAGACCTTATAGCCAAAAAGGGCAGGTATTACAGGCTCTACACCCTTCAGGTGCATAAGGAAAAGCTCGCCGCGGGCAATTAAATTTTATAAGAAGTAAAAGCAATATAAAAGCCGCCCTTCCGCATTTTGCGGAAGGGCGGCTTTTATTATGGGAGCGTTTTAACTTTCAGTATCAGGCCGTTAAAAAGTTTATAGTTGTTCTTTCGGGTCGGTTTCCTCGGTCGTCGCCCCTGTCGAACCTGCCGAAGTCGCCGCTCCAGCCGTCGGAAAATTCGTAGTGATAATTGCCCTCGCTTATGCGCACGGAAAAACTTACCTGCCTTCCGCCTATAAAGCCGCGTGCGACAATGGTCTTTCCGTCGCCGCCCTCGGGCGTTGCAAAAATAAGTTCGTCGCGCTGACCGTCCTTTTCGACTGACATGGCAATTTCCAGCTCGTCGTCTTCTTTTTCGTATTTTATAACCGTCGTCTCGTCCAGCCTGCCGCCGCTGTAAACCGAATACACATATTCCGTCTCGGTCTCGGTGCTGCCGCCTTCCGTTTCGCTTTCGGTCTCCTGCCGCACCTCTATATAGGACGACCTGTCGTCGGAGGTGTAAGCCTTGAAGCGCAGCTCGTTTTCCTCTTCGCTCTCGCCATCTTCCTCTTCCGTCTCGGTTTCGTAAGTGCCCTCTACGGGGTAACTTTTGTCATCCACTATGAGAACGCCCGTTATCGAATAGTTGCTCTCGGTTTCGCCGTCGTCCGTCCCGCCGCCTACATATTCTTTGTCGTAATACATCGTATATGTTACGGTGTTTCCCAGAAGGTCGGTGTGTATAACCGACATGCCGAAGTCGTATTCCCCTACGCTTTCAACGGCGTTGCCCTTAATTGCTCCATCGCTCAAAAGGCTCTCGACAAGCGCCATATATCTGTTGATATCGCCCAGCCTTTCCGCCGCGCCGTTGTTGCCGCTTCCGCCGTCATAATTGCCGCCCGAGGCGGGCATTATTGATGTGGCGGCTTCTACGCTCTGACTGTCGGACGAAGAGAGTATGCTGCCCACTGAGGCGGCGCCGTAGGCGTAGAATGACTGCGCGTCGGTTATCTCTTCAAATTTGTTGTCCCCGTCCGAAATTGTGGGGAAGGAGGGGTACGAGTTGCCGAATACCGACGGCAGAATTATGCACACGGCGAGAATTATCGCCATTGCGGCGGCGCATATCGCCGCCATAGTTTTGCGGCTTGCGCGCGGTCTTTCAACTCCGCCGCCCGCCAGGGCTTTAACCTCTTCGGTCTGATAACCGAGCTTGCTTTTTATATTTTCCTTAATGCTTTCGTCGGGCAGTATGCTGTCCGATTGTTCGGCAAGAAGTTTTTTTATGTCTTTCTCTTTCATGCGCCGCCCTCCTTTATAAGATAATTTTTAAGTTTGCCGAGAGCCTGATTGTTCTTCCACGTAACCGTGCCTATGGGTATGCCTAACATTTCGGCTACTTCCCGCCGCTTGTATCCCGCGACGTGGCAGAGCATTATAATCGTGTATTCGTCCTCGGGCAGAACTTTCGCCGCCGCGTCGAAAATAAAGGGAGTGTTAGTCTCCGTCTGTCCGTATCTGTAACTTTCGGCGTCGAAATCGGTGGGCACTTCCCGCCTGTATTTTTTCAGGTGGTTGAGCGCGAGCGATTTTGCTATTGTGCAAATCCATGCGTTGAAGTTCGTTCCCTCGGCGTACTGCCCGAGCGACGAAACGGCTTTTATATATGTATCCTGCATTATATCTTCGGCGTACATCTTGTCGCGCACTATGTAAAGTATGGCAAAATATACCGAGCGGTTGGTGTGCTCATAGATATAATCGAATGCGCGCTTGTCTCCGTTTTTTAAAAGCGCTATCTTTTTTTCGAGTTTGTCGCTCATACAGCCTTTCCATATTATAAACAATCGCAAAGCGTGGATTGTTGGTAAAAATTATATTTTCTTAAAAAAATCATAGCAGGAAAAAGCCTTCAAGTCAATACGGGCGAAAAAAGCAAAAAAATTTTTTTATATTTTTCCAACAAAATGCCATGCTATGGTTGTTGTATAATTGAAAATCAAATGACCGCGGAGGTAAAAAAATGAAAAAACTCATAGTTTCTTTAATATTGTCGGCATCGCTGGCCGCAACCGTGTTCACGGCGTGCACGAACGGTCAGAGCTCGCAGGGCTCAAACATGTTCGACTATCTCACCACCACCAAATCTGTTTACGGCTTCAGCGCGGCTTCGTCCGCGATGGTCATATCCGAAATGCAGAAGACGCCCGAAGGCGCAACGCGCGCTTCAACGCAAGTAACGCCCGAAGGCGATACGACCCAGACTATGCCTGAAACGACGCCCGAGACTACGCCCGACGGCGGCACAACCCAGACTGCGCCCGAGACTACGCCCGAAGACGATACGACCCAGACTATGCCTGAAACGACGCCCGACGACGGCACAAGCCAGACGACGCCCGGGCAGAGCGAAGCGCCTCAGACGGCGACGGAGGGATATCTTTCCCTCGTTGAAAGTCTGTTGAGCGACGGCGGCTTCGGCATGATTTCGCAGACTTCCGACAGACCCGAATATTCCGAAAAGATGATAGTTTCCTGCAAGGACATTTCGGGCAACGAAGTGAGCTATATAATGTACTACAACCAGCTTCTCACCGAAAGCGAAGAGGACGAAGACGAGGTCGAGGAAACTTACAGCATAGAGGGCGTCATGCTCATAGACGGCGCCGAATATGCCATACGCGGCGAGCGCGAAAACGAGACGGGCGACGGCGAAACCGAAACCCAGACAGAATTCCGCGTAACGATAAGCGAAAGCCGATATATGCTCGTCGAGCAGAGCTACGAAAGCGAAAACGGCGGCGAGGCGGAGCAGGAATTCAGCTACAAGATTTATGATAACGGCAGATTGACCGAGCGCAGTTCGTTCGAATACGAGCTCGATGAAGACGGCGAAACGGAAGTCAAGATGACTGCTTACAAAGACGGAAAGACGGATGTTTTCTACTTTGAAAAAGATACCGTTGACGGCCGCGAAATAATACGCCTGCGCGTGGGCGCGGGCAGGGATGCGGAGCGCTATGTAATAGTTGCCATCACCGACGAAAACGGCAACGTATATTATGAATACCTCGACGAGGGCGAACCCCTCCCCGAGCGCTGGCAGGACAGAGACCGCGAACGGGACGAAGATTGCATTCAGCAGGGTGAAGGCGGCAACCGCGAAGACGCGGGTAGAGGCTCAAACAACGCAAACTGATTTAAAAAATTTTAAAGGCAAAATATTTAAAGGCTAAAATTTATTGCGCGCGGCGGGTAACCCGCCGCGCGCAGATTTTATGCCTTCAAATTATTATGTCAGCCCCGCGCCCTCGTCGGGCGCGGGGCGAATTGTTGAGAAAGGTCGCACAAAAGGCAAAATAAAAAGCAAAGCTGTCAATTTGGTTGAATTCCTTAAAGCGTTGTGGTATAATACAATAAACTTCAATATAAGGAGATTTTTATTTTATGAAAATGGAAGATTTCAGACTGGACGGTAAAGTCGCTCTCGTAACGGGCGCTTCCTACGGTATAGGCTACGCCATCGCAAAAGGCATGGCAGCAGCCGGCGCAACTATCGCATTCTGCGACTTAAAGCAGGAGCTCGTGGACAAGGGTCTCGCTTCTTACAAGGCTGACGGCATAAAGGCTTACGGCTATGTATGCAACGTCTGCGACGAAGCGGCTGTTCAGGAAATGGTTAAGACTATCGAAAAGGAAATCGGCGTTATCGATATCCTCATCAACAACGCAGGTATCATCAAGAGAATTCCCATGTGCGAAATGACCGCGGCAGAATTCAGACAGGTTGTCGATGTTGACCTCAACGCGCCTTTCATCTGCGCAAAGGCAGTCATCCCTTCTATGATCAAAAAGGGACACGGCAAGATTATAAACATCTGCTCCATGATGAGCGAACTCGGCCGCGAAACCGTTTCGGCATACGCTGCGGCAAAGGGCGGTCTTAAAATGCTTACCCGCAACATATGCTCCGAATACGGCGGATACAACATTCAGTGCAACGGCATAGGCCCCGGTTACATCGCAACGCCTCAGACCGCGCCTCTCCGCGAACGCCAGCCCGACGGCTCGCGTCATCCTTTCGATTCCTTCATCATCTCGAAGACGCCCGCAGGCCGCTGGCTCGAAGCTGACGAGCTCGCTGCTCCCGCAGTCTTCCTCGCTTCGGATGCTTCCAACGCAGTAAACGGACATATCCTCTACGTTGACGGCGGTATCCTTGCTTACATCGGCAAACAGCCCCAGTAATTTAACTATATAACTTAATTGAACGCTAAAAGAGCCGCACCCTCAGTGCGGCTCTTTTTTCATAGCAGCATATGTAAAAAATGTATTAAAATTTTACGTATTGACAAAATTAACCAAAGTAATTATAATAATGAAAAGTAATGAATTAAATTGTTTTGTTTAATTAAACAATTATCATGAGGGGGGGATATTATGAAAAGAAAACTGCTTTTGTTACTTTTTAGTGCAATAACGCTTGCATGCGGGGCAATATTCATTGCGTGTACGGGTTTGGGAGCAAATTCGGGCAACAATACAAATGCACATTCTCACGAAATGCACAAAGTGGCTTCAAATGATGCGACGTGCGAAGAAGCAGGCAACATTTCGTACTGGATGTGCGACGATTGCGGGAAATATTTCACCGATGCGTTGGGTAAAAACGAAATTGAAGATAAAAACTCTGTGATTATTGCTGCGACGGGTCATGACTGGGGCGATTGGAAAACCGTGCAGGAAATGACTTGTACGAAGGACGAAATAAAAGAACGCGAATGCAGCGTGTGCCACGAAAAAGATACTCAAACAACAGTTACGGTAGGACATGACTGGGGCGAGTGGGAAATCGAGGATGATAATTATCACGTCAGAATGTGCTCGGTCTGCAACAATGAACAGACCGAACCTCATAATATAGAAGGTAATGCATGCACTATATGCGGATACTATCAAGCAAATAATTATGGGCTGACTTTTTCGCTCAAGGATTTAAGCTATTATGTAGTTGAAGGAGTAGCGGACGGAAATACAGATGAAGAAATTGTAATTCCTTCTTCTTATTACGGCAAGCCCGTCCGCGAGATTGCTGAAAGAGCTTTTTCAAATAACGCCATAATAACAAAAGTAACTATTCCCGAAGGTGTTACATCGATAGGCGCGCAGGCATTTTCGCGTTGTACGGCGTTGACGGAGGTTAGTTTGCCTTCCGGGTTGGAAAAAATCGGCTATACGGCGTTCAATGGCTGCACGTCTTTAATTGAAATATCCATTCCCTCGTCCGTAACAGAAATAGGACCTTCGGCGTTCCAAAATTGCAATGCGCTGTCGGCGGTCGAAATAACGGATTTAGCTGCGTGGTGCGGCATAACTTTCGGAGATGCAGATGCCAACCCTGTAAATTTAGCAAAAAAGATTTATTTAAACGGCAGTCTACTTACATCGCTCGAAATTTCCGGCGGGTTTTCAGAAATCAGCAAATATGCGTTCAGTAATTGCGATTCGCTCACAAGCGTCAATATTACCGGCGGAATTAAAACAATCGGCGTTGATGCTTTTGAAAACTGCGATGCGCTTACCGACGTGATTTTGTCCGCAGACGTAAATACGATAAATTCCAGTGCGTTTTCAGGTTGTACCGCGCTTAAAAACATAACTTTGCCTGCGGGATTGAAGACCATTGGAAATTATGTCTTTAAAAATTGCAGTGCGCTTACAAATATCGTCATACCTGAGGGTGTATCTTCCATAGGTAACGGCGCGTTCTATGGGTGCACTTTGCTTATTGATGTAACTATCGCCGAGGGGTTACAGAAGATAGGTGCGAACGCGTTCGAAGGTTGTACTTCGCTCATCAGAGTGTCGCTGCCCGAAGGACTTACGGTGATTGATAGTTATGCTTTCAGCATGTGCGATGCCCTGATAAGCATTTCTCTTCCATCAAGCCTTACAGATATAGGACAAGGAGCATTTTTCTGCTGCAGCGCGATAACCGAGGTGTCTGTTCCGCGCGGAGTAAAAGTAATTTCTGACAGCGCATTCGAAAATTGCTATTCTTTAAAGACAGTTACTATTGCGGATGGTGTTACGGGTATCGGTAAGCGTGCATTCTCGAACTGTAATGCACTGTCAAATATTACTATCCCGGATAGTGTTCTGACGATAGGGCAAAGCGCATTTTATAGGTGTTATTCTATCGTAAACATACAGTTACCTTCTCATATGACTATCATCGAGGACAGAGTTTTCGACGGTTGCAGCTCGCTTATAAGTATTGACATACCCGAAGGTGTAAATTCCATAGGCGAAAGTGCTTTCGGTTCGTGTTACAGTCTGATGAGGCTGACAATTCCCCAAAGCGTTAAAATTATCGGAACGAGCGCATTCAGTTTCTGCGGTGCACTGAAAAATCTGGTCATTCCCGAAGGCGTGCTGACTATAAAAGATAAAGCATTCCAATCTTGCGAGGCTCTAAATACAATTATACTTCCCCAAAGCATATTGAATATAGGCAATGACGCGTTCTACTATTGCTTTGATATCAAAGATATATATTATTGCGGAAATGCCGACGAGTGGGAACAGGTAATCATAGGTGAATCCAATTATGGATTTAATGACGCGACCAAATATTATTATAGCCAGATTCAGCCCTCGGGAAGCGGCAATTATTGGCATTATGACACTGACGGCAAAACGCCCGTTGTATGGTAATTGACAGATTAAAAGGTAATAATACAAAACAGCCGTGCATATGAACGGCTGTTTTGTCGTTCTTATCTGTGTGCAAGGAAAGCGGCGGCGCTGTAAAGCGCCGCCGCTCTCTTTACGATAGCATATTATGTTAAAAGGATGAGTGATTTGTTGACGGAATTATATATTCACAAAAAAGTTCAATGCCGAATAAATTATTCCTTAGCGGCGTTATGCTGAGCTTTGCGGCTATTGATAACGACGGCGACGACGGGGCAGGCAATGCCGAGCAATGCGAGTACGAGAGGCAATGCGATAAATCCGTTCAGCGCCGCGCCGCTTACCAAGTTGAACACAATGAGCAACAGTTGCATAACGGTGAGGATAATTGAAAAGATGAAAATGCCGTTTTTGCGAAGCGAAGTGCGTTTAACTTTCTTTGCCAGACCGCGCAGGAATATTATAATCTCCACAAGGGCGGCAATTCCCATAAAAATGAGTATGATAAACGTCAGTACGCCGGCGTTATTGACTTTTTCGTAGTATTCGCCGTGCCTTTCAAAAATGGGAGCGCGGGCGCTGTCGTTGCCTGCAGCCACCTGCGACATGTATTCCTGATAAGCATCATAATATTCGCGTATGGATAATGCAGATATTGCGGCAGAGTAAGCGCCTCTTCCCTCCATAGCCTCGGCGATTGCGGCTAAATCTTCGTTCTCGATAGCCTTTTTTAAGTCGCCTTCTTTATTCGAATCATTAGTAAAATCGATAAAAGAATAATCGACGGAAAAGCCTTTATCCTTATATTGCTCAAGGTCGGGAGCCATGGTTATTATCAAATCGATTTCTTCCTCGGTTTCGGGGGTATAATCGCCGAGATCTGCATGGAATACGGGCGCAAAGCACAGCGCAAGCAGAGATATCAGCGTGAGCAAAAGCGATGCCAAAGACATCAGCACGGGAAGGGATCCCGTCGCGGAGGCGGGTTCTTCAGTAGCGGGGGAAGCAGTTTTTTTCATATTTCACCTCAGATTTTTTTGCTCATTTTATAAAATTAAGTGCTTGATTTGCGCTAAAAAATCACAAGTAAAATAATTTTTTTCACGGTTTAAATCCTTGCAGATATTTTGCAAGCCATAGCTCTGACCGCCGTGCGGCAAAGCATGCTTTGTTAATTATATTGCTCCCCGAATTTAAACAAATTTCCCGCTCGCGCTCCGTTTTTTATCTGGGCACAAATATTATCTGCATTCGTGCAAGGTAAGGGGGGAGGGTATTTCTGCGCTTCGCGCAATATATGGGCGCTTGGTTGATATATAAAAATTTTTTTGCGCTGCACGGAACAACGCTTAATTAAATGAAAAAGCGTTTATATAAGGCGACAGAACAAAAATAATGGGCAATACCGCAAAAAGTTTGCCTTGGATTTATGAAAATTTCGCCCAAAGGGTGTAAAAAAGCAAAAAAGCGCGTTTCGGGGCAAAAAAGTTGTTTCATTCGCTTGCTTTTTGCATTTTTCGGGCATAGAATAGTTGCTATGTATAAGGTGGTTGCGCGCCCCGTTTCGGCGCCCGTTTTCAAAAAATTCATATTAAAGAACATGGTGCTGTGGATAGCCCTCATCGCGGCGGCAATAACCTGCATATTCGTGCCCTTCGACGCGGAGTATGCCGATTACTTCGACTGGCGCACGATAGGCTGTCTTTTCAGCACTCTTTTAGTCGTCTGCGCCTTCCGCGACATTCACGTTTTCGAATACATAGCCTGCGCGATAGTAAAACATATGGGCAACACCCGCAACGCGGTGATAGCGCTCGTAATGATTACATACGTCGCTTCCATGATACTGGCAAACGATATGGCGCTCATAACTTTTTTGCCCCTCGGCTATTTTGTCCTTAAAAGCTGCGGAAAGCAGAAGCATATGGCGTTCACATTCGTAATGCAGAACGTCGCCGCCAACCTCGGCGGAATGCTCACGCCCTTCGGCAATCCCCAGAACCTCTATCTGTATTCGTATTACAATATTCCCACGGGTCAGTTTTTCGCCATAATGGCTGTGCCCTTCGGCGTTGCGCTCGTAATGATAGTTCTTACCTGCCTCCTCGTAAAGAAGGAGGAGTTAAAGCTCGTCGTTCCCGCGGCGTCCGCTCCCTGCCTGTGGCGCACGATAGTTTATTCGCTGCTTTTCGTGCTGTCGATATGCACGGTGTTCAGGCTTTTCCCCTATTACTGGGGAGTGCTCGCTGTGTTTCTTGCGGTGCTCGCGCTCGACTGGCACGCCGTTTTAAAAGTCGATTATGCGCTCCTTTTAACCTTCTGCGCGTTCTTCGTCTTTGCGGGCAATATGGCGAGGATACCCGCCGTTCAGCAGCTTCTTTCAGCTGCCGTTGCGGCTTCGCCCCTCCTGATGGGAGTGGCGTGCTGCCAGTGCATAAGCAACGTGCCCTCGTCCGTGCTCCTTTCGAGGTTTACCACCGACTACGCAAATCTGCTCGTCGCCGTCAATATAGGCGGTCTGGGAACGCCCATAGCCTCGCTCGCCAGCCTCATCACGCTCAATCAGTACAGATCTCTCGGCGACGGACATTTCGGAAGATACATAGGACTTTTCAGCGCAATCAATTTTTCCTTCCTCTTCGTGCTTATAGGCACCCAGCTTTTAATAGGTCTTATTTAATCGCACATTGCAGTCTGATTTTAGTTAAAGAATATAAAAGCGTGGCGCAAGGAAAACTTCCTTGCGCCACGCTTTAAAATAAGCCCCGCGGCTGTGCCGCGGGGCTTTTTCAATTACTTTATTGTCTTTTCGCGTTTTATCTGCCTCAACAGGTAGAATATTTCGACTATGGCACCGACGAGGGCAAAGACAAAGGTCAGTGCGAGGTCGGTGTAGAACAGCCTCGAAAATTCTGCGTCAGTCATAAGCATCCAGAATGCGTCTGTCGGCGACATGGGCACGCCCGCCTGCGCCGCGGCAATTCCCGAAGCGACAATGTATATCGCCACGATTGCAAGTTCGAGAACGACGAGGGAGGTTACCGTAACAATGGCAATCATAACCTTGTTGGGCTTTCCGCCGAACTTGCGGTAGAGGAATGTGCCCGCCGCCATGGCTATTACGGCAGAAATTGCCGAAACAAAGCCTGCGATATATAAGAGTATGGCGAAGGCCGCTCCCGCGAGCGAGCCGACCAGCGCGCCTAAAAATCCTTTAAAATAGTTGTCCGGCGCGGCGTCGAATTCTGCGTTCTGATTTTCAATAACTTTATTAATGTCGCTCGCACACTCGCAGTGCAGCGTAACGGGCAGTTTGCCTATGGTGTACTGCTTGTTCTCCTTGCCTTCGAATACTTCGCCGCACACGGGGCAGAAGCCCGAGCCGCGCGCGCCCTGTTCGGTCATTATCGCAAATATTGCATCCGTCGCCGCGGGCAGCCTCTTCATTAGCCTGCCTACCGTAAACGGGTCGTTGTATCCGAGCAGCAGTCCGTACTGGGTGAACGACGCCGAGCTGTAAGGTATGGCAAGTTTTCTTATCTCGGCTAAAATGAGCTTTTTCTGTTCGTCGTTCGCGTATGCGGATATGTGAATTTTTACCGGCCACTGCATATCGAATTTTTCCCACAGAAGGGTGGTTTCAAAGCCCTTTACCTGACCTTTGGCAAGGTTTCCGTCAACCGTCATGCCGTAAGCCTGACAGAATGCGGCTAATTTTTTGTTCATGTTCTCTCTTCCCCTTAAAATATATATGCTTTAAAAATTATACCATCACAGGTTTATTTTGTCAATAATGATAAAAAATTGTCTTTTGTAGAAGCGCCCTGCGCGCTTTTCGGGCGCATATGTGCGGGGCAATCCTAAGGAGGGCATAACGACAAAAACGAAGGGAAGAGGACAAAAAAATTGCGGTCGGACGGCACATATGTGCCGTCCGACCGCTTTTTATTGCAATTTATCCGCTCATTTAAGAATTGAACGCCTTTATCTGAGCAGGCTCTGCTTTATGCGGAAGGACCGTTGAGTTGCAGACTGCCGTTTTCAACGTCGAGCACAAGTTTCGTGCCGGGCTGAGGGTTCTTTTCTATGATATATCTCGCGATGGGCGTCTCAATATGAGACTGAATATATCTCTTCAAAGGGCGCGCGCCGTAAATGTTGTCGTAGCCGTTTTCGATGATATAATCCTTTGCCTTTGCGCTGACTTCGAGCGAAATGTTTTCGCCTTCGAGGCGGGCGTTGAGCTTTTTAAGCAGAATGTCGACAATGCCGCCGATGTTCTCCTTGGTGAGGGGCTTGAACATAATGATTTCGTCCAGCCTGTTTAAAAACTCGGGACGGAAGGACTGCTTTAAAACGCCCTGAACCTGTTTTCTCGCCTCGTCGGAAATTTCGCCTCCGACTATGCCTTCGGTAATAATCTGCGAGCCGAGGTTGGAAGTTAAAATGATTATGGTATTCTTGAAGTCAATCGTCCTGCCCTGCGAGTCGGTAACTCGACCGTCGTCGAGTATCTGAAGGAGGATATTGAATACGTCGGGGTGAGCTTTTTCGATTTCATCGAAAAGCACAATGGAGTAGGGTTTTCTGCGCACCGCTTCGGTGAGCGTGCCGCCCTCCTCGTAACCTACGTATCCGGGAGGCGCGCCTACAAGGCGGGATACCGAGAACTTTTCCATATACTCGGACATATCAATTCTTATTATATTCTTTTCGTCGTCGAAAAGGTTTTCTGCAAGCGCTTTTGCAAGCTCGGTCTTGCCCACGCCCGTGGGTCCGAGGAAGAGGAAGCTGCCTATGGGTCTTGCGGGGTCGGAAATGCCCGCGCGCGAACGGAGTATAGCTTCCGAAACCTTTGTTACGGCCTCGTCCTGACCGACAACTCTCTTATGCAAATCGTCGGCAAGGTGCAGAAGTTTCTGCCTTTCGCCCTCTTTCAGGCGGGCGACGGGAATGCCCGTCCAGCGCGAAACTATCTGGTTGATCTGCTCTTCGGTAACTTCGTCCTGCAAAAGTTCGCTCTTGCGTTCGGCGTTGTGCGCCTTGGCTTCTTCGAGCTTCTTTTCAAGCCCGGGCAGTTCGCCGTAGCGCAGGCGCGCAGCTTTTTCAAAGTCGCCGCTGTTTGTGGCAAGGTCGATTTCGGCGCGCATTGCGTCAATCTTTTCTTTGAGTTCCTTTTCGTCGTGAATGGCTTTTTTCTCGTCTTCCCACTTTGCCTTCATTGCGGCAAATGTGTTTTTATCGTCGGCGAGCTGTTTTTTAAGCGCTTCGAGTCTTGCGACCGACAAATTGTCTTTTTCCTTGGAAAGGGCTTTTTCCTCGACTTCGAGCTGCAATATCTTGCGGTTGAGGGCGTCCATGTCCGAGGGCATGGAGTCTATCTCCGTCCTTATCATCGCAGCCGCTTCATCGACGAGGTCTATTGCCTTATCGGGAAGGAAACGGTCGGTGATATACCTGTTCGAAAGGGTTGCCGCTGCAACGAGGGCGTCGTCGTGAATGCGCACGCCGTGGAAAATTTCAAATCTTTCTTTAAGTCCGCGCAGTATGGAAATGGTATCCTCTACCGTCGGTTCGTTTACCATTACGGGCTGGAAACGCCTTGCGAGGGCTGCGTCTTTTTCAATATATTTGCGGTATTCGTCGAGGGTGGTTGCGCCTATGCAGTGCAGTTCGCCGCGCGCAAGCAGAGGCTTCAACAGGTTGCCTGCGTCCATAGCGCCCTCGGTCTTGCCCGCGCCGACGACGGTGTGCAGTTCATCTATGAACAGCAGTATGCCGCCCTCCGAGCGGGTAACTTCTTCGAGCACGGCTTTAAGCCTTTCCTCGAATTCGCCGCGGTACTTCGCGCCTGCAACCAGCGCGCCCATATCGAGCGCGAAGAGCGTCTTGTTTTTAAGCCCTTCGGGCACGTCGCCCTTTACAATTCTCTGCGCCAGCCCTTCGGCTATCGCCGTCTTGCCGACGCCCGGTTCGCCTATCAGCACGGGGTTATTTTTGGTCTTGCGCGAAAGTATTCTTATTACGTTTCGTATCTCTTCGTCCCTGCCGATGACGGGTTCGAGCTTGTGTTTTTTAGCCCTCGCCGTGAGGTCGGTGCCGTATTTTTCAAGCGCTTCGTAAGTTTCTTCGGGGTTGTCGCTCTTTACCGTCGCGTTGCCGCGCACTTTTTTAAGCCCCTGCAAAAAGGCCTCTTTCGTAACGCCGAAGTTTCTGAAAAGCGTCTTTATCTTGCTGTCGTCGCAGTCCAGAAGAGCGAGGAATATATGTTCTACCGAAACATATTCGTCCTTCATTTCGGAAGCGGTGTTCTCCGCAGCCGTAAGCACGGCGTTTGCCGCCGAAGAAAGATAGACGTTTCCCCTGCCCGAGCCCGAAACTTTGGGCAGGCGCTCAATCTGCTCCAAAGCAGAGCGCGAAAGTCCTTCCGCATCGGTGCCCGAGCGGGTAAGAATGCGCGCAATCAGACCGTCTTTATCCAAAAGGCTGTAAAGTATATGCACGGGCACGATTTCCGTGTTGCCGTAATTATCAGCCAGACTTTCACAGCGCGTCAAAGCCTGGATGCTGTTCTGTGTAAAACGGTTGCCGTTCATGTTAACCTCCCTTGCCGCGCAGTTTCGTCTGCGCGGAAATTTATTGCCGCACTTTAAAAAAGCGGTTCTGTCCGTACGCTTATTTTATAACGCAGAAGAGCAGGTTTTAAACATTTGTACGCAAAGTGAGCACATAATTTTGTGCGCAATTTTGTGCATGAAACCGCGCGGTAAATTGTCGATAAAACTGTGCGCCCGCGGGCTTAAAATAAGCCCGCGGGCGCACCTTATATAACACCCGATATAAATAATTTAAGCAAAGATTTAGTCGTTGAGGGCGAAAGGGGCGCGTTTTGCGCCGCGCCCCGCTTCCGCCGTTGCAATTTGACGCGCGGCGTGTTATAATAATGTATGTATATTATCCGCGGGCGAAAATAAAATATGTGCTCGTGCGCAAAAGGAGGACGGAGTTTGGGCGCGAAAGCAAAAATCGCCGCGCTGTGCGCGCTGTGCGCCGCAGGCGTGTTTACCATAGGCTATTCGGCTTACGTCGTTTCGGACAATATTATGCCCGAGCTCGGCGCATACGTCTCCGCCGACGGGGTGGAGGTCGCCGAAAATATGCTCTCTTCGTCCGTAACGCCTCCCCGAGGCAACGAGGACGGCATTTCCCCGCTGACGGCGGAATACGTCATCGACCTCTCCGCGGCGATTGAAAACAATGTCGCCGACGAGGACGGCACCGTCCGCCTGACGATTGTAATCGGGTATGCGCAGGGCGTTACCTTTCCCGAGGACGAAAGCGTCGCCTCGGAAGTAATATATGGCGGCGTTTTTGAGGTAACAGAGGCATATCTGCCCGCGAACGGCAATAACGGCGGCGAACATATTGATTTTTCCTGTCGGAGCGAAGTGCTGGGCGGCGAAACTTCTCAACCCGCGCTCAGGGCGGTAATAACGCTTCCCGCCGCGGCGGCGGGAGGGGCAAAGACCTGCCTGGTTTCGGTTTCGTTCTCCGCGGGAGGAGAGGGCGAACAAAGGCTGAATTTTTTCAGACAAAATTCCTCGGCGCTGTTCGAGGTAACTGCCGCGCTGTCATAGCCGCGGGGCGCGACCGCGCTTAATAAATCATGGGAGTAGAATTTTGATTAAGTTCATTCATTGCGCCGATATACATCTCGGCTCCAAAATGGAATCGCGTCTGCCCGGCGACAAGAGCGACGAAAGAAAGCGCGAAGTGCGCGCGACTTTCGGAAAGATGGTCGAATACGCCGCAAACAACGGCGTCAGGGCGGTGCTCATGTCGGGCGACGTCTTCGACGGCGACAGACCGCTCAAAAAGGACAAGGAATATTTTTACAATCTCATAAGGAGCTATCCGCAGATAGATTTTTTATACCTTCGCGGCAATCACGACGGCAGCGAGAGCTATACCGAAGAGCTTCCCAACCTTAAAACTTTTTGCGAAAGCTGGACGTCTTACGACTACGGCAACGTGCGCGTGAGCGGCATAGAGCTCGACCGCGGCAACTGCCGCTCGCTCTATTCCACTTTAAGGCTGGACGCGGACAGAATAAACATAGTAATGCTGCACGGTCAGACAGATACGACCGAGGGCGCGGGGAAGATTAACCTTCAATCGCTGCGCGATAAAAACATAGACTATCTCGCGCTCGGACACATTCATTCGTACAGGACGGGCAAACTCGACGGGCGCGGACGATACGCGTACAGCGGCTGTCTCGAAGGTCGCGGCTTCGACGAAACGGGCGAAAAGGGCTTTGTGCTCCTCGAAGTCGACGGGGGCGTCAGGGCGCGCTTTTATCCCTTTGCCTGCCGCACGATTTACGAGCGCACGGCTGACCTTACGGGCATATCCGACTGGGTTACCGCCTGCCGCGCTGCGCGCGACTGCGCAAACGTCGGCAAAAATGATATGTTAAGGCTCATACTTACGGGCGAGGTCGATTTCGACAACGACAGCCTTGCCGCCGATGTTCAGAAGGAAATTGCGCCCCTTTGCTATTTCGTTTCAGTAAAGGATAACACGGTAAGAAAGATAAACGCCGCCGCCCTAGCCGAGGACAAGTCTATACGCGGCGAATTCATACGCGCGGTGCTCGCGGACGCAAAACTCACGCCCGAACAGCAGACGCGCATAATCTCCGCGGGGCTAAAAGCGCTCGCGGGAAGGGGGGAAGAGTTATGAAACTTATCTCCTGCCATATAGAAAATTACGGCTCGCTGTCCCGCTTCGACTACAAATTCGACGGCGGCTTCAATCAGTTTTACAGCAGCAACGGCAGGGGCAAATCTACGTTTGCCTCATTTATAAAGGCTATGTTTTACGGTCTGCCCACCGATACCGCCCGCTCCAAATTCAACGAGCGCAGGCATTTTTATCCCTTCTCGGGCGGCAAGTTCGGCGGGAGCATAACCTTTGAATGGAAGGGAACTTTGTACCGCGTCGAAAGGCTGTTTTCCAGGACGGGCACGACGGGCGACGAAGCTCGCGTGTTCGAAAACAACTACCCTTCCGAAAGGTTCGCCGCCGCGCTCTCGGCGGGCAGGGAAATAGGCGAAGTCGTCTTCGGGCTGGACGAACAGTCCTTTGTGCGCACGCTCTTTTTCAATTCCGAAAAGAGCGAAATGTGCTCTACGGGCGGCATAAACGCAAAGCTCAACGACTATCTCGCCCTCACCGACGGCGAAACTTCGTTCGAGGACGCTTTGGAAAGTCTGGACAAAGCGGCTAAAAATTTAAAAGCCCGCGGCGGAAAGGGAAGAATAGCCGAACTCGAAGCCAAAGTCAAACAGTGCCGTTCGGACATAGCCGCCATAGGCGAGATATCTTCGGCGCTCGACGCAAGATATTCCGAGCTTTCGGCGGTTAACTCGCGCATATCCTCGCTCGAACGGCAGGAAAACGAGCACAACAAAATGGCGGAGGTCATGCAGAAGTGGGCGCGCTACGACGATTTTGTCGCCGCCGCAGAGCGCGGCAGGGCAAGGATTGCCCAAATCGAAGGCGCATATCCCGCGGGCATGCCTGCGGAAAAGGATGCGGCGGAACTCAACGCGGCAGTCGCCCGCACGGCGGAACTGAACGCAAAAATTCAGGCGTCGTCATTCGGCGAAAACAAAAAGGCTCGCCTTGAAGAGCTGGAAAGGTTCTTCGGCGATAATGTGCCCGACGGCGCAACGCTCGACGGCATGGCTGAAAAATTGAAAAAACGCGCCTCGGACGAGGCTTACATAAAGGCGGCGGAGGAGCAGAGCGACAGTCATTACGAAAAACTATGCGCGATTTTCTCCTCGGGCGAGCCCGACGATGTCGGCATGCAGAATTGCGCCGACGCAGTGGAAGAGTACAAAAAAATTACCTCCTCGCCCGCGCGCGCGCCCAAGACCAAAGCGGCTTCTGTCGCAATGCTGTTTGCCGCTCTCGCCTGCGCCGCAGGCGCGGTCGGGCTGTTCGCGCTGAAATTTATTCCCGTCGGAATAGTTTTGCTGTGCGCGGCGGCCGCATGCCTCATTGCCGCAGGCGCAACATATTTTTCGTCGAGAAAAAATTCTCACGCGGCGCCGTCGGCGGGCGATCTGGAAGAGCGGATAAAAAGTTTCCTCGCCCCCTATAACGCCGATATGAGCGAAGGGCCCGTCTTTGCGTTCGGCAGACTGCGAGACGATTTAAAGGAATATCGCGCTCTCAAAGAGAAGTACGCCGCAAGAAACGCTTCCCTCGAAGAGAGGAAGAAGAAAGTTTTCGCCCTCGGCGAAGAGATAGAAAAATTCCTTTCGGCATACAAACCGCAGGCGGACGGGGATGAGGCAAAGCTGGCTGAAATACGCTCCCTGTCGGAGGAATACGCCTCGCTTAAAAATCAGCGTTCGGCTTCGCGTGCGGCGGTTGCCGCGCTCAAAGGCGAGCTCGACGGGCTGGAGGCGACCGCGGGCGGCATTTTAACGCGCTATAACCTCGGCGGTCGGTCTTATTCGGGCGCCGCTTCGCAAATTCATGCCGACATATCCGAGCGCGAAAGGCTTCTTGCCGACGTAGCCGAAGCGGAAAAGAACGCCGAGGCGTTCAAAAAGAAGTACGAACTTTCGGAGCGCCCCACTGCCGAGACGGGCAGGTCGTGCGCCGAAGAACTCTCTTCCCTGCGCAGGCGTCTGGCTGTGCTCAACCGCGAGATATCTGAGGACGAAGCGGTCTGCGAAACGCTGGGCGAAAAGCAGAACGCCCTTTCCAACGCGCAGGAAGAGCTTGCGCTTTGCAGACAGAAGTACGAAACATACACAGCGGCGACGGAGTTTTTAAAGCTCGCCGAACATTCGCTCAACGAAAAATACGTCGCGCCCATAAAGGACAGGTTCGCTTCCTACGCCGAGGCTTTAAAAAGCGTGCTCGGCGGCGAGGTCTATATGGACAGGAATTTTGCCATAACTTACGAAGGCGGCGGCGAAACCCGTTCGGACGAGCACCTCTCATCCGGTCAGCGCGCGGTAGTCGCCTTCTGTTTCCGCCTCGCGCTAGTAGATAACATCTTCGGCGACGACGCGCCCTTTATCGTAATGGACGACCCGTTCGCCGACCTCGACGAAGAGCACCTCGCCCGCGTGGCAAAGCTCATTTCAAAACTTTCCGAAGACAGGCAGATAATCTATTTCTGCTGCCACGAAAGCAGGAAGATGAAGTGATTGCCCGTCGGCGCGAAATAAACAGTTTAAATTTGAATGAAAATCTGAAAGCCGCCGCGCAGATTTCTCTGTGCGGCGGCTTCTTATTTTAGAAATATTATTTTCTCTCTGCGGAAAGGTTGAGCCTTTCGGCAAACGGAGGGAGCGCCTTTCAACTCTCAATTAAGAGCGCGGCAGGCACAGCTGTTAAAGCGCCCTTTCTTCGAGGGACTTACTCATAAATTTCCTTTTTCCGGGGACTGCAAGTTCAGCTTTTCAAAGGCAATATTTTTTTTGAAATACGCGTCGGGCGAAAGGCGCGCGCCCAGCGCGCACATCACCTTTGCAATCGCACTTTCAAGGCACTCGTCCGTCGCCGTTATTACGTTGTCGGGCAGGTTGGACATGCTCGCATACACGTTCGCCCCGCTGTCTATGGGCGCAAGTATCACGGCGACGCCGCGCTCGCGGCAGTATGCGGCAAACTTCAAAAAGTTCAGATCGTCGCCCTCGGTGCACACCGTGCCGCTGTGATATGTCTCAATAATTACCGCCTCTGGGCGCACTCTGTCAAAGTCGTACAGTGAAAAATTCAAAAGCGAACGGGCGGTAATGAGCATTACCCTGTCGCTTATCTCTCTTTTTGCTGGCTCTCGGCCGCCTGCTGAAAGCTCTCTTCGGGTCGGATTGAGGGGGGAGGATATAAATTTAACTTTCCCGCCGCATATTTCGGCGAGGGGTATGTCTTTTGCGCTGTGATAAAAGCCCGTAAGCTGGTCGCAGAAAGTCAGTCTGCCCGCAAGGTGAATTGTGGGGCGGGCGGGGCAATTTGCAAAGCTGACAAAAACGCCGCATGCGCCCGATTTTTCAATAAAATCGACTGCCGCACAGAAATTTATAAGTCCGTTCTGCCTTTTATCGTCCAAAGGATAGAGCGAGGACACCAGAACGACGGGCAGGGGGATATCGCACAGCGTAAGCGCAAGGTAGTGCGCGTTTATGCACAGCGAGTCCGTGCCGTGCGTTATTATTATGCCGTCCGCGGCGGAAAAATCCAATGCCCTTACGGCGTCGTGTATGGCGTAAAGCTGCTCTTTGCCCACGTTTTCGCTCAGCATATTGACGGGCGAGGAGCATATAAACTCAACGTCGTCCCCGCGCTCCGCCTTATACATTTCTATTAATTTTTTTCTAGACTGTCCGTCCAGCCCTACGCGACCGTCCGCGCTCGCGCTGCCAATCGTGCCGCCTGTAAAAATGACAAAAATCTTCTTTTTCATCGCAACCTCGTTTCAGTTATTATACTTTTGCCCGCGCAATATGTCAACTTGCTATTGAATATTGCAAAAGTATGGTGTATAATTCAATTATCAATGTTATTTGATAATGGGGGAAATATGTTTGATTTTGAATACTATGCGCCGACCAAAGTTGCGTTCGGCAGAGAAAGTTTAAGAAAGCTGGCTTCGTACATCGCGGAGCAGAAATGCAAAAAAGTGCTTCTCCACTTCGGCGGAGGAAGCGCGGAAAGGAGCGGCGTGCTCGCCATCTGCCGTTCAGCCCTGCGCGAAGCTGAGGTAAGCTGGGTGGAGCTCGGCGGCGTCAGACCCAACCCGAGGCTGTCGCTCGTTTACGAGGGCATAGAGCTGTGCAAAAACGAGGGCGTTGACTTCATTTTAGCCGTCGGCGGAGGCTCGGTTATCGACAGCGCCAAGGCGATAGGTTACGGGCTTAAAAACGAGGGCGACGTTTGGGATTTTTACGAGGGAAAGAGAAAGCCTTCGGCGTGCATGCCCGTGGGCGTCGTTCTGACCATTGCCGCCGCAGGCAGCGAGATGAGCAATTCTTCCGTAATAACCAAGGAAGAGGGCGCATTGAAGCGCGCCTGCAACACCAATTATGCCCGCCCGAAATTTGCGGTTATGAACCCCGAACTGACGTTCACGCTGCCGCCCTATCAGACGGCGTGCGGCTGTACGGATATCTTGATGCACACCATGGAGCGCTATTTCACCAACGGTGGCAACATGGCGCTAACCGACGCTCTCGCCGAAGGGCTCATGCGCACGGTGATAGCAAACGCTAAAAAACTCATTAAAAACCCCGCCGACTACGACGCGCGCGCGGAGATAATGTGGGCTTCGTCCCTGTCGCACAACGGACTTACGGGCTGCGGCAACAGCGGCGGAGACTGGGCGGTGCACGGCATAGAGCACGAGCTGGGCGGACTTTACGACGTGGCTCACGGCGCGGGGCTCGCCGCCGTCTGGCGCGCGTGGGCGCAATACGTTTACGCCGACTGTCTGGACCGCTTCTATCTCTTCGCCCTTCACGTAATGGGAGTGCGCCCCAGCGGAACGCGCGAGGGTATTGCGCGCGAGGGCATAGACAAATTCTGTCAATTCCTGACCGAAATAGGCATGCCCGTCAGCCTCGACGAGTTGGGCGTGCACCCCACCGAAGAGGAGTTTGCGGAAATGGCGAAAAAGTGCGCCCTTTC
Organism: uncultured Eubacteriales bacterium; assembly: GCA_905207235.1. GTDB lineage: Bacteria > Bacillota > Clostridia > Christensenellales > Borkfalkiaceae > Coproplasma. Next base: position 93,328 of record CAJLKN010000003.1, read on the forward strand.
GGGCGGAGGCACAAAAGGCAACGCAAAGGTGCTCTACGAAAGCGATATCGCCGCAATATTAAAGAACGCTCAGAACTGAAAGGGGCGCATATATGCGCCGATAATAATAAATTATGCCAAGAGATACATTCAGATCGGTAGCCGCCGACCGCCGCGCGGACGCGCAGCTTCTGCTTGCGCGCCCCGACGAACTCTATTCCCGTCCCGACGAAATACGTTCGCCCTTTTCGCGCGATTATACCCGCATACTGCACAGTATGGCTTTCAGGCGGCTCAAACACAAAACGCAGGTCTTTTTCAACGTTGATAACGACCACGTCTGCACGCGCCTCGAACATGTCGCCCACGTCGAGTCCGTGAGCAACACCATCGCCAAATACCTCGGGCTCAACGACGAGCTGACGCAGGCAATATCTTTCGGGCACGACTTAGGACACGCGCCCTTCGGGCACTACGGCGAGAGCGTCATTTCTTCGATAAGCGGCAGATATGTCGGCGCGAAGTTCTGGCACGAGCGCAACGGACTGCGCCTTGTGGACAGCGTGGAACTGCTCGAAGACAATTTCAAAAACCTGTGCAACCTCAATCTTACCTACGCCGTGCGCGACGGCATAATCTCCCATTGCGGAGAGGTGGACGAAAACGGGCTCATGCCCCGGCGCGAACTCATCGATTTATCGCTTTTCGACAGCCCCGGCGCATACGCTCCCGCAACGTGGGAGGGCTGCGTCGTCAAGATTTCCGACAAAATCGCCTATATCGGCAGGGATATCGAGGACGCGCTCGCCCTCGGCTTCATAGACGAGGAGGGCAAAGAGGAGCTCGCCGATATGGCTAAGTCGGATGGCGCGGTAAATACAACCGTCATAATGCACGGGCTGATTTTGGATATCTGCCGCAACAGCTCGCCCTCCGACGGAATAGTTCTTTCGCCGCAGGCTTACGAAAAGCTCAGGGCGGTAAAAGATTTCAATTACAGAAGAATTTACAAAAGTCCCCGCTTCGAACACTATCAGCGCTATGCCGAGCTGGTAATAAACAGCCTGTTCAATGCGCTCTTCGATATGTACAGGGGCGAAGACACTCTCGCTTTCGTCATATCGCGAGGGGTCGATTATCCCGAACTGTGTTCGTCGTTCTCTTCGCACCTTGCAAAACTGTGCGACAGCGCGGCGGTGCCGAGGGACAGCGCGCTCTGCGAGCTTTCGTCGCGCTGCAAAAACAAAAAAATTTACGGCAGGCTTCAATCGCCCGTCGTTTACGCGCAGGCGGTTATAGACTTTATTTCGGGCATGACGGACAAATTCGCCGTAAAAGTGTATGGCGAACTGCTGTCGTATTAGCCGCAGATTATGCGCGGGCGAACAGCTGTTTTTAATAAAGCCGATTTTCAATTAACCGCTTGACAATATTCGCGCGTATGATTTATAATTTAATAAACAAAAACAGATAAGAGGTGAAAGATATGAACATGCTCGCCGCATTACCCGAATGGTTCGTTCAGTGGGGCTGGATTGCCATCGTGGGCGCAATTATTCTCATCGCTATAATAGTAACGATAATAGTTCTCGCTGTAAAGCGCAGAAAGGCTTCAGCCGCAGACGAAGAAGAGGTTGAAGAAGTGGCGGAAGAACAGCCTGTTCCCGTAGAAGAGAAAGAGGAAGAGGTTGAAGAACCCGCTCCCGCGGAAGAGGACGACGAAAAGGCGGAGGAAGCTCCCGCAGAGCAGAAGGAAGCTCCTGCAAAGGTTGTCGAGGCGGAGGCAAAACAGCCTGTAAATAAGACCTATCACGTTTCCAAGCGCAAGAGCGACGGCAGATGGCAGGTTAAAATGGCGGGCGGCGCAAGGGCTATAAAGCTCTTCCCCACGCAGCTCGAAGCTATCGATTTCGCTAAAAAGCTCGCAGAAAACCAGGAAGCCAAGATCGTCATCCACAAGGAGGACGGCACTTTCCGCAGACTTACATATCACAACAAAAAGTAATATTCTGCATAACCTGAAAAATTCAGATCCGCCGCGCATAGTGCGCGGCGGATTTTTCGAATTTTAATATTTAAAAATTTGTGTTTTGACTGAAAGGCGCTTTTTAAGCCTTGCTGTAAGGGCGCGGGACAGAGAGCGGATAAAAAAGAAAGCGGCGGCGCGCTGCATTTTGCAGCGCGCCGCCGTGTTTTTAAAGTTCGTAAAAATATATGCCGCAGTAATCAGATCAATAGAAAGTCGCAACGGCTTTGTCGGGCGGCAGGGGTTGCGCTTTTTCTATTTTTATCGCGTCGAGCACGGGACCTTTGCCGCGATAGACGGCGTTGTAAGCGTATCCGATTTTCGCCGTAACCGTCAGCCAGTCCTTTGTCTTTACGTCGGAAATTAAATTGTTTATCTTGAGCGCGAAGCCGTCGTAGGCTATGTCTGCCTCGCAGCAGGTCATTATATATCTGCCTATAACGATAAATCCTTCGGGCACTTTTTTGGAAACTGCCGCCATGCCCTTGAATTTTATCGTCTTTCCGATATATTTGTCGGTGTTTTCGTTGAGGTCGCTGTAAAAGAGCGCGAAGTCCCTGTCGTCGATTTCCACGACGGGCGCTTCCATGTCGTAGGGCAGGGGGTCTTCTATGTCGTCGAATTCGGCTTTGCCGCCGATATATTCGTAAACGATATCCGTCCTGCGCGAAATTGCGCGCACGACTTTGTGGAATTCCTCTTTGCTCATTTCGCCCTTGAACCTGTTGAACACGACCATCTGCGTCATGGCAATCTTATCGTAAACGAGCTGGCGCATGTTCTGGTTGTAGCTTAAAAACGTGCCCGCGTCGAAGAAGGTCATAATCTGGTTTATCGCCCAGCTTTCGGGCATTGCGTCGAAGAAATCCTGCAAAAGCCACGTGCCGTTGTATTCGACGACGATGCGCTGCGCCCTGTGCTTGCGCGTAAGGTATTCGAGGTTGTAGCTGTTCAGTCTGTCCTTGTCTTCGATAACTTCGACGGCTACGTTTTTTACGGCAAACTTTGATGTGTCGTATTCCTCAACGCCCTCCTCGCAAACGATGAGCAGGGTGCGCTCGCCGTTCTCCATTCGGGGGTCTTCGAGCGTTTCCTGAATAAATTTTGTCTTGCCGGCTTCGAGAAAACCGAGAAATAAAAATACCGAAACTTCCATAATTTCAAATTAAACGTGCGCCGCGCGGCGCACGCTGTTAAAATTCAATTCGTGCGACAATATCATGCCGCGAACGGTTATACTCCGAAAAGTTCTTTAAGCGCGTCCTCTTTTATGCCTGCGCCTATTACGCACAGTCTGCCCGTATATGCGGCAGAGCCTTTGCGCACGTTGGTTTCGTCGGGCACATAGTCGAAGTGTATCCACTCGCCGTCCGCGCCTGCAACTATGCCCTTTGCGCGAAGCACGTTGCCGTATTTTGCGCTGTCGCCCAGCGAAGCGAGCAATGTTTCCAGCTCCTGCGCCGTGAACTTCTTGCCCGTCTCGACGCCCCAGCTCGTAAACACTTCGTCTGCGTGGTGGTGTCCTTCGTGGTCGTGATGATGGTGGTGGCAATGATGTTCGTGCTCGTCCTCGTCGTCGTGGTCGTGATGGCAGCAGTGGTGCTCCTCATGCTCGTCCTCGTCGTCGTGGTCGTGATGGCAGCAGTGGTGCTCTTCGTGCTCATCTTCGTCGTCATGGTCGTGGTGGCAGCAGTGGTGCTCTTCGTGTTCGTCCTCGTCGTCGTGGTCGTGGTGGCAGCAGTGGTGCTCTTCGTGTTCGTCCTCGTCGTCGTGGTCGTGGTGATGGCAGTGGTGTTCGTGCTCCTCGTGAGCTTCTGCCGCCAGCTTTTCAAGCTCCTCCGCAAGGGTGGAGGTGTGCTCCATTGCGGAAAGAATTTCCTTGCCGTCGAGCTTTTTGAGGTCGGTGGTAACTATGGTTGCGCCGCCGTTCTGTGCGCGCACGAGTTCTACGGCCTGCGCAAGTTTCTCTTCCGAGGCAACGTCCGTGTGGCTGAAAACTATGCAAGCCGCGCTTTTTATCTGGTCGTTGAAGAATTCGCCGAAGTTCTTCATGTACATTTTGCACTTGTTTGCATCGACTACCGCGGTCATGGAATTTATTACGGCGTCATTAAGGTGAGCGCTTTCGACTGCGCGCGCCACGTCAGAAAGTTTGCCCACGCCCGAGGGTTCGATGAGTATGCGGTCGGGCTTGTACTGTTCGTCCACCTGTCTGAGGGCCTTTGCGAAGTCGCCGACGAGCGAGCAGCATATGCAGCCCGAGTTGAGTTCGTTCACGGTGATGCCTGCGTCCTGCATAAAGCCGCCGTCCACGCCTATTTCGCCGAATTCGTTTTCGATAAGCACAATTTTTTCGCCCGCATAGGCTTCTTTTATCAGCTTTTTGATTAGCGTCGTCTTGCCGGCTCCGAGAAAGCCTGAAAAGATATCTATTTTAACCATAATTACCTCTTTATATATTTTTTAAGCGCTGTTTTGGGTTGACCTTTAAGCGCCGCGTAAGTTTCGGTGTATATTTTATACTCTGATTAAAGTAAAGTCAAGCGGCGGAGTGCCTTGCGCACTCCGCCGCCATGGCTGAATTATTATGCGATTTTTTTGAAGCTTTCAGCGTCATTATTCGACGTCGATAAAGTGGCTCTGCAACTGCTTGGGTTGCGACTTGGGCACGCTGACCGACAAAATGCCGTTTTCATATTTTGCCTTGATGTCCTGCTGGCTTACGTCCTCGCCGACATAGTAGCTGCGCGAGCAGCTTTCGCTTATTTCCTTTTTAAGGTAATGTTTGCTTTCGCCCTCTTCCTTGGCTTCTTTCTTCGCGCTTACGGTCAGATAACCGTTTTCGAGCGAAACTTTTATGTTCTCCTTTGCGTAACCGGGCATTTCAACGTCAAGTTCGTAGTTGGTATCGGTTTCCTTTATATTAGTTCTCAGATCGCGCTGTTCGTCATAGAAAACGGGGCGGAAGAAATCGTCGAATGCGTCAAACAAATCGTAATTGTTCTGTCTTTTCTGTAAATAGTTTTTCATAATAATTATCTCCTTATATGCTGAAAAATTCAACTTAAGGAGGGAAGGCTTTTGGTCTTCCTTCCGCGTTCACTATAATTATAAGTCGATTTTGCGCTCTTAAAACATTCGCCGCGGTAAATTTTTTAAATAATTTTTTTATCGCGGGAATTTGTCGGGCAAAATTGCGCGCAGCGGCGGAATTGGCGGGGAAGGGGGACAACGGGGCGCGGGCGCGAGGATGCGCCCGCGGCAGTGCCCGTACCGTATGGGCGGAGCTGTCTTCGCACCCGCGGTTGCTGAGGGGTCGTCCGCAATGGCGGGTTGTCGGTAAGGCACGGTTGACGATTGCATTGTTTTATTTTGCTGTTTGAATTTTCCTATTTAATTTTTCTAATTTAATAATTGCGCGCGCCGCACATGCGCAATACGCGCTCGCGTGCGCGCGAGAGCTGTGACAACATGCGGCTAAAAAGGGACTGCGCCGCGGAGGGGCAATGTGCGGCGGCAAGGTGGTTGTTTCGTAACTGCAAGAGGGGACAATTTGCGGCGGGCGGTCGTTTCGCGCGAATTCAGGCAGGCGCTTGCCTCAACAGGGGTGTCTGTAATGTGGTGAGCAAAACCTGCGGCGAGTGGTGTAAACCCTGCGGGCGGCGATGTGTCTTTCCCGCGCAACGACAAGAGGGTAAAATTACGGCTGGGCGGCTGTTCCGCAAAGGGAAAGAGCGGGCGATGGGTGCTTCCCTGCGTCGGGCAGTCAGCGGTAGGCAAGGGGGAGAATGGGAGCGGAAAAGCGGTCGTCGAAAGTTTTTTGAGGGGGTGTTTAAATAGGGAAAAAGCGCAAAATTCGGCGCGCGCGGGCGCGACGCCGCCCGCGCGCTTAAATGTAACAAAAATAGGCAATAAAAACATAAATGACAATTTTTCACACAAAAACGCGTTAAAAGCGCACAAAAATTCTGTTATATAACATTTTATAAAGTGTATAAGAAAATATTATACATAAATCTCAAAAAATTTTTGTGCCGAAATTTGCCCTTTTATCGGGTTAAAATGCGCAAAAAAAGTCAATATGTTGTGGTTGAAGGGCTCGTCCGACACAAATAAAGCCAACCGATAATCTTTTAGCAGAAAAATGGGCAAAAATACGGTCAAACGGGCGCAAAATGCCTTAAAACGCTGCAAAAAGAGCCGAAAAAACAGTTGACAGGGCGGCGGCGTTATTATATAATAGTCGAGCGTGTTGAAAAAAAGTGCGTATGGGATGAGGCGTAAAGTTACTTCAATTTCCCCACAAAGCTACGGGAAAAGATAATTTACGCTGACAAATGTAGGGGCTATGACCCCTGCGACTAACCGTGGCTTTATTACGATTACGCCATCTTTATGGCGTTTTTTGATGTAAAAAGCGCGATACACACGGATAAGTTGACCACGCGAGAAAGAAATTTTTTTGTTAGTATAAAAGGAGTACACAATGGCAGGACAGAAAATCAGAATCAAACTTGTGGCATACGACCATGAACTCGTCGACCTCGCAGCTTCGAGAATAGTAGAGACCATGAAAAAGAGCGGCGCTAAAATTTCGGGGCCCATTCCCCTTCCCACCGAGCGCGAAATAGTAACCATTCTCCGCAGCCCCCACAAGTACAAGGACAGCCGCGAACAGTTCGAACAGAGAACTTACAAGAGAATTATCGACATCTATACGCCCAATGCGAAACTGCTTGACACCGTTCATCTTCCCGCAGGCGTAGATATCAAAATCAAGTTATAAAGTCTAAACCGATACTCTACGGACCCGTGCCGACGGGCGCAGCAAAAACTTTGCGGCGTTCGGCGCGACTCGGAACCGCGGTATCGCAGGAAATATCAATCGGAGGATCTTTAACATTATGATTAAAGCAATCATCGGTCGTAAAGCTGGCATGACCCAGATATTTACGGCAGACGGCAAGGTTATACCCGTAACCGTCATCGAGGCAGGCCCCTGCCCCGTCGTCCAGATCAAAACTGTGGAAAAAGACGGCTATGCCGCTTTGAAGGTCGGTTTTGACAAGACGAGCGAAAAGGCTTTGACCAAACCCCAGCTCGGCCAGTTCAAGAAGGCCGGCGTAGAACCCTGCAAGGTTTTGAGGGAGTTCAGACTGGACGACCCTTCCGCTTACACCGTAGGCGCAGAAATCAAAGCAGACGTGTTCGCAGCAGGCGACAGAGTAGATGTCCACGGCGTTACCAAGGGCCACGGCTACTCGGGCGTAATCAAGAGATGGAACCAGCATCGCCTTAAAGAAACCCACGGCGTAGGTCCCGTGCACAGAGAGCCCGGTTCAATGGGCGCGAACAGCTCTCCCTCGAGAGTTTTCAAGAACAAGCACCTGGCAGGACAGTACGGTTGCGAAAACGTTACCGTTCAGAATCTTGAAGTGGTAAGAGTGGACGCAGACAGAAACTGCATACTCATCAAGGGTTCTGTTCCCGGACCTGACGGCAGCGTCGTTACCATCAACGATACCGTTAAATAAGGAGGACTTACGAAATGCCCAGCATTAAAGTATATAAAATGGACGGCACCGAAGCCGGCTCGATGAAGCTCAGCGACAAGGTTTTCGGAGCTGAATATAAGGAAGAACTCATTCATCAGGCAGTAGTTACGAGACTTGCCAACGAAAGACAGGGCACAAAGTCCACCCTTACCCGCACGGAAGTAAGAGGCGGCGGCAGAAAGCCCTGGCGCCAGAAGGGTACGGGCAACGCCCGTCAGGGTTCGATACGCGCTCCCCAGTGGATAAAGGGCGGCGTCGTGTTCGCTCCCAAGAGCAGAGATTTCTCTAAGGATATGAACAAGAAGGCAAAGGTTGCCGCACTCGTATCCGCTCTTTCCAAAAAGGTTGCAGACGGCGAACTCGTAGTTGTCGATAAACTTTCCGTAGCGGAAGGCAAGACAAAAGAAATGGCTGCATTCCAGAAGGCGCTCGGCCTCGACAAGACGGCTGTGGTGGTTATGGATACGGCAGACGAAAAAGTAATTCTCGCCGCAAGAAACCTTGAAAACCTTTCAACCCTTCCCGTGGAACAGATTTCCACCTACGAAGTGGTAGCAAACGCAAAGGTCGTTCTCACCAAGGCGGCAGTCAAGAAGATAGAGGAGGTTTACGGAGAATAATGTTACCTCAGGACATCATTATAAGACCCCTTCTCACCGAAAAGGGTTACGACGGCATAGCAGACAAGAGATATTCTTTCGTCGTTGCAAAGTCGGCAAACAAGATTGAAATCAAACAGGCGGTCGAAAAACTTTTCGGCGTCAAAGTTGAAAGCGTAAACACGATAAACTGCAAAGGCAAGCTCAAGAGAATGGGCAGGACCGCAGGTTACACTCCCGATTACAAGAAAGCAGTCGTTCAGCTCAAGGCTGACTCCAAGACGATTGAATTCTTCGATTCGTTATCCTGACAGGAGGTTAGATAAATGGCAGTTAAAAGATATAAACCGACATCCCCTTCCCGCCGTTTCATGACGGTAAGCACCTATACGGAGCTGAGCGGGGATAAGCCCGAAAGAAGCCTTCTTCACGATAAGAGAAAAACGGGCGGCAGAAACAACACCGGCAAGATTACCGTTCGTCATATCGGCGGCGGCAACAGAATTAAGTACAGAATAATAGATTACAAGCGCAACAAGGACGGCATTCCCGCAACGGTCAAGTCGATACAGTACGACCCCAACAGGTCGGCTCACATCGCACTCCTCGCTTACGCTGACGGCGAAAAGAGGTACATCCTCGCTCCCGTCGGACTTAACGTCGGCGACAAAGTCATCTCCGGCGCAGGCGCAGACATCAAGGCGGGCAACGCGCTCGCACTTGCGGACATCCCCGTAGGTACCGTCGTTCACGCAATCGAGCTCAAACCCGGCAGGGGCGCGCAGATTGCGAGAGCAGCAGGCATCTCCGCTCAGATAATGGCAAAGGAAGGCGCATATGCGACCCTCAAAATGCCTTCGGGCGAAATGAGACTTGTAAGCGTAAAGTGCAAGGCAACCGTCGGACAGGTCGGCAACCTCGAACATGAAATCATCCACCTCGGCAAGGCGGGCAAGACCCGTTACCTCGGCGTGAGACCCACCGTCCGCGGCTCGGTCATGAACCCCAACGACCACCCTCACGGCGGCGGCGAAGGTAAGTCCCCTGTCGGACACGCAGGTCCTATGACGCCTTGGGGCAAGCCTGCTCTCGGTTACAAGACGAGAAAGAAGAAGAATACTTCTTCCAAGTACATCTTAAAGAGAATCAACTAAAAGGAGTGTAGAAAATGTCAAGAAGCGTTAAGAAAGGGCCTTACTATGAAGAAAGGCTTATGTCGAGAATCGAAGCGATGAACGCGTCGGGCGAAAAGAAAGTCGTCAAGACCTGGTCGCGCGCGACTACTATATTCCCCCAGATGGTTGGTCATACGATAGCCGTTTACGACGGCAGAAAGCACGTGCCCGTATATATCACCGAAGATATGGTCGGCTGCAAGCTCGGCGAGTTTGCTCCCACCAGAACGTTCAAGGGACACGCTGCAAAGACCGTCAAGAAGTAAGGAGAATTTAAGTTATGGCAAGCAATATGAAGAAAAAGACGGAAAAGATTGCCGCAACCAAGGATAAACGTCCTTACGCAACGGCAAAATATATCAGAATTTCGCCCTACAAGGTAAGAACCGTACTTGCCCTCATAAGAGGCAAGAGCGTCGAAGACGCAGCGGCAATCCTCACCTATTGCAACAAGGGCGGCAGCGATGAGGTTAAGAAGGTGCTTCTCAGCGCCGCAGCAAACGCAGAACACAACTTCGGCATGGACAGGAGCGATCTTGTAGTTGCCGAAACGTTCGCGGACGGCGGTCCCCACCTCAAGAGAATGCAGCCCGTATCCAAGGGTCGCGGACACGCAATCCTCAAAAGAACGAGCCACATTACAGTAATACTCGACGCTAAGGAAATTTAAAGGAGAAGTTAAGCAATGGGACAGAAAGTTAATCCTCATGGTTTGAGAGTAGGCGTAATCTCCCCCTGGAGCACGCAGTGGTACGCAGATAAAAAGGACTTCGGCAAACAGCTCAAGGAAGATAACGTCATCCGCAACTTCATCAAGTCGAAGTATTACGAAGCGGCTATTTCGAGCATATCGATAGTCAGAGCGGCAAACAAGATAGAAGTTACCATCTATACGGGTCGCCCCGGCGTGCTCATCGGCAAAGCCGGCTCCGAAATAGACGTTATAAAGAAGAGCCTTGCAAAGCTCACCGGCGGCAAGGTAATCATCATCAACGTAAAGAAGATAGACAAGATAGACCAGGACGCACAGCTTGTTGCCGAAGCAGTCGCTTCGCAGCTCGAAAAGCGCGTTTCGTACAGAAGGGCAATCAAGCAGCAGCTTTCCAAGGTTGCCAAGTCGGGCGTAAAGGGCGTCAAAATCGCAGTTTCCGGTCGTCTCGACGGCAGAGAAATCGCCGGCAGCGAAAGCTATCACGAAGGCTCCATTCCCCTTCAGACGCTCAGAGCGGATATAGATTACGGCTTCGCTGAAGCGCACACCACATTCGGCGTGCTCGGCGTTAAGTGCTGGATATACAAGGGCGAAGTGCTTTCCGGCTCTAAGAAACTGATTATATCGGACGGAGGCGAAGAGTAAAATGTTAATTCCCAAGAGAGTAAAAAGAAGAATGCAGCACCGCGGCAGAATAAGAGGCAGAGCGCACAAGGGCAACAAGATTGCCTACGGCGAATACGGCCTCGTTGCCCTGGAAGGCGGCAGAATTACTTCTAACCAGATAGAAGCCGCTCGTATCGCTATGACGAGATTTATCAAGCGCGGCGGTCAGGTCTGGATAGATATATTCCCCCACAAACCTATAACGAAGCATCCCGCCGAATCCCGTATGGGTTCCGGTAAGGGCGCCGTCGAATACTGGGTAGCAATCGTCAAGCCCGACAGAGTAATGTTCGAAATGGCTGGCGTAACCGAAGACGTTGCGCGCGAGGCAATGCGTCTTGCGGCACACAAACTTCCCGTAAAGTGCAAATTTATAAAGAAAGAAGAAGGCGGTGAGGCTAATGAAGGCTAAAGAACTTGTTAATTTGACCGACGCAGAGCTCGAAGCAAAGCTCAGCGAGTTGAAGACGGAGCTTTTCAATTTACGTTTCCGCCACGCAAGCGGTCAGCTTGAAAACCCCATGCGCATCAACCTCGTAAAAAAGGATATCGCAAGGGTTAACACCGTAATGCGCGCAAGGCAGATAAATGGTTAAGGAGAAAGGTATGGAAAGAACGACGCTCAGGAAAGAAAGAGTAGGCTTGGTAGTTTCCGACAAGATGGATAAGACCGTGGTCGTAGCCATCACCGAGAAAAGCAAGCACCCCCTGTATAAAAAGACCATAACCAAGACGACGAAGTTCAAGGCGCACGACGAAGAAAACGCCTGCGGCGTCGGCGATAAGGTCAGAATAGTTGAAACAAGAAAGCTCTCCAAGGACAAGAACTGGAGAGTTGCAGAAATCATCGAAAAGGCAAAATAATTATTTTCGTGGTTTCACGGCAAGGATACGTCCCGTTTATGCCGTATGTGCGGAAGCACGGCTTTAAAGCCGCGCAGCTCCCCGAAGTTCCGCGCGTACAGGGTAAAACGCCCGCATCGGGCAGGACGCATCCCTATACCGCATAAGAGTTGTAAGTAACATAAAAGGAGATTTATATGATACAACCTCAGACGAGGCTCAAGGCCGCAGACAACAGCGGCGCTAAAGAGCTTATGTGCATAAAGGTGCTGGGCGGCTCGTTCAGAAAGACGGGCAACATCGGCGACGTAATCGTATGTTCCGTAAAGACGGCTACCCCCGGCGGCGCCGTAAAGAAGGGCGACGTTGTCAAGGCCGTAATCGTAAGAAGCACCAAGGGTATCCGCCGCAACGACGGCACATATATCCGTTTTGACGACAACGCAGCCGTAATAATAGGCGCCAACCAGGAGCCCCGCGGCACGCGTATCTTTGGACCGATTGCAAGGGAACTCCGCGAGAAGAACTATATGAAGATAATTTCCCTCGCACCCGAGGTTCTTTAATTAAAGGAGAAGAGCTATGAACGTAAAATTGAATGATAATGTTTTGGTTATCACCGGTAAGGACGCGGGCAAGCAGGGCAAAGTAGTTGCCACTTCTCCCAAGAACAACAAAGTGGTAGTCGAAGGCGTAAACCTTCAGAAGAAGGCTAAAAAAGCCAGAAGAGCAAACGAAACTTCGCAGATAATCGAAAAAGAGGGCGCAATCGATGCATCCAACGTAATGGTAATCTGCGACGCCTGCTCCAAACCCGTAAGAGTAAAGTACAGCGTCGAAGGCGGCAAAAAGGTAAGAGTATGCCCCAAGTGCGGCGCGGTTCTCGACAAGGCATACGCAGGCAAGAAGGGCGCGAAGGCGGCAGAAGTCAAGGAAGCTCCCAAAAAGCGTACGCGTAAGCGCGCAGCCAAGAAGGCGGAAGAGACCGCCGAGGGCGAGGCTGAATAAGGAGGACGGTACAGAATATGGCACAGAAAGAATATATAAGCAGGGTCGCTCAGCAGTACGCTGAGGAAGCAGTACCCGCGCTCGTCAAGAAATTCGGCTATAAAAACCCCATGGAAGTGCCCAAGCTGGTCAAGATAGTAATCAGCTCGGGTCTCGGCGACATAAAGGATAACGCCAAGTCCATTCAGCTCGCAGTAAACGAAATCAAGCAGATAACAGGTCAGCAGCCCATACTCACCAAGGCTAAAAAGTCCGTCGCAAACTTCAAGGTGCGCGAAGGCATGTCGGTGGGCATCAAAGTTACCCTCAGGGGCAAGATGATGTACGACTTCTATGATAAGTTTGTATCCATCGCTCTTCCCAGAGTGCGCGACTTCCGCGGCGTATCCGCAGACAGCTTCGACGGCAAGGGCAACTACAATATGGGCGTCAAGGAACAGCTTATCTTCCCCGAAATCCAGTACGACCAGGTTGAAAAAATCCGCGGTATGGACATATGCTTCGTAACTACGGCAAAGACCGACGAAGAAGCAAGAGAACTTTTAAGGGCACTGGGAATGCCCTTCAAGAAGTAAGGAGAATTAACAATATGGCAAAGAAAGCAATGATAAACAAGCAGCAGAGACCTGCCAAATTCTCGACGAGGGCTTACACCAGATGCTCCATCTGCGGAAGACCCCACGCCGTTCTGCGTAAATACGGAGTATGCCGTATCTGCTTCAGAAACCTTGCTTACAAGGGAGAAATTCCCGGCGTAAAGAAATCGAGCTGGTAAGAAAGGAGGACAGACAGATGACAGATCCCATCGCAGATATGCTCACGCGCATCAGAAACGCGCTTATGGTAAATAAGGAAACCGTCGAAGTGCCTTCGTCCAACATGAAAAAGGCAATCGCGGACATCATGCTCAAAGAAGGTTATCTTTCCGACGTCAAACTCGTAGAAGACGGCTTCGGCGGCAAACTCGTGCTCACGCTCAAATACATCGGCAAAAAGCAGTCGGTCATCAACGGACTTAAAAGAATTTCCAAGCCCGGACTCAGAAGCTATGCCGGCGTAGAGGATATGCCCAAGGTCATGGACGGCCTGGGAATTGCAATCCTTTCGACCAACAAGGGCGTAATGACGGATAAGCAGGCAAAGGCAGCCAACGTAGGCGGCGAAGTGCTCTGCTATATCTGGTAAGGAGGTAATTTAGAATATGTCAAGAATAGGTAAATTACCCGTACAGCTCCCCGCAGGCGTAACGGTAACGTTCGCAGACGGCGTTCTCACCGTCAAAGGCGGCAAGGGCACGCTCACCCAGGAAGTGGTCGGCGATATAGATTTCAAGGTAGAGGGCAGCGAAGCTCTCGTACTTAAAAAGACCGATTCCCCCGAGCTCGACGCAAAGCACGGACTGTACCGCGCGCTGCTCCACAACATGGTTGTGGGCGTAACGCAGGGTTACACCAAGTCGCTCAAAGTCAACGGCGTCGGCTGGAAGGTCGCAAAACAGGGCAACAAGGTAGTGCTCAACGTAGGTTTCTCTCATCCCGTAGAGTTTGCAGAGCCCGCAGGCATCACCCTCAACTGCCCCACCCCCAACGAAATTGTTGTTGCAGGCATCGATAAGAACCTCGTAGGTCAGACGGCTGCAAACATCAGATCGATAAGAACGCCCGAACCTTATCACGGATACGGCATCGCTTACAGCGACGAAGTAATCGAGCGCAAGGAAGGCAAGACGGGCGGCAAGGGCAAGAAATAATTTCGGATATGCGGCGTAGAGCCGCGGCTTAAACTTTGAAACCGCGTTCTCTCCGGGCGCGGAATAGAAGTTGCCCAATCCGAAGGACGCGCCGCCGCGAGCGGCGGATTGCTCACATTTTTCAAGGAGATATCATGATAAGCAAAATCGATAAAAATAAGGAAAGACAGCGCCGTCACGTAAGAGTTCGCAAAAAGATTTCCGGCACGGCGCAGACACCCAGATTTAACGTCTATCGCAGCCTCAACCACATCTATGTTCAGGTCATCGACGACGTAAAGGGAGTAACCTTGTGCTCTGCATCCACCATGGAAAAGGAAATTCAGGCGGAAATCAAGGATATGACCAAAACCGAAGCGGCAAAAGTCGTAGGCAAGAAAGCAGCCGAGCGCGCAATCAAGGCGGGCATTCAGGCAGTTGTTTTCGACAGAGGCGGTTACCTTTATACCGGCCGCGTACAGGCAGTAGCCGACGGCGCAAGAGAAGCCGGACTTAATTTCTAAGGAGCAGAGGTATGGAAGAAAAGAAAGAAAGGACGCAAAGAAGAGATTCAAGACCCAGAAGAAGAGACGAGGATGACGGCTTCATCAAAAAGCTCATCCAGGTCAACAGGGTAACCAAGACCGTCAAGGGCGGCCGCAACATGCGCTTTGCAGCGCTGGTTGTCGTCGGCGACGGCAAGGGTTCGGTAGGCTACGGCATGGGAAAGAGCAAGGAAGTTCCCGAAGCAATCGAAAAGGCTACCGCACAGGCTAAGCGCAACCTTACCAAGTGCAACTTGAAGGATACATCCATTCCTCACACCGTCATCGGCGTATATGGCAGGGGCTCCGTGCTCATGATGCCCGCCGCACAAGGTACCGGCGTTATCGCAGGCGGTCCCGTGCGTGCCGTGATGGAAGCTGCAGGCGTAAAGGATATACGTACAAAATCCCACGGAACCAACAACCCCATCAACTGCGTAAAGGCAGCCGTTGCAGGTCTGGTTTCGCTCAAAGCTCCCGAAGACGTTGCAGCCGCACGCGGCAAGGCGTTAGAGGAAATTTTAGGCTAAACGGAGGACGTTATGGTAAAGATTACGTTGATTAAAAGCGTATCCAACGAAAACAAGAGCATAAAGGCTACTGTAGAAGCGTTGGGACTTAAAAAAATCCGTTCGACCAGGACCCTCGAAGCGACCCCCGCTAATATGGGTCAGATAAAGAAGGTTGAATACCTTCTCAAGGTTGAAGAAGTTTAAGGAGAAGAAGCACAATGAGAATAGATACATTACAGCCCGCAGAGGGCGCAACGACTTCTCCCAAGAGATTAGGCAGAGGCATAGGCTCTGGCAAGGGCAAGACGTCCGGCAAGGGTCATAAAGGTCAGTGGGCGCGTTCGGGCGGCGGCGTACGTCCCGGTTTCGAAGGCGGTCAGATGCCCCTCCACAGAAGAATCCCCAAGAGAGGTTTCCACAACAAGTGGGCAACGTCTTATTTGATTATCAATCTTTCGCAGCTTTCTTCCGTTCCCGCAGGCACGGTTGTAGATTACGACTATGTAGTTGAAAATTCGCTTGCGAAGAACGTAAAGAACAACGGCGGCCTCAAAGTTCTCGGCAGCGGCGAAGTAACCGTCGCTCTCACGGTAAAAGCATCGGCTTTCTCGGCTTCTGCAAAGGAAGCAATCGAAAAGGCGGGCGGCACAGCCGAGATTGTATAATTAATCAGACGCAGGCGCCGCGCGCGGCGCCGAAGGAGAGCCAATAATGTTTGAAACAATAAAAAATTGTTTTAAAAACAAGGAAATACGCAAGAAGATTTGGATAACCCTCCTCATTCTGCTCGTATTCCGTCTGGGCTGCTACATCCCCGTCCCCGGCATGGACGCAGAGAGCTTCGCCGGTCAGATAAACGACGTTTCGTTCCTCGAAATAATGTCGTCGATAACCGGCGGTTCGCTCGCAAACGCCACGCTGTTCGCGCTGGGCATCAGCCCCTATATTAACGCCTCCATTATAATTCAGCTTTTAAGCGTAGGCATTCCTTACCTCGAAAACCTCTCCAAACAGGGCGAAGAGGGCAGGAAGAAGATAGCTCAGATTACCAGATACGTTACGATTATCCTCGCCATACTTCAGGCAGTCGGCATAATCGTCAACTTCGGTATTCAGGGCGACTCGATAGAGCTTCACCTTTTCGGCGAACAGGCTATCGGCACTACGGGCGCAAGCTGGGTAGCAGGCATATTCCTCACCGTCGTCTATACCGCGGGCGCAATGCTCGTTATGTGGCTGGGTGAAAGAATTACCGAATACGGCGTATCCAACGGCATATCGCTCATCATCTTTGTCGGCATCATCTCTACGGCGGGATCGCAGCTCGTATCCAAATTTACCGAAGCGTTCACCGGTTCCCCCGCAGTTTTATGGGAAGTCCTCGGCTTCATTATCCTCACGATAATCGAGTTCACCGCAATAGTTGCGGTTGACCTCTCCGAGAGGAAAATTCCCGTTCAGTACGCAAAGCAGGTCAAGGGCAGAAAGATGTACGGCGGTCAGTCGTCGGTAATTCCTTTAAGAATTGCAGGCGGCGGCGTAATGCCCCTCATCTTCGCCTTCGCATTCATAAGCGTTCCCGCAATGCTCGCCAGCCTCTTCTGGCCGGGCAGCACGTTCGAAACGGGCGTAACCGACTGGTTCTCCGGTTCGTCGCCTTACTGGTACGGTCAGCTCATATACATGGTTGTTCTGTGCCTTCTTATCTTTGCATTCTCGTTCCTCTATGCGTCCATGCAGTTCAATGCGGAGGACGTATCCAGAACGATACAGCAGAACGGCGGCTTCATTCAGGGCATCCGCCCCGGCAGACCCACTGCGGACTACCTCAAGAGAATAAACGGCAGAATAACGCTGTTCGGTGCAATATATCTGTCGCTCGTCGCATTCATACCTTCCATTCTCGGCATAATCGCCACGGCGCTCAGCTGGGGAACGGACCTTATAAGCGTATTCTCCACGACGGGTATCCTCATCGTCGTATCGGTAGCGCTCGAGCTCGACAAACAGTTGCAGTCGCAGCTTATGATGAAGAATTATAAAGGCTTCCTCAAATAATCAGAACACAAAAGGCGGCGTAAAATGAACATTGTTTTACTCGGCGCTCCCGGCGCCGGCAAGGGTACGCAGGCAAAGCTCATCGAGGAAAAGTACGGACTTGCGCACGTTTCGACGGGCGATATATTCAGGGCTAACATAAAGGGCGGCACGCCGATAGGCAAGATAGCCAAAGGCTATATCGACCGCGGCGAGCTCGTTCCCGACGAAGTAACCTGCGAACTCGTAAAAGACAGGCTTGTAAACGGCGAGACCGGCAAGGGCTTCATGCTCGACGGTTTCCCCCGCAACATATTCCAGGCTCAGCAGCTCGACGGCTTTGCGCGCGTCGATCTGTGCATAAACATCGACGTAGATAAGTCCCTTCTCATGGACAGAATTTGCGGCAGAAGAATGTGTTCGTGCGGCGCAAGCTATCACGTTTCCATGCTCAACGGAGCAACAAAATGCTTGAAGTGCGGCAAGGAACTGTACAGGCGCGAGGACGACAACCCCGAAACGGTTGAAGCAAGATTGAACACTTACGCCACTCAGACGGCGCCCCTCGAAGAATATTACAGGGCGCAGGGAAAGCTCTTCACTGTTGACGGCGGCGCGGGCACGCCCGACGAAATATTCGCCGTCATCTGCAAGGAGCTGGATAAATATATAAAATGATTAAACCTAAGACCCCCGAAGAAATCGCGCTCATGCGCGAATCGTGCAGGATTGTCAAAGAGACGCTCGATTTCGTGGGCAGAAACATACGCGCAGGGATGACCACCAAGGACGTCGACGATATGGTTTACCGCTACATAACCTCGTGCGGAGCGTATCCGTCGTCGCTCGGTTACGGCGGCTTCCCCGCAAGCGCGTGCGTGTCTGTCAACGAAGTGGTCGTACACGGCATTCCTTCCGACAGAATAATAGAAAACGGCGACATAGTCAGCGTTGACATAACCGCCGAAAAGAACGGCTACAACGGCGACGCGGCGCGTACCTTTATGATAGGCGACGTCTCCGAAGAGAAAAGACAGCTCGTAAAAGTTACCGAAGAGTGCTTTTTCAAGGCAATCGAGGGACTTAAAGCGGGTACGCCGCTCTACGACATAGGTTATGCGGTGCAGACGCACGCCGAAAGCCACGGCTACGGCGTCGTGCGCGCCCTCGTCGGACACGGCATCGGCAGGGATATGCACGAGGATCCTTCCGTTCCCAATTACGGAAAGAAGGGCACGGGCATGCGCCTTAAAGCGGGCATGACGATATGCATAGAGCCGATGATAAACGCGGGTACTTACAAAGTAGTGTTCCACGACGACGGCTGGACGGTTACGACCATGGACGGCAAGCCGTCGGCACATTACGAAAACACCGTGCTCATCACCGAGGACGGAGTGGAAATTCTTACCCTTTAAGGGTGCAAAATGAAAGTTAAGACTCCCCGAGAGGGCACAATTTGCGTGAGTGCGCAGGGCAGGGACAAGGGCACAACCTACGCCGTCATAAGCGTGGTTTCGCCGCAGTTCGTGCTCGTAGCGGACGGCAACCGCAAAAAGCTGAGTTGTCCCAAACGGAAAAATTTAAAGCACCTTATATTAACGCCCCGCACGGCGGCGGAATTCGGTGCGGATATTTCAAACGGCAGTGCGGACGACTGCGCTCTGGCTTACGCCATAAAGCAGTATCTGCAAAGTAAAAAATAAAGTCGGAGGAAAACAATTTGTCTAAGGACGATGTAATTGAAGCGGAAGGAAAGGTAATAGAGTGCCTGCCCAACGCCACTTTCAAAGTACAGCTTTCTAACGGTTACGTAATCACGGCATACATTTCAGGCAAACTTCGCATGAACTATATCAGAATTATAGAAGGCGACACAGTCAAGCTCGAAATGAGTCCTTACGATCTGACCAAAGGCAGAATCACCTGGCGCAGCAAGGGTTAACCTTCCCGCCGGAAAACACAAAAAAGGAGATTAATTATGAAAGTTAGACCTTCAGTAAAGCCTATGTGCGACAAGTGCAAAGTCATCAAAAGAAACGGCAAAGTAATGGTTATCTGTTCCAAGAACAAGAGCCACAAGCAGCGCCAGGGGTAATTTTTAATGTGCCTTCGGGCGCAGAAGTATTTTTTTCGCGTTTATAATGACAGAGCTGATTTCGCTTTGAAAGCGGGATAGTGCCGTACTTTGTGCGACGGAACTCTTAATTATAAAAATAATTTCGGCGGCGCAAATGCAGTTCATTCCACAATATTTGCCGCAGGATACGCCGCGCGGTTGACATAAGTAATATTTTTTTAAAATCAAACGGAGGAAATAAATCGTTATGGCACGTATTGCCGGTGTAGATTTACCCAGAGAAAAGAGAATAGAAATAGGTTTAACCTACATTTACGGTATCGGTCTTACGACGAGCAAAAAGATACTCGCCGCAACCGGTATCAACCCCGACACGAGAGTAAAGGATCTCGACGAAACAGCAGTATCCAAGCTCCGTGAATATATCGACCACAATTACAGAGTTGAGGGCGAACTCCGCAGCGAAGTATCGCTCAATATCAAGCGCCTCATGGAAATAGGTTCGTACCGCGGCATCCGCCACAGAAAGGGATTGCCCGTACGCGGCCAGTCCACCAAGAGAAACGCGAGAACCCGCAAGGGTCCCCGCCGCACGGTAGCCAAGAAGAAGGGCGCAAAGTAATAGGGAGGACTTAATCAATGGCAGCAGCAACTAAAAGAACTACAGTTTCCAGAAAGCGCAAAGAGCTTAAAAAGGTTGACAAAGGTCAGGTTCACATTCAGTCATCCTTCAACAATACTTTGGTAACCGTAACCGATATGCAGGGCAACGCACTCGCACAGTCGAGCGCAGGCGCACTCGGTTTCAAGGGTTCCAGAAAGGGCACGCCCTTCGCAGCTCAGATGGCATGCGAAACGGCTGTTAAAGCGGCAAAAGAACACGGACTTCGCTCGGTCGAAGTATATGTAAAGGGTCCCGGAGCGGGCAGAGAATCCGCAATCCGCGCAATCGCGGCTTGCGAGGTTGAAATTTCGCTCATCAGCGACGTATCGCCCATCCCTCACAACGGTTGCAGACCCCCCAAGCGCAGAAGAGTATAATCGGAGGAGAAACAGAATATGGCAACTTATAGAGAAGCAAAATGCCGCCTTTGCAGAAGAGAAGGCGCAAAGCTCTTTTTGAAGGGCGATAAATGTTATAACGGCAAGTGCCCTTTTGAAAAACGTCCCGTAGCTCCCGGCACTCACGGTGCAGGCAGAAAGAAGGTTTCCGAATACGGCCAGCAGCTCCGCGAGAAGCAGAAGGTTAAGCGTATCTACGGCGTTCAGGAAGGACAGTTCAGAACATACTACGAAAAAGCAGACCGCATGAAGGGCATAACCGGTGAAAACATGCTCTCCCTCCTTGAAAGAAGACTTGACAACGTAGTTTTCAGAATGGGTATATGCGTAAGCCGCGCACAGGCGCGTCAGCTCGTAAACCACGGGCACTTCACCGTCAACGGCAAGAAGGTCAATATCCCCTCTTATATAGTAAAGGTAGGCGACGTAATCGCCGTCAAGGAAAGCAAAACTTCCAACAAATATTTCGAAGCAGTAAAGGCTGCAAAGGCTGCAAATATGCCCAAGTGGCTCGAGTTCAGCCCCGAAAAGCTCGAAGGTAAAATTTTAGCACTTCCTGTAAGAGAGGACATCGACAGCCAGATTGCCGAGCATATGATTGTCGAATTGTACTCCAAGTAATCACAATTTAAGTTAAGGAGGTAGTTTATGATCGAAATGGATATGCCCAAAATCGAAGTGGAAGAAAGCGAGGACCAGTCTTATTCCAAGATAGTCGTCGAACCTCTCGAAAAGGGCTTCGGTCTCACAATAGGCAACTGCTTAAGAAGAATACTCCTGTCTGCGCTTCCCGGCGCAGCCGCACAGGGCATCAGATTTTTGGATGGTTCCGTAAAGCACGAGTTTTCGGCAGTTGCGGGTGTTAAGGAGGACGTAACCGAAATTATCCTTAACTTAAAGTCGCTTGCAATCAAGACCAAGATATTGGACAAAGACTATGTAAAGGTAGTTCACCTTTACAAGGAAGGTCCCTGCGAAGTCAAGGCGAGCGACATCACGCAGGACGCAGAAATTGAAATAATCAACGGCGACCAGCATATATGCACCGTGGACGAGGGCGGCAAGATCGATATGGAAATCACCATAGGCCGCGGCCGCGGATACAAGGGCGCGGATCATACCCGCACCGAACTTATCGACTACATTCCCATCGACTCCATATATACGCCCGTCAAGAAGGTAAACTACAACGTGGAAAATACCCGCGTCGGACAGAATACCGACTACGACAAGCTGACGCTGGAGGTATGGACGAACGGAGCGTTCTCCGCAAAGGAAATCGTTTCGCTCGCGGCTAAAATCATGCAGGATCATATTTCGCTTTTCGTAGATCTTTCGGATACGATAAAGGATATGGACATACTCGTAAAGAACGAAGACGACCGCCAGCAGAAAATACTTGCAATGGCAATCGAAGATATGGATTTATCCGTTCGTTCGTACAACTGCCTGAAGCGCGCCAACATTCACACGGTGGAAGATTTAACCAGAAAGACGGAAGACGAAATGCTCAAGGTGAGAAACCTCGGCAGAAAGTCTTTGGACGAAGTCATATTGAAGTTGCAGTCCTATGGTCTTTCATTATCAAACAAGGAGGACTAAAATATCATGCCCGGTAAATTAGGAAGAACGTCAGAACAGAGAAACGCAATGCTCAGGAACCAGGCTTCCGAGCTTCTGTGGTACGGCAAAATAACAACCACGCAGGCAAAGGCAAAAGAGCTTCAGCCCTACGTTGAAAAGATAATCACCAAAGCTATCCAGACCTATGACCTCAACGAGGAAAAGGAAGTCGTAAAGACCGACAGCAAGGGTAAGGAAGTTACCGTAAAGGTTATCAAGGACAGCCCCAAAAAGCTCGCGGCACGCCGCGCCATAATGGCAAAACTGCGCGATTTGCAGGAAGTCAAGGGCTTCAACGAAAAGAAAGCTGAATTCAAAGCCCGCACCAAGGATGTAAAGCATCCCCTTATGGAAAAGCTGTTCAACGAAATCGCTCCCAAGTACGCACAGCGCAAGGAAGAAGTAGGTCAGGGCGGCGGTTACACCCGCATCTACCTTCTCGGCCAGCGCCGCGGCGACGGCGCCGAAGAAGCTATAATCGAGCTCGTTTAATCGGCGTTAAATATTTGACATAAATTCCCCGCTCGGGCATTCCCGTGCGGGGGTTTTTTATTTTATAGTTTTTATGTAGCAGGGCGCATTTCAGTCGAGTATGCCCTCGTACAAGGCGCATCATGGCAGTTGTATTTATAGTTTATGCCGCAAGGCGCAAGTCATATTGTCCTGTACGGTACTCGCCGTCCGTGCGTGCGGCAACATAACGCGAAAGGCGCATAGCACTTATTTTTCCGAACGGAGCTCATTTTAAGTGCATATTTCCCAGCGTAAGGCTCGCCGGTAGCGGGGGATATTTCTCTGTTTCGTCGCATCATATGCCCGCGCTAACGCCTTATTTAGCCCGCAGAATGCAATTTGCGCAAATAAAATTAATCATACTGCTTATTTGTGTGCGGGCTTATTTTGAGAAAAAAATATTTGGTCGATATTGACTTGCCGTTCGGCGCGTAATATAATATAGTAAAATTATGGCAGGAGAGACAATATGAAAAAAATTTGTGCGTATGTCGCTTTGATTTTAGCCGCAGTCATCGCCGCGATGACATTTGCCGCCTGCGGCGTTGCGGGCGTTGAGGGTAACTTTTATGTGTTCGACAGCGTAACCGTAGAGGGCGCGTCGGCGGAAGAGGAACCGCCGATAATCGCCATGGTCGAAGAACAGTACGACGGCTCGACGATAGAGTTCGGCACGGACGATACCTTTGCAATGACTATAGGCGGAGCGACATTAAGCGGTACATATACGCAGAACGGTTCGGAACTCACCCTGACGGTTGGCGGCGTGCCTGCTGATTTCAGGCTCAGCGGAAACAAATTACAGTTAGTTCAGACGATGGGCGGCATTACCGTTACCGTCAATTTTATAAAGGCGGATAAGCCCGAAAATCTTCCTGCCGACGGCACAACTTCGGATGTCGCGGGCAAGTTATTTAAATTTTCCGACATACGAGTGGATGCGTCAGACATGACGGCGGCGGAGGTTGAGGAGCTAAAAGCGCAATATTGCGACATGTTTGCAAATGCATATATAAAATTCGGAACTAACGGCGTTTTTGAAATATCTTATGTCCCCGGCAATATTGTTACCGGCACATATACGCAGAACGGCAACGATATAGCCATGACGGCGATGAACTCAACCGAGCACGGCACTCTCGAAGGCAATAATTTTTTAATGACGGATACTGACGGCAGTACAACGATGACTATGATATTAAGTTATCAATCATCGGGCGTCGGCAATATCGATGGCGGCAATGCCGGCGGCGGAGATAGCGGACAAGGGGACGGCTCGCATGGGGATGCAGTGTCCGTTGCGGGCAGAACTTACAAGTTCAGCGACGCAGAAATTACATCAACACAACTTACGCAGGAGCAGATTGAGCAGGCGGAGCAAGGTTATCGCGACATGTTGGCAGATGGCTTAATGTATTTCGGCTATGAGGGCGATTTCAAACTTATAACGAGTAGCGAGAGTATATACGGCAATTATGTGCAGGACGGCGAAGTGCTCACCATAACCGCCAACGGCTCGACCAACATTGCAGAGGTTTCAGGCGCTAACAATATTATTTTCATGCACGATGCGGAGCTCGTCAAAATTGTTTTAAAGTTTACTTTAACCGCTGAAGGAGGCAACGTCGGCACGGGCGATGCGGGCACGGGCGAGACAGGACTTATCCTGTCCGGCACATATGCATTTACAGACGTCATACTCGAAGATGTTTCCGCAGGACTTACGCAGGCGGAGCTCGAAGAGGCTGAAGCGTCCATGGCGGACATGCTTTACGGCGCGTATATCCGCTTCATAAGCGAAACCGAGTGCGAAGTAAGCCTTGGCGGCAATATAATGAACGGCTCCTACATACTCGAGGGCGATGTTCTGACGATAATTATCGAGGGCGACCCCGAAGAATTTACGTTGGACGGAACGACAATCTACAAAATGCAGGAAATTATCCTGGGCGACATAACGGGGCTCAGCGCCACGGTAATCTATACTTTAACCGATAATTAATTGTGTTAAAATTAATACAGCCGCCGCACGCAGACGCGTGCGGCGGCTTTCTTTTTTGAGGCGAACAATGCAATTATGTCTGCGGCGAATAAAAATGTAAAATATTTCCGACAATAATTGTATGAAAAGCTCAAAGCATAAAAATAAACTTACGGATATAGCGGACGAAACTGTAAGCGCAAACGAATTCACGGGCGCGTTGCAGCATATATCTACCGACGAGGAAGAAATCAGGCGCTTTCACGAGCAGTATAACAAAGAATAGCTTTTAAA
>CAJLKN010000004.1 GCA_905207235.1 uncultured Eubacteriales bacterium
ACGGTCCTAAGGTAGCGAAATTCCTTGTCGGGTAAGTTCCGACCCGCACGAATGGAGTAACGACTTGGGCGCTGTCTCAACAGGAGGCCCGGCGAAATTGTAGTATACGTGAAGATGCGTATTAACCCGCGACTGGACGGAAAGACCCCGTAGAGCTTTACTGTAGCTTGATATTGAATCTCGGCAATTGATGCACAGGATAGGTGGGACGCTTTGAAGTCACTCTTTCGGGGGTGATGGAGCGGCCGTTGGGATACCACTCTTCAATTGCTGCGATTCTAACCGAATGCCGTAATCCGGGTTCGGGACATTGTCAGGTGGGCAGTTTGACTGGGGCGGTCGCCTCCTAAAGAGTAACGGAGGCGCCCAAAGGTTCCCTCAGGATGGTTGGAAATCATCCTACGAGTGTAAAGGCATAAGGGAGCTTAACTGTGAGACTGACAAGTCGAACAGATGCGAAAGCAGGGCTTAGTGATCAGGCGGTAGAGAATGGAATTGCCGTCGCTTAACGGATAAAAGTTACCTCGGGGATAACAGGCTGATCTCCCCCAAGAGTTCACATCGACGGGGAGGTTTGGCACCTCGATGTCGGCTCGTCACATCCTGGGGCTGAAGCAGGTCCCAAGGGTTCGGCTGTTCGCCGATTAAAGTGGCACGCGAGCTGGGTTCAGAACGTCGTGAGACAGTTCGGTCCCTATCCATCGTGGGCGTAGGATATTTGAGAGGCTTTGTCCTTAGTACGAGAGGACCGGGATGAACGCACCTATTGTGCACCTGTTGTCGCGCCAGCGGCACAGCAGGGTAGCGAAGTGCGGATGAGATAAACGCTGAAAGCATCTAAGTGTGAAACTCACCTCAAGATAAGATATCCCATAACATAAGTTAGTAAGACCCCTTGCAGACTACAAGGTTGATAGGTCGGAGGTGTAAATGCAGCAATGTATAAGCTGACCGATACTAATAGGTCGAGGGCTTGATCTCAACAAAAGTTGAGAAAACAGTTTAAATTTTACGAATCCTAACAAAAAGAGATACAGCTACAATTTTAACGAGCGTACAAAACCTTTTTCTTTGATATATTTTCAAGGCTATGCAGTTGTCAGTCTTCGCAGGAAAAAGTGAAGATTGAAAATGCTTCAATGGCGAAGGAAATTTTGTCTTGCAAGCAGAAAAATCCCGTTTATATCGGCTTTGAGCCGTTATAATATCATTCCGGTGATAATGGCGATGAGGATCCACCTGTTCCCATTCCGAACACAGAAGTTAAGCTCATCTACGGCGAAAGTAGTTTACCATCCAAGGTACGCAAGGATAGCAAGTTGCCGGATTTCAAATTTAAGTGTCAACCAGTTGGTTGGCACTTTTTTTTATTAAAGTATAATTGCTATCCTTGCGTACAAGTAATTCGGCGAGGCATTTTTAAGGACAGCGGACACCCGTTGTCCTTATTGTTGTTAGATGGCTAAACGTAAAAGTCTGACATATCGCAGCGACCAAAGATAATATGGAGCGACCAGTCGCAATTTTACGGCAAGATAGAATTCTGTTGCCATATTTCAGAAAGCAGAAGCACCTTTTTTACAGGTGCTTTTATTTTTTTAATTTACTTAATTTTTAACGCAAAAATTTTTGCCTGCTATATCAGATTATTTTCACTTCAAGCATTTAATAATTTTACTTTTTTTGTTGTGCATATCTGCAATTTAAATAATGTAAATTATTAATTTAAAGTTCCGCATTTAGCATTTTTAATTGTTAGCTGTTTGAGGTAAATACATTTTATTTTAAAATCGAGTATTGACATAACACATTTATTGTGATACAATCTCAATAAGAACAGGCGTAGAACCTGCCTGCCAAAGGGGGATAAGTTATGAAATACGTGTGCCGTATATGCGGATACATATACGACGAAGAAAAGATGGGCAAAAAGTTTTCAGAATTGCCCGACGATTGGGAGTGCCCCATTTGCGGCGCACCCAAGTCGCAGTTCTTCGCGCAGGAACCCGTAAAATCGCAGACAGTGCGCACTCAATCGAAATCTGTTGAAACGGAGGTCGGCGACGTAAAGCTCAACGCAGGTCAGCTTGCCGCGCTCTGTTCCACCCTCGCGCGGGGCTGTGAAAAGCAGTACAAAGGCGAAGAGGCGCAGCTCTTTACCAGCCTTGCAGAATATTTCACCTCGGTTGTGCCCGCTATAAACGACGCGACCGTTGAAAAACTTTCTGCGATGTTGCAGAGCGATGCGGATAATTATGCTCATGTGCGCAGCGTTGCAGACGGCGCCGCCGACAGAGGCGCGGCGAGAGTGTGCGTCTGGGGCGAAAAAGTCACAAGAATGCTATCAACGCTCGTCGAAAGATACTTAAAAGAGGGCGAAAGCATGCTTGCAGATGCGCAGATATGGGTATGCAGCGTGTGCGGTTTCACCTATATAGGTCAAAATCCGCCCGAACTCTGTCCTGTTTGCAAAGTTCCGTCGTGGAAATTCGATAAAATCGAGGGGAGGGCGTCAGAATGAAAAAAATAGCCGTAAGAAATCTTCGTTTATGCACAAAAGATTGTCTTTGTCTCTATGTCTGCCCGACGGGCGCGACCGATACGGAGAACAGCATAATTGACGTTACGAAGTGCATAGGTTGCGGCGACTGCGCCGATGCCTGCCCGAGCGCGGCTATCAGCATGGTGCCCGTCGCATATCCGCCCCAGCAGAAAAAGGATAAAAATGTCATATCCGCTCTCAACGAAATGGCGGACAGTAAAGCCGACGGCGAAAAAATTGCCCGTCAGATTGCGCAAAATACGGACAAGGACGGACTTTTCCGCTTAATGCGCGCGGTTGAAAGGGCGGAAAGACTGGTTGCAGAGGACATTATGAGAGAGGCGGGCTACATGTTGCCGCAGAGCGCAAACGCTCACGCCATTCTCGAAGAATTAATAAAAAATCCTCCTTCGCCCGATTTCCCTTTAAAAGCTACCGAAAAACTTTTAAATCTCATATCTGTAAACGATAACTAATTATTATTAATGTATTAAGGCGCGCCGCACATCAATGTGCGGCGCGCCTGCCTTTATCATATTATTAAATCCATATATAAATAGGCTGGCTGAACGCTCGCCTCTTTAATATTCGCTTTTTCCGCAAAGATAATCTATCTTCGGTATCGTGCGCGGTTGCCGCGGCGAGCACATTGTACTGTTTTTTTTCTTTGCGGCTGCATAATGGCGGAAAAAATACACAAATTACCTTTACGGAGGTAATTTATGAAGCTTAATTGCGGTGATACTTGCCCCAGAACGGGCAAATATAACGTGGTAGATGAAAAGGGCAACGTCCTCAACAACGTTTATGTGAAGGAAGGCGAGACGATGCCCCCTACACAGTATTCGGGTTGCCATTACGAAATCTGACCATAATTTTTGCGGGCGCGCGGAAAATTTCCGCGCGCCTACATTTTAAGGTATAAAATTATTTTTGTGTTTATGGTATAAGAGTTAAATAAATTTTTGTTAAATAAATAACTGTTGGTTATTCAGGGACTTTTTTAAAGATTTTATTTTCGTTATTGACTACAAATTATTAATATGGTATAATTTTTTTATAAAAATAGTACAGAATTATACTTATAAAATGTAAAAATATAAATTAAGGAGCTATTATAAAACATTTAATTTTTTAATATTACTACAAAGTTTATAACACTAAAATCATTTGGATGTATTTTGTTTTATTTATTCTAATTACCGTTGTGGCTTGCCTTACTTGTTTAATATAACAATAAAAAATAGTTATCTAAATCTTAAAAATATCTTATTGACAAAAGTTTTTCTCAATATAATAAATGATTGACAAAAAAATAAAAAGCGTGTAAACTTTTTGTACAGACATGAGAAAAATGTCGGGTAACTATATAAAATGTTGTGATTAAATGCTTTTGTATCGCAAAATTCTATATTTTATTGGCAATTTTTAGCTTTTTTGGGTGAAGCTATTTGATGTCTGGTGCGGTGTTAACCGTTAAAATTAAAGTAAAAAACGTGCGAAAGAATTAACGGCGCACGAATAATTGGAGGTTTTAAAATGAGCAAAATCAAAAGACTTGTTGCTTTTATTTTGTCTTTAAGCATGGTTGCAACCATTGGTTTTACTGCAGCCTGCGGTGGCGGCACAACGCCTACTCCTAGTGGTCCTGAACATAGCGAAGGTGAAGGCGAAGGCGAAGGTGAAGGCGAAGGCGAAGGCGAAGGTGAAGGCGAAGGTGAAGGCGAAGGTGAAGGCGAAGGCGAAGGTGAAGGCGGAGACCAGGTCCTTGTCGGAGAAGACCCCGATGCGGATAAATATACCACTAACAGTATATTGAACGACGGTAAGGACTACACCTACAATACTTATACTTCTGTTTCCCCTTCTAACTGGAATGAACTGACATACCAGGATGAGAACGATAGGCAGATAATGAGTTATATATCCGGCGCCTTCTTCGAGTTCGACTATGAATATGACGACCAGGGCAACATTGTAGACGGCGGCTTCAACGTTGAGTATTCTGCTGCAAGAAAACTTGAAGATGTTACTGCAAAATATGCTTCGCAGTGGGGACTTGATCCTGAATCTACAGGTTATGCCTGGGCAATAACATTAAGAAGTGATCTTAAGTGGGACGACGGTACGCCTATTGACGCAAACGATTTCGTTTATACCATGAAAGAGCAGCTCAATCCTCTCTTCAAAAACTATCGTGCAGACAGTTTCTATAATTCCGGTACGATGATCCACAATGCGAAGAACTATTTCTTCCAGGGTTCTACCGGTGACTATGCTGCTGATACCGCATATACTCATTATTCTACCGACCTTGACAGCACTCTTATTTTTACGCTCGGCAATGGTTCGGAACTTGACGGTATCGAAGCTACAAACTCTTTCAGAGCATCAATGGGTTTCCCTGCAACCTATACGGCTGCTAATGTTGCAACATATGTTATATCTAGCTATCTCGGTAATGATTCCGCTTTCACGGCTGAAGTTGCTGCACAGATGGAAGGCAAGACTCTTGCAGCTATAAAAGCAGATCCTACCATGAATGCGGCATGGGAAGCTCTTATCGGTTGGTGGCAGACGATGCCCGATGAAGAACTTGACTTCTTTGTCGTTGACAATTTCGTATGGCCCGATATGGATTTCTCTGATGTAGGTATTTTCAGAGGCGCTAGCGACTATGAGCTTGTCATAGTTCTCGACAGCCCTATCGCACTGCTCAAAGATGACGGTTCTTTGTCTTATCTTGCAGCATATCAGCTTGCTTCTCTTCCCCTTGTAAAAGAAGATCTTTACGAAGCAAACAAGCACGCACCAGTAACCGGCTCTACTCTTTGGACATCCACATATAACTCAAGTGTAGAATCTTCTGCAAGCTGGGGTCCTTATAAGCTCACCCAGTTCCAACCCGGTACTTCTTATACTCTTGAGCGTAACGAAAACTGGTATGGTTATTCGCTTGAAAAGTATGAAGGACAGTACGAGACGGATAAGATTTATTGCAGAACTACTCCCGAATGGAATACGGCATGGCAGATGTTCCAGCTCGGTCAGGTAGATACAATATCTATGGATACTACGATCGCTGAAGATTACAAAAACTCTTCGCGCGCTCTCTTCACGGCAAGCGATTTCGTTGTATCTCTTCAGCTTCAGTCCAACTCTGCAGCACTTAAGAACAGAGAGACTGACGGCGTAGATAAGGAAATGCTTGCGTACACAGATTTCCGTAAGGCAATTTCGCTTGCTATCAACAGAGCTGAGTATGCTGCAACAACGACTACGGCATCGCAGGCAGGCTTTGGCCTTTATAACTCGATGCACTACTATGATGTTGCAAACGGCGGCGTTTACAGAAATACCGAGCCTGCAATAGAGGTTATCCTCAGGGTTTATGGCTTTACAGAAAATCCTGATGGTTCCTGGACTGACGGAAACAGACAGTATGCTGATCTTGTTGAAGCATACGATGCAGTAACAGGTTACAACCCTACGCTTGCAAAGCAACTTATTACATCTTCTTATAACGAAGCGCTTGCTGCCGGCACTATAAGCGCAACGGATAAAGTAGTTCTTACCTACGGTACCGCTGTTGATAGCGAAAGCACGCGTAAGTATTATAATTATCTTAAAACTGCGCTTGAAAATATAGCGGTCGGCACTCCTCTTGAAGGCAGACTTACCCTTGAGTTCGACGGTACATTCGGCGATGCATGGGCAGAAGATTTCAGAGCAGGTGCATATGATATTTGCCAGGGCGGTTGGACCGGCGCAGCTTGGGATCCGGGCTACTTCCTTCTTGCATATCTTGATCCTAACTATATGTACTCCGCAGCTTGGGATACAAGTTCTGAAACGATGACGTTCACAATGCCTACGGTTTACAGCTGGACGGATGAAGAAAATGAGGAAGCAGGTCTTGGTATCGAGCTTACCATGTCCCTTATGGATTGGTATTATTGCCTTAACGGTACTGGCGGAGTTTACAACTGGGCAGCCGGTTTCGTTCCCGACGATGTAAGACTT
This sequence comes from uncultured Eubacteriales bacterium, assembly GCA_905207235.1. Lineage (GTDB taxonomy): Bacteria > Bacillota > Clostridia > Christensenellales > Borkfalkiaceae > Coproplasma. The sequence goes on from CAJLKN010000004.1 coordinate 6,566, forward strand.
GAACTTATTGCTGCACTCGAAGAGGTAGTTCTCAATCACTACTATACCGTACCTGTAATGAATGAATATACAGCCGAGCTTTACAGCTTCAAGACTGAATATGCATCCAAGACTTATAACACCTTTATGGATTACGGCGGTATAAGATATATGACTTATAACTATACGGATAGTGAATGGGCTACGTATATTGCCAATAATACTCTCGACTACAGAAAGTAATTCTAAAAAAACATTAACAGTAGTGGGGCATTTAAATTGCCCCACTATTTGGTTAATTTACATTGATTATGCAGGAGTGAATAGCGCATGTATATGTTTAAATATGTACTCAAACGCTTAGGCTTAATGATATTGACTTTTTCAATTATTATGCTTATGTGTTTCGTACTTATAAAATTGGTGCCTATAACCATATCTCTGGCGCCAGGACAGGACAGAGATATAATTGAAGCTACGTTAGAGGCGCGAGGTTATTATGACCCCATACTTGTCCAGCTTTTCAATTATATTAAAAGAATTTTTCTGGACGGAGATTTTGGTATAGGCGTAAATATGCCGGAATACCGCAACCAGCCTGTTTGGGATGCATTTATAACGCGTCTCCCGCCTACGGTGCTGATAAACGTGTATTCGAGTTTAATCGGTATTCCTATAGGACTGGGACTTGGCATTTGGGCTGCTCTGAAAAAGAATAAATTGCAGGATCATGTTATTTCGACTGCAGTAATGCTTCTCATATCTGTTCCCAGCATTATATATGCGTTTCTTATTCAGTATGTTTTTTGTTTCAAACTTGGATGGTTCCCTCTCCAGATGAATGACGGATATGATTATTTCACATGGAGTATGTTCCGCTCAATGTTGCCCGCTGTTTTTTCTCTTTGCCTTGGTTCAATTGCATCATATGCTCGTTTTACGCGTGCAGAGCTGACTGAAGTCCTTACAAGTGAATTTATGCTTCTTGCAAGGACAAAAGGACTTACCCGCGGACAGGCTACAGTGAGGCATGCTCTGCGTAATGCCATGGTTCCAATATTTCCGACAATTATAGCGGAATTTGTAAGCGTGCTTGGCGGTTCCATGATTATAGAAAATATATTCGGAATTCCTGGCGTCGGGAAGCTGTATCTTACATCAATTCAGGTGCTTGATTACGACTTCTTTATGGTGCTTTCGGGCTTCTATACATTTGTAGGTCTGCTTGCAGGTATAATTGTTGATATAAGCTATGGCTTTATCGACCCCAGAATAAGAATGGGAGCAAAGTAATATGGACCAGATTTACGAAAATATACCAAAGGAAAAATTTCGTTTTTCCCAGAACAAAGAATTTGGACATGACCAGAAACTCGACACAAAGCCTGTCGGGTATTTTCGAGATGCGTGGAGACGTTTTTGTAAAAATAAAGGTTCGGTCGTTGCGGGGTGTATAATACTTATACTTTTACTTTTTGCGTTGATCACCCCTTTGTGTACGCCTTATACGGTTAGTTTCAGTGATTCGTATTACAAATTTGCATTACCTAAAAATGCAATGTTTGCTAATACTGATTTCTGGGATGGTTGTTCCGTAAAGCAGGGTAATGCAAAAACGTTTTCTTACTATTACTATATAGGTGAAGAAAGCGGACATTATGCCATAAAAAATCAGGAATACACAATTATTGAAGCGGATGAGATTGACGACGATCTCATTGAAGATGACGGTGAAGAAACTTCTGAGGAAACTAAACAATTTACAGGGACTTTTTATGAATACCGCCTTGACAGCTATCATAAAGTAGGGTGTATTTATAAAATCCTTACGCCTGAAGAATATCAATCTATTCAGCGTTATCAGGACGAATATAACATACAGGTTATTTATCCTATAGTAAGAGGAAGTAAATTGCCCTCTTACAATATGCGGCCAACAGCTGATCAGGATGTAAATAATGCTAACTATTATTATATAACCAAAGAAGTTGACGGTCAGACCGAAGCAGTTCTTGATGAAAACGGTAATATTCAACTTGCTTACTGGACCACTACCGATAATAGCGGCAGTACAGACGATTACACTTCAAAAATGAGAATAGAAGGTGAAGACGGACTGGTTGATGAAAACGGTAATACTTATTATTATCGCTATGCACAGACCAATCAGACAGGTTATGAATGCCGTGTAAATTACTATGAATATTTTATTTATTATCATTCATATGTACTTAAGGACGGTATAACAGAACCAATGTTCTTGTTAGGCGCGAATGAAAATGGTCAGGATATTCTTGCGTGTCTTTCGTCGGGTGCACAGTTCTCTTTCCTGTTCGCTATATCTGTCTGCATTGTGAATATTTTTGTCGGCGTCATTTACGGTTCCATTGAAGGTTACTACGGCGGAGCGGCTGACCTTATAATGGAGCGAGTATCGGATATTTTAGCGGCAATACCTTCTGTTATAGTCATAACGCTTCTTCAACTTCATATGGGAACAGCAAGTTCAATGGTCATTCTGTTTATTGCATTCTTCATGACAGGATGGATAGGAACTGCGGCGACAGTGCGAATGCAATTCTATAGATATAAAAATCAGGAATATGTACTTGCTGCGCGAACGTTGGGCGCAAAAGACAGGAGAATAATGTTCAAGCACATTCTTCCTAACGCACTCGGCACGTTTGTAACTGGAAGTATATTGGCGATTCCTTCAATGATATATTCCGAGACTAATTTGAGTTACCTTGGAATTATAAATCTTTCGGCAAACGGAGTTTCTTCTGTAGGTACTATACTTGCCGGGGGACAGCCATATATAACTACGTACCCGCATATAGTATTGTTTCCGTCAATTTTTGTAGCATTGCTTATGCTCAGCTTCAATTTATTCGGTAACGGCTTGCGAGATGCTTTCAATCCTTCGCTGCGCGGTATGGAGGACTAAATTATGGAAAAGAAACTCGAAGTAAATAATCTTGTGATTTCTTTCCGCACACAGAGCGGCAAAGTGCAGGCAGTCAGAGATGTTTCATTTGACCTTAATAAAGGCGAGACGCTTGCTATAGTGGGAGAATCCGGCTCAGGGAAGTCGGTTACTAATCGTGCTATCATGGGTATCCTTGCCAATAATGCGATAGTTGAAGGCGGTGAAATTATTTATGACGGTCAGGATCTTCTGAAAATTTCTGAGGACGATTTTCATAAATTGCGCGGTGATAAAATCGCAATGATTTTCCAGGACCCTATGTCCAGTCTCAACCCAATTATGCGCGTGGGTAAACAACTTACCGAAGCAATGATTTTAAAGGGAAAAGTCAGCCAACGTGCAAGCAGAAATGGTTTTAATAAACGTCTCAGATTGCTCAAGAAAGCGATGAATGAGGCTGATAATGGCGAAAACGTAGCAGAAAACGATAAAAAATGCAAAACATTTGACGATTTCTGCATAAACAGTTGCCGCCTTGAAAATAAATACAATAGTGCAGACAGAGCTGCAATCGAACTGGTAGCCGATATCGATGAGCTACTCTTTATGGTAGATAAAAAGCAGAAAATCGATGTTAAACTTAAACTCGGCTCAATTATCAGGTTAGCAAAAGGTGCTATGCACCCTTTTGTTATAGCGCATACCGAAGAGGTGGATAATCTTATTTCTGCTCTCACAGAGGATAAAAAGAATTGTAAGCGCAGAGTTCCTTTACTTGCAGAAGAGACAAGGGAAAGAGTTTTGAAGCTCAAGGATATTGCCGTTAAAGCTACCAAGAAAACTAAACCTAATTTCTTCAGGATTGGGTATGTTGTTTATAAAAAACCTCAGGAAGATATTTATTCTGTAGATATAGATAGGCTCAATGAAGAAGCCAGAAAATTTCTTGATGAAGATTTCCTTCTTGATTTTATTAAATCGGCCAAGAGCGGAATACAATACAGCCATGATAAGTCAATAGAACATAAGCGTGCGTTGTTGAATGAATGTGAAATGCTTCTTGATTATTTTAAACAAGAAAATTTTGAAAAAAAGGAAGCATTTGCAAAAATTAAAATTTTTTCTGCAAAACTTAATGTTGCGATAGACAAATTGTCAATTGTAAAAAACAGTACAGAATATACTTTTAAAAGCTCGATGTTGAGTTGGCTCAATAAATATTATTATGGGGTTAAAAATAACCCTAAAGAGCAGGCAAGGTATGAAAGGCAGACAGCTCGCAGAGAGGCTCTTATAAATAAAGGTAAGACGCCTGATTGGAAAGTTGTTCCGCCTGCGCTTGCCGATCTTGAAAGAATTAAAAATAATATTTGCGGAGTTATCAAGCATTTGTCTGCAAGTCTTAAAAATGATATTGATAACTCTGATAAATTCGACAGTCATGCCAATACTATTGCTTTGATTGATGATCAGAAAGAGAAAGCAAGTGTCGCAGTATATAAAATTACTAGACATATAGCAAAAGTAAAGGCGCTGAAACTGCTTGAAGAAGTTGGTATTCCTGAGCCGACGATAAGATACAAACAATACCCGTTTGAGTTTTCCGGAGGCATGCGCCAAAGAATAGTAATAGCAATTGCGCTTGCTGCAAATCCTGATATTCTTATTTGTGATGAGCCTACAACTGCACTTGACGTTACCATTCAGGCACAAATACTTGAACTGATCAACAAGCTTAAGGCCGAAAGGCACCTGTCTGTAATATTTATTACTCATGACTTGGGTGTCGTCGCAAATATGGCGGACAGGATAGCTGTTATGTATGCGGGCAAAATAGTGGAATGCGGGACTGCGGATGACATATTTTATTCACCTGCACACCCTTATACATGGGCTTTGTTGTCATCAATGCCAGATTTGGATACGAAGGAAAAACTCGAAGCTATACCGGGCACGCCGCCTAATATGATTTATCCTCCAAAGGGCGATGCGTTTGCGCCTAGGAACAAGTATGCAATGGAAATAGATTTCGAAATGCAACCGCCTATGTTTAAAATAAGCGAAACGCACAGTGCTGCTACCTGGCTTTTACATCCGCAGGCACCAAAGGTGGAACCTCCTAAGGTCGTTACTGACAGAATTAAAAGAATGAAGGAGGGATTGCATGAATAAAGATAATTTGAGCACTACCGAAGAAATACGCGAGTATATGCAGAAGAATAATATTCTTCTTAAAGTCGATGGGCTTGAACAATACTTCAAAATGGGCAGGAAAACGCTCAAGGCGGTTGATGGGGTTAGTTTTGAAGTTAGGAAGGGTGAAGTATTCGGCATAGTCGGAGAATCTGGCTGTGGTAAAACAACCACGGGACGCTCAATCATAAAACTTTATAACATAACTGGCGGAAGCATATATTTTAACGGTCAACGCATATGTGCTGGTGTGCGCAATTATAAAGAACAGTTGCGTTCAGTAAATAAAAAGTATGCTGAAGAAAGAGCGCATTTGAAGGAAGAGATTGCTAAAGCTCAAGCGGACGGGGATAGCGATACTTGCCGAAAATGTGAGGAAGAAGTTGAAAAACTTAAGGCCGAACATATAAATGAGGCAGGCGCTATACATTCGCAGATAAGACAGGCAAAATATGATCATTCGCATTGCAACAAGGAATACGCCGATTTACAGTGCGAAATAGTAGATAAAAAATACAAACCTCTTCTTGAAGGTGCAAAAACCGAAGAGGAAAAACAAAGCATAACAAAAGAGTATAAAAAAGAAATTACTCTTGCGAAAAAAGACAGGATAATGAATAAAATCCAGATGATTTTTCAGGATCCTATCGCATCTCTTGATCCGCGAATGACCGTACGCGAAATAATTGCGGAAGGGCTTATAATAAGAGGCATAAGGGATAAAAAAGTTATAGACGAGATGGTCTATAAAATGCTTGATATGGTTGGGTTGGTTCCCGAACACGCAGGCAGATATCCTCACGAGTTTTCTGGAGGTCAGCGTCAGCGTATAGGTATCGCGCGAGCAATAATACTTAATCCTGATCTTATTATAGCCGATGAGCCCATATCAGCTTTGGATGTATCGATTCAAGCGCAGGTTATAAATCTTCTTAACGATCTCAGGGACAAACTCGGACTCACAATAATATTTATTGCGCATGATCTCTCTGTCGTAAAATATTTCTCCGACAGAATAGCGGTTATGTATTTTGGAAAAATTGTTGAATTGGCTACAAGCGACGAATTATTCCGTCATCCGCTCCATCCTTACACAAAAAGTTTGCTTTCTGCAATTCCTTTGCCTGACCCTCACTTTGAAAAGAAAAGAAAGAGAATAGTTTATAACCCAATTGCGGAGCATGATTATTCCGTGGATAAACCTTCAATGAGGGAAGTTTCTCCTGGACATTTTATATACTGCAACGATGCTGAGTTTAGAAAATATAAGGCAAGGTTAGCAAGAGCGGTCAAGAAGAAATGAAAACTAAGCTTTTGAAGTACGGCATAACAGCACTTGTCGGTGCGCTGGCCGCATTAGCAATAATGCTGTCAAAAGATGTGTTCGGACAGAATGATACTGTTGCGGTTATGCATATTTTAAGCGACGCGTTTTTTGTTCCAGGCATATTGTTGTGCTGTTTCGGTTTGCTTGTTTTCGTTACTAACGGCGGCGTTTTCGATATGCTGGCTTACGGCGTCATTCTCATACGCGACGGATTGCGTCGCGATGTATCCAAACGCACATACAAAACTTTTTACGACTATAAGCAGTCGCGCAAGGACAAAAAGCGAGGGATGGCATTTCTTCTTATAGTTGGGCTGATTTATGTTGCTATTTCTGTTGGCTTTTTAATTCCCTATTATGCTCTAATGCAGCCATAATCAATATTAAAATCGTAAGCGGCCAAATACCAACAGGGTGATGCGGTAGTCATTGTTTGATTGTGTCGCTGAAAAATTATTCTACAGTATGTAAAATAAATTTTATTATTAGACCATAATTTTTGCGGGCGCGCGGAAATTTTCCGCGCGCCCTGTTTTTGTTTATGGGCACTTGGTATCAGAATTTTTAAATTAAATATATGCACATTTGCTTATTTGGATAAATGAAATATTGCGCAGATGTGCAGCAAAGTCGCAAAAAGCTGTTGCGCCGTCAGAAGTTTAGCGCGGTTTATGTGCGATTTTTTCGTGATTAATTTTTAAATTGCTGCGTCGGGGAAAAATAAACGGCATTATATTGATTTATGCGCATAAATTTATAATTTAAATGTTCGGGCAAATCGTCTGCGCAATTTGAATGCGTCGGGTATTGACTATAAAAAAAGTGTATGGTATAATTTTCCTATGCAACTGGATAATGAATGCAGGCAGTGCCTGTACGAAAGTCAACTTAAAAAGGTAATAAAACTGCGCGGCGAAAACGCCACGACCGAACTTTTCAGGCGGGACGTGCGCGCGCTGTGCGACGCCGCGCCCGAAACTTCCTGTGCGCCCCTTCTTATGAGGGATATAGACGGCATATACCGCTCTATTTTCGGCACGGGCATAGATTATTCGGAGGAGAAAAATCTCTTCAACAACGCGCTTCTCGCCATAGAGGACAAGATTTTTTCAAAAATCATTGAGAGCGAGGACCCGCTGAAAGAGGCAGTAAAGTACGCCATGGCGGCGAATTATATTGATTTTGCCCGCCTTTCCGACCTCAATGAAGACAGCGTAAAGGAGGTAATTTCCGCGGCGGAAAGAACGGTCGTTGATGAAGAAATTTATGCAAAGCTGAAAGAGCGCGTCAAAAATGCGCGCACGATGCTCTATCTTCACGATAATTGCGGCGAGATAGTTTTAGACAAACTGTTCATACGCACGGCGAAAATGCTCAATCCCCGCCTTTTAAGCGTATCCGTGGTGCGCGGCGGCGAAATAATAAACGACGCGACGCGCAGGGACGCTCAACAGGTAGGGCTCGGCAAATATTCTTACGTAGTTGACAGCGGCGCAGCCATTCCCGGTACTTACTTGCCCGAATGTAATCTTCTGACGGCGGCGTTCATACGTGAAAGCGACGTGGTTATATCCAAAGGTCTGGGCAATCTCGAAACGCTGTACGGCACGTGCAACGGACTTTTTTATATGTTCATGTGCAAATGCAGTCATATTGCGCGCAGATTTTCAAAAAATCTGTGGGAGACGGCTCTCGTCTGCGACTGAAATTATGTTGCGAAATAAAGACCGATTATTGACAAAATAATAATCTGAAAAGAAAAAATGCGCGGCGTCGGCGGCGTTGCGTTCCGCGCTCAGGCGCGCACATAACCGCCGAGGGGGAAAATTATGGAAGACAACGAAGAATATTCCTATAAGGGATATTCTGCGGAAACCGAGGCGAGGATAAGGCGCGCAGGCGGCAATGTTACCGTAACGGGCGACGAGGAGGAATATTCCTTTTCCGGCTTTTCGGGCGTTGAAACCGCGGCGGCGGAGGAAGAGCACACGGGCGGCGACTTCCTGATAGAAGAATTTTCCGCGGAGACAAACGCATATAAACTTTCCAAGGCGATAAAACTTTCGGAAAATACGTTGAAGTACATACTTTGCGCCGTGTATTTTGTCGTCGGTCTACTCTGCCTTATACATTCATCATACATACAAGTCGCGTTCCCTTACATCGTCGGCGGATTTATGATGGCGATAGGTCTGGGACTGTTCATATACGCCTTAAAGACAAAAGAGTACGTTCACACTCACTCCAACAAGACGGCTTCTTCGCTCGTCATGATGGCGCTCGGCGCGCTCATTACGGCGGAATACGATTCGGCATTCACAATAATTGCCGTGGCGTGGGGCTTTCTCGGGCTCAGCGAGGCGGCGCACGCGTTCAACCACGCTTTCAGCCGCATAGCACGTTCGGGCAGGTGCGCATATTACATAGGCAAGGGCGTGGCGGAACTCGTTTTAGCCATTCTTTTGCTGTACGAGCCCGGCGACGCTCATCATATAACTCTGCATATAATGGTGTTCGGAATACAGCTCATTTTCGATGCGCTTACGACTTTCCCGCCCATAAAAGATTATTTAAGCAGGAAATAAAATGAAATTCACACAGCTTGATTTAATGCGCCTCGCGCAGGCGACGGACGGCGAATTCGACGCCGCCGATTATACCCCCGAAGAGCTTGAAGAGTTGTTCGGTCTCATGGACGACAGCCCGACGGTAGAGGATATGCGCCGCCGTTATTTCGAATTTTACGATGACATAAAGGACAGAACTCTGCCCAAACACAAGTGGAGCGATTAATATTAACGCCCGTCCGCAGTCTGCGGACGGGCGTCTTTAAAGTTTTTGTCTTTATAATGCATTGAATTCGGAAAAAATAAAGCCGCGCTTCGAGACGCGGCTTTTAAATTACATAACGACGATGTTGTGTTCTTCGAAAATCTGCTTGTATTCCTTGGGAAATTTGTCGTCCGTTATGAGGACGTTGATGTCTTCGATATGCGCGAAGGTGTAGGGATTTATTTTGCCTATCTTCGAGCTGTCGAGCATCATATAAACGTGTCTTGCCTTTTTGAATACCTGTTTTAAGAGGTCGCTTTCAACCTGGCTGTTGCAGCTGAAACCGTTTTCGGGCGTGAACGCCGTGGCGGAGACGATGGCAATTTCAAAGTTTGTGAGCGCAAAATATTCCTTTGCTGCGGGGGAAGCGGTAGAAAGGTTATCTTTCATAAGCTGACCGCCGACTACGGTGATGTTTATATTCTTTTTCTGCGCAAGTTCCATTGCCACGGCTATGCCGTTGGTGAATACGCTGCAATTCATGTCGGGCATCTCTTTGGAAAGATACATTGCGGTTGTGCCGCCGTCAAGGAAAATAGATATGCCCTCGTCGATAAGAGTTGCGGCTTTCTGGGCAATAACAATTTTTGCGTCGGTGTTTATTGTTGTCTTTTTGGTGTACGCCTCGCCCGAAACCTTCTGAACTTCCTTTACGGACATTGCGCCTCCGCGTATGCGGATAATTCTGCCGTCTTCTTCAAGCTGGAAAAGGTCGCGGCGAAGAGTCATCTGAGAAACGTTGGGGAAAACTTCTTCAAGTTGTTCAAGCGTCATCTTGCCGCGTTTATCCAAAATGTCGGCAATTTCTTCAATTCTTTCCCTTTTCATGCAAACTCTCCTCTGTGAATATTTAACATAATTTATTTACGTTAATACTAGTATAATATTTATTATGAGCTAAGTCAAGGAAATAAAGCAATCATTTAACAGAAATATCAAAAATAATGTTAATAATTTTCAATTAAAAATGTAAAAACCAATGCCTTTCAAGGGACTTCATAACGATTGATTTTTGTTTTTTTATCGGGTATAATAAAAATATGACGGCTATAAAAAAATTACGTTTGCCACCTGCGGCCATAATAGCTCTCAGCCTACTTGCGGCAATACTTGTCGGAACGGCTCTGCTCTGCATTCCCGCAGCTACCCGCAGCGGGGAGGTAAATTTCCTCGCGGCGTTCTTCACCGCGACGAGCGCCACCTGCGTTACGGGGCTTGCTGTCGTCGATACGGGGAGCTACTGGTCGTATTTTGGTCAGGCGATAATACTTGTCCTCATGCAGATAGGCGGTCTGGGACTTATCACCATACTTTCAGTATTCTTTCTCTATGTGCAGAAGAGGGCTTCGCTTTCGAAGCGCAAGCTGGTAATGCAGTCGGCGGGTTCTGTCAGCCTCGAAGGCATAAGATCGCTCGTAAAATATATCCTCATAGGCACTGTCGCCTGCGAAGTTATAGGCGCGTTTTTGCTCAGCTTTGCTTTCGTCCCCGATATGGGTTGGGGAATGGGCATATGGCAGTCGGTGTTTACCGCCGTGTCGTCCTTTTGCAACTGCGGATTTACGCTAACGGGTCGCTTCGGTCAGGACTCTCTGAATGCATATGTTTCCGACCCTCTCGTCTGCCTTGTGGTCTGCCTTCTGATAATCATAGGCGGAATAGGCTTCTTCGTCTGGGGCGACATGATAAAAAACGGCGTTCATTTCAAGCGCTATTCATTCCATTCCAAGGTCGTTCTCACGACTACCGGCGCGCTCATCGTCGTCGGTTGGGCGCTGTTTATGGCTCTCGAATGGAATAACCCCGGCACGATAGGCGATAAGGACGTCGGCACAAAACTTTTAGCCACTTTCTTTATGTCGATAACGCCGAGGACGGCGGGCTTCAATACGGTAACTTATTCTTCCATGTCAAACGGCGGGGGAATGCTCACCATTCTTCTGATGTTCATAGGCGGCAGCCCCGGTTCGACGGCGGGCGGCGTAAAGACGACTACCCTCGCGGTAATTTTCCTTTCGGCTATCGCCACATCGCGCCGCAGGAACGAAACGCACATTTTCAACCGCCGCTTCGACGACGACGCATACCCTCAGGCGGGCGCGGTGTTCTCAATCTATCTCACCGCCATAATGATAAGCGCGCTCATAATTTCCGCCATAGAGAGCGCGGCGGGCTATACCTCGCACGAAATAGTCTTCGAGGTGGTGTCCGCGATAGGCACCGTCGGACTTTCCTGCGGAATAACGGCATCGCTGAGCGCGGCTTCGCAGGTTATACTTATCTGCCTCATGTTCTTAGGCAGAGTGGGCGGCTTCACGCTCATACTCGTGTTCTCCAACGAGCGCAAGCCCGTTTCCATTGCGAGGGTTGCGGATAATCTCATTATCGGCTGACATATAAATAAAAAGGATGTAATATGAAAAAATCTGTTCTTATAATAGGTATAGGCAGACTGGGCGGGCACCTCGCCGAAAAAATGCAGGAGCTCGGACACGACGTAATCGTTCTCGACAAAAACGAAAACAGCATAAAAAAGATTGCGTGCAGGTGCAGCGACGCGAGAATTGCCGACTACACCAGCGAAGACGTGCTGCGCACTCTCGACATACCGTCTTTCGATTTGTGCTTCGTTACGGTCGGCGACAATTTCGAAGCCTCTATGGTAACGACCATAATTCTCAAAAAACTGGGAGCAAAGTACGTTGCCGCGCGCGCCCGCGATGAAATTCAGTGCGAACTGCTCAAAAAAATCGGCGCGGACGAAGTTATTTATGCCGACGGCGAAACGGCGGATAAGCTGGCGATACGCCACAACGGCAACAATATTTTCGATTATATCGCCTTGGCGGGCGGATATGCCATATTCGAAGTGCCCATCATAAAGGAATGGAAGGGCAAGACGATTATGGAACTCGACGTGCGCAAGAAGTACAAGATAAACATAATAGCAATCAAAAACGGCAACAGCGTAAATCCTTCGCCCATGCCCGATTATTGCTTCAAAGAGGACGACCACATATTTGTGATAGGACTGTCGAGAGACGTTTTCAAGCTGTCGGGCAAAACCTGATCAAAACGCTTGCATTTTGACATCGATTGTTTTATAATCTATAAAAATTAAAAAACCTAATGACAGAAAAACTCCGCTCACTGTGCGGCGACAGAGAGGAAAATCATCGGCTGAAAGTTTTCCGTTTGCGCGGCGGATATATGCGCTGTCCGGATAATAATCCAGGGTCGGGTCAATACCCCGCGGCTACTCCCCGTGAGCGAGATTTAACGAGGTCTGCAATTTACCGCGGACGAAGTAAAGTGGAACCGTGCAAAGCACCTTTACATATAATGTAAGGGTGCTTGTTTTTTTGGCATAAAGAATATCAAGGAAAGGCATAATGTTTTTCAAACGACTGAGAATGGATATAAACGCGGCTAAGGAAAACGACCCCGCCGCGCGCAGCAAATTCGAAATATGGCTTACATACGCAGGCGTGGCGGCGCTGTCCCACCACAGGCTCGCCAACAGGCTTTACAGAATGAAGCTCAGGCTTCTGGCGCGCATAGTAAGTCAGCTTTCGCGCGCTTTTACGGGTATTGAAATTCACCCCGCCGCAAAAATCGCCCCAGGCGTGTTCATAGACCACGGCATGGGCGTCGTCATAGGCGAAACGGCGGAAGTCGGCTCCGGCACGGTCATTTATCAGGGCTGCACTCTGGGCGGCACGGGCAAGCAGAAGGGCAAGCGCCATCCCACGGTAGGCGAACACTGCGTAATTTCTGCGGGAGCTAAAATACTCGGCGACATAACCATAGGCGACTACGCCAAGGTGGGCGCGGGCGCGGTTGTTCTTCGCAACGTTCCCCCGCACGCCACGGTTGTCGGCGTTCCCGGAAGGGTGGTAAGAATTTGCGGAAGCAAGGAGGGTGTGGACCTTTATCAGGAAAAGGAAGACCCCCTTTTAGCCGAAGTGTGCTCGCTGCGCGAAAGAGTGTTCGCGCTCGAAGATAAGCTCGCCGCGCTGACGGGAAAAGTCGGGCAGAGCGGGGAAAAGCCTGCGGACGACGGAGTAAAAGAGCAAAGTGAGGAAGAGTAACGAAATGAGAATTTATAATACGCTTACGAGAAAGAAGGAAGAGTTCATACCCCTCGAAGAGGGCAAGGTAAAGATGTACGCCTGCGGCATAACCGTTTCGGGCGAGGCGCACATAGGGCACGGATTTCAGGCGCTCATCTACGATATAATGCGCAAGTATCTCGAAAAGAAGGGATATGCTGTAACTTACGCCAGAAATTACACCGACGTTGACGACAAAATAATTGCCCGCGCAAGGCAGGAGGGCGTTCCCGCGGACGTCTATGCCGAAAAGATGATAAAAAAGATTGACGCCGTTATGCGCGAAATGGACATAGACGATCCCACCGTATGGCTCAAGGCGACCTGCAATATAGGCAACATCATCGACTTTATTTCGCAGCTCATTTCAACGGGACACGCTTACGCCGTTCCGTCGGGCGACGTCTATTTCGACGTGTCGTCCTTCAAGGGCTACGGTTGCCTTTCCAACCGCTCGGTCGAAGACATGCTCGACGGCGTGCGCGTAGAAAACGCCGAGGACAAGCGCAATCCCGCAGACTTCGCGCTGTGGAAGGCGGCGAAGGAGGGCGAAATTTTCTGGCCGTCTCCCTGGGGCAATGGCAGACCGGGCTGGCACATAGAATGCTCGGCGATGAACCGCGCGGCATTCGGCGACCAGATAGATATTCACGGCGGCGGCAGGGACCTCATTTTCCCCCATCACGAAAACGAAATCGCCCAGACGGAGAGCCTTACGGGCAAGCGTTTCGTAAAATACTGGACGCACAACGGGCTTATCAAGGTCAACGGGCAGAAGATGTCCAAATCTCTCGGCAACAGCCTGCTTTTGGAAGATTTGCTTAAAAAATACACCAACGAGGCGATTAAGTTCGCGCTCTTGCAGACAAATTACCGCAACGACATAAACATAACCGACAACCTCTTTCCCGAAGCCGAAAAGCACCTCACAGAATTTTATAAGATTATAGACGAGGTGGAAAGCGCGTTCGGCAAGGGCGAAAAGGGCAACGCCGCGATAGACGAGGCTTTCGACGCCGCAATGGACGACGACTTCAACACCGCGCTCGCGCTTTCCAATCTCTACGCGCTGTTCAAGAGCGTCGCCGCAAAATACGCGGCAAAGGACGCGAGCTGCGCCGAAGACGTTTTCCAGATAAGAAAGACTTACAGCCTTCTGGGGCTGTTCAAAAAGGACGCAAAGGCATACCTTGCCGAGGTCGCCGCAAAAGCTCCGCGCGAGGAAGCGCCCGAAGAGGTCAAAGCTCTCGCCGAAGAGAGGTGGCAGGCAAAGAAGGCGAAAGACTGGGCTAAGGCGGACGAGCTGAGGGGCAGGATAGACGCCCTCGGATATACCGTCAAGGACGCAAAGGACGGCTATACGCTTCAAAGAAAATAAAAATGCGCAAAAAACGCCTTCGCCGCGTTTGACGAAGGCGTTTTGCCGTTGTATAATGTTTAGGTATTAAATTGAGGATATACTGTTTATGAAAGAACTTACAAGCGAAAGTTTAAGAAATTTATATCTCGAATTTTTCAGACAGAGGGGACACGCCATCATACCCTCGGCTTCACTCATTCCCGAAAACGACCCCACCGTGCTCTTCACCACGGCGGGCATGCACCCCCTCGTGCCCTATCTTCTGGGCGAAAAGCACCCTGCGGGCAACAGGCTTTGCGACGTGCAGAAGTGCGTCCGCACGGGCGATATTGACGAAGTGGGCGACTCGTCTCACTGCACTTTCTTCGAAATGCTGGGCAACTGGTCGCTCGGCGACTATTTCAAGCAGGAGATGATAGCGTGGTCGTATGAATTCCTGACCTCGCCCGACTACCTCGGCATTCCCGTCGAGGACATAGCCGTAACCTGCTTCGCGGGCGACGAGGACTGCCCCCGCGACACCGAGAGCGCCGAAAAGTGGATAGAGTGCGGCATAGACCCCAAGCACGTATTTTTCCTTCCCAAGAGCGGCAACTGGTGGGGTCCCGCTGGCACAACCGGTCCCTGCGGTCCCGATACCGAAATGCATATAATACGCAATCATGCGGAGGCGGACAAGCTGTCCTCCGACCAGTTCGACCTCGCTCCCGCGGGCACCTTCCTCGAAATTTGGAACGACGTTTTCATGCAGTACAATAAAACCGCCGACGGCAAGTACGAGCCTTTGAAGCAGCGCAACGTCGATACGGGCATGGGACTGGAAAGAACGCTGTGCATTCTCAACGGCAAGGACAGCGTTTACGAAACGGACATCTTCGAAAACGCCATCGCGGAAATCGAACGCCTCACCGGGCTTAAATACAACCAGAGCGAGGAAGTAACCCGCGCATTCCGCGTCGTTTTGGACCACGTGCGCACGGCAACTTTCATGCTCGGCGACACAAAGGGCATAGTTCCCTCCAACACCGATCAGGGCTATATTTTAAGAAGAATAATACGCCGCGCGGTGCGCTTCGGCAGAAACATAGGACTTCCCCAGGGCGCGCTCAATAGCGTTTCCAAGACTATAATCGAAAAATATAAGGACGTATATCCCGAACTCGTGCGCAACGCCGCAAAGATAGAGGAAGAGCTCAACAAGGAAGAAAATAAATTTTCCAGAACGCTCGCTCAGGGTCTCAAAGAGTTCGAAAAGGTAGTATCCCAGCTTAAAGAGGGCGAAGTTATAGACGGCGTTACGGCGTTCCACCTTTACGATACTTACGGTTTCCCCGTAGAAATCACGCAGGAAATGGCGCGCGAAAAGGGACTTTCCGTAGATGTAAAGGGTTACGAGGCGGCTTATGCCGAACATCAGGCAAAATCGCGCGCGGGCAGCGAACAGAAGTTCGCCTGCGGACTTGCCGACCACAAGGAGGAAACGACTTACCTCCACACCGCGACCCACCTTCTGCACGCCGCGCTCAAAAAGGTGTGCTCGCCCGATATCGAGCAGAAGGGCTCCAACATAACCGAAGAGAGATTGCGCTTCGACTTCAACTTCTCGCGCAAGCTCACTCCCGAGGAAGTTGCCGCCGTTGAAAAGATGGTAAACGACGTCATAAAGGCGGACGTGCCCGTAGTTATGAAGGAGATGTCTTTGGAAGAAGCAAAGGAGCAGGGCTTCACGGGACTTTTCGAAAGCAAGTACGGCGAAAGGGTAAAGACCTACACGATAGGCGACTTTTCCAAGGAAATATGCGGCGGACCTCACGCCGAACACACGGGACTTTTGGGCACGTTCAAAATCGCCAAGCAGGAAAACGTTTCTGCGGGCGTAAAGAGAATTAAGGCCGTGCTCATAAGATAAGTTTTAAAAAGTTCAGATATTTGCATGCAAAGTGCGGGCGCGCAGGGCGGTTCAGCCCTGCGCGCCCGCTTGATTTGGGCATATATGCGCGTTTATGCGGCAAAAAATGCGGCATTTTCCGCGCGCAAAGTCGGCTTTTGCGACTGCAAAAAAATAATTTTCAAATTTTTTAAAAACTTTGTAAACCAAACACAAAACGGCTTGACATAAATTTCATTTAATAATAAAATAGTTTTACATTTGAAAAAAACAACAAAGAAATAGCAGTAAATACACTCATTACGCAGAGAAAATTCGATAAGGAGTAAACAATGAAAACGTATATGGCAAATGCCCAGACAGTCGAAAGAAAGTGGTACGTTGTCGACGCAAGCGGTATCCCCCTCGGAAGACTTGCTTCCAAGGTTGCGGCTATTCTTCGCGGCAAGAACAAGCCCACTTTTACCCCCAATGTTGACACGGGCGACTTTGTAATAGTGATAAATACCGACAAGGTGGTTCTTACCGGTAAAAAGCTCACCGATAAGTTCTATCGTTATCATACCGGCTACATCGGCGGACTTAAAGAGGTTTCCTACAAGAAGATGCTCGCCGAAAAGAGCGACCTCGCCGTTTATGAAGCGGTAAGGGGTATGCTTCCCAAGAACTCGCTCGGCAGAGACATGATTAAGAAGCTGAGAGTTTACAAAGGCGCAGAACACAACCACGCAGCGCAGAAGCCCGAAGAGCTTAAGTTATTCTAATCAAGAGGTAGAGAGATAGATTATGGCAAAGGCTAATTTGAAGAAAAAGTTGCAGTTTTGGGGAACGGGCAGAAGAAAGAAGGCTATCGCCCGCGTTCGTCTCATTCCCGCAGGAACAGGCACTATCGTTATAAATGACAGAACTTTCGAAGATTACTTCCCTCAGTCGGTTTTGCAGTATGTGGTAAAACAGCCTTTAGCTCTTCTCGGCGTAGAAGGCAAATACGACGTACTTGTCAACGTTTACGGCGGCGGCTACACCGGTCAGGCTAACGCAATCCGCCTCGGCGTTGCTCGCGCTCTCCTTCAGGCAGAGCCCGATTGCCGTTCCGCACTCAAAAAGGAAGGCTTCCTCACCCGCGACCCTCGCGTCAAGGAAAGAAAGAAGTACGGTCTCAAAAAGGCTCGTCGCGCTCCTCAGTTCTCCAAGAGATAATCTTTGGCGCGTGCGCGTATTTACAGAAAAAGAAATTTACAGCCGTCGGCAAGTTTATTTGCCGACGGCTTTTTTTATTTCGAATAAAAAAATTTAAGTTTGAGAAAATTTTAAGTTGTTTTTTAATAAAATAGTTAATTTATTGTTGCCTATTGAATTATTGCTTGCCGTATGGTATATTTTAGATACAGAGGTGCTTTACAGCCTGAAACTGTATAGCAAATAAATTAAAGGAGAAAATTATGGGGAAAAATGAGAACAAAGCCGAGGGAGCATCGCGACTTGAAAAATTGCGCGAAAAATCCGTCGCGTTTATGGCTGCGGCTAAGTCTGCCACCGAAAAGTACATACTTCACGGTCTGGTAATGGTTGCGGCGATTATTGTGCTTATATCTGGATTTTTCGTCAAGTACGAATATATCCCTATGGAACAGATACAGACGTATCCGGCAGTTACATCCGGAAACGTGCAGGTCGATGAGATAATTTCCGAACTCTTCTCCGATACAAAGTATGAGCAGAGCATGTTCTATCCTTTCGCCGCGCTCGCGGTGGGCGATGACAGAGAGGAGAATTACACTCAATTAAGCAATACGGCAGAGGATATGCTCAATGCGACGAACGCATTTGTTTCGCATAAGAGCGATTTGATAATAAAACTCAGTCTGATGCTTTCGACGACCGAATACGATGCCGATGAAGTAATGAAGCTGATAAACCAATTGAACGACGGTGCTTCTGGCGTATATTCAGAAGTAAATCTCATGCGCTATGAAAAGCTCGAAGCTAAGGAAGCATATATGAGTGCGCTTGATAATCCTTCGGGCGATGCTGTTTTGTTAAAAGGGAGAATATTAGATGACCTTACGGTGCGCGACGCCGTGCTGTCGGTCGGAAGCGTGATTTATATTTATCTTCAGGCGGTAGCCATTGTATTCATAGTTCTGGAAGCGCTGTCGCTTATAAGGCGCAGAACGGTCAGCGCAAAGTTCTTTGCGTTCTACATTCCGGGCATATTTGCATTGTTTGCAATAAATCAGCTCACGGCTGTCGGGCTTAACGGCGCCGCCGTCGCCTGCTGTGCCATAGCGGCGCTGTTCGGCGCGCTTTATGCCTTGGGGAAAGTCTGGGTTGCGCAAAAGGGTGCAGCTGCCCGCATCGGATTGCTCGGGCTGGCTTCTTCGCTCTGCTTGCTCATAGCCGCTTGTCTGTTCGCTTCTCCCATGTATTCGTTCGGAGTGAGGGCAAACAACATCGGTGCGGCGCTGGGCTTCAACTGCTACAACAATCATACGTTTGCCGACGGGGAATTGGCTTCCGCAATATTTGTCAATTACCTGCCGCTGGCGGCGTTCCACGCAATAGCTCTCGCCCTGACCGTCGTTGCGTTGGTTAAGACGGCGATAAATGCTTTAAAGGGTCAAAAGAGCGGCTGGATACTGCCTGCGGTCGCCGCGGGAGTTGCGCTTGCAGGTTACATAGCATATAAAATATGCATACTTTGCGGCGCGGTCGATATGATAGCTCTCGGCGGTCAGATGCTCGTCATTGTAGTTTTCAACGCCGTCGCGGCGCTGGCAGCCTTTGCTTCGGCAAGGTTAAATGAGGAAAAGTCGGAGGCGGATACCGCCGAGGACGAAAGATCCGAAGAACAGTCTGTACAACAAGTCGAATAAATAACATTTTTTCGCCGCACCGTCATGGTGCGGCGGAAAAATTTAATAAACGTAAAATGCCGCAGGAGGGCGGCATTTTACGTTTTCTTGACAAAGTTTTTTTCCTGCTATAAAATGAAAGCATGATACTGACGGATATACACGTTCATTCCACATACTCAGCCGACGGCGAAAGTTCCCTTAAAGATATGTTTGCCAGGGGAAAAGAGCTGGGGCTTGCCTATCTCGGCGTTTCGGAACATTTCGATTACGATTACAATGCCATAGGTCTTAAAATAAACGGTCAGCCCGCGTTCACCGACGCTCAAGCGTATTTCGGCGAAGGCAGAGCGTTGCAGAAAGAGGGAGGAAAATTGAAACTTCTTTTGGGCTGCGAGTTCGGCTATTCTCCTTCGGAGGCGGTTGGACGGGAGTACGGAGAAATAATAAAAAAGTACTCTCCCGACTTTATAGTCAACAGCGTTCACACATGCGACGGGCACGACTGCTGGTTTGCTGATTATTTTGAGGGCAAGGACAAGCGGAGGGCTTACGAAGATTACCTCATCCGCGTAAAAGACAGCCTGTCTGCGCCCTATCGTTACGACATAGTGGGGCACATAGGCTATGTTTCGCGCAATGCGCCCTATCCCGACGCAAAGCTGCGCTACTGCGATTTTGCCGCTCTTTTCGACGACATTTTGTCCAAAATTATAGAGCGCGGAAAAATTCTCGAAGTAAATTCTTCCGTGCGCACGGCGGGCAGCGCGCACCTGCCCGATTGCGACGTCCTCGAAAGATATTTCAGTCTGGGCGGGCGAAAGGTAAGTTTTGCTTCCGACGCCCATTCCGCAGCCAATATCTGCCGCGGAAGAGAGGAGGTCGTCAGAGCGCTCGCAAATATAGGATTTGAATACATAACCGTGCCGTTCCGCGGCGAAGAAGTCAGAGTTCCCATCGCATGATTTCGAACTTAGCAAGGCGCGATAAAGCCCGCCCGCCGCACCGAAAAACGGTGCGGCGGGCGGAGCGACATTTGAAAGGTGTTTTCATTATTCTATAAACTTTTTCATTTTGGCTATTGCATTTTCAGTCGGCTTGTATTATAATTGAATAAGGCAGATTGCCATCGAAAATCAATAAAAACCATTAAAACCTTAAAGGGGGATTTTATTTAATGAAAAACGTTATCGTAGGACAGTCGGGCGGACCTACCGCAGTTATCAATTCCAGCCTTCTCGGCGTGTTTAAGACTGCCAAGGACAGGGGAGCAGATACAGTTTACGGCATGATTCACGGAATTAAGGGACTTCTCGACAGAGACGTCGTGGATATGTCCACCCAGATAAAGAACGATCTGGATATGGATCTTTTGAAGCGCACGCCTTCATCGTTCCTCGGTTCGTGCCGCTATAAGTTGCCTGCAATCGAGGGCAACGAAGAAACCTACGAAAAGATATTCGGTATTCTCAAAGAACTCGACATTTTCGCGTTCTTCTATATCGGCGGAAACGATTCTATGGATACCATAGACAAGCTGTCCACGTACGGCAAGAAAATAAAGAGCCCCATTCGCTTCATGGGCTGTCCCAAGACGATAGATAACGACCTTGCGATAACCGACCATACCCCCGGTTACGGTTCTGCGGCAAAGTATATCGCTGCTACCACAAAGGAGATAATCCGCGACGGACTTGTATATGACTATCCCGTCGTCTCCATAATAGAGGTCATGGGCAGAAACGCGGGCTGGCTTACGGCTGCCGCGGCTCTTTCCAAGGGCGAGGACTGCGAAGGCGTAGATATGATTTATCTCCCCGAAAGAGTGTTCGATATCGAAAAATTCCTCGAAAAGACGGGTGAAAAGCTCAAAAATAACCGTTCGCTCGTAATAGCCGTTTCCGAAGGCGTAAAGGTTGCCGACGGAAGATATGTGTGCGAACTTTCCGACCACGTCGATTACGTTGACGCGTTCGGACATAAACAGCTCGCCGGCACGGCTCGTTTCCTTGCGGGCAAAGTGGCGGAAAGGTTCGGCGTAAAGACGAGGGCAATCGAACTTTCGTCGTTGCAGCGCTGCGCGGCGCACATTACCTCGCGTATAGACGTAACCGAAGCGTTCAATTCGGCTGGCGCGGCTGTCAAGGCCGCTTTTGAGGGCAAGACGGGCATGGTTGCCTGCCTCAAACGCGTTTCCGAAGACCCCTATATGTGCATAACCGAACTTGCGGAAGTAAGCAAGATAGCAAACGTCGAAAAGAAGGTGCCCGACGAGTGGATTTCGGCAGACGGCACTTACGTCATGCCCGAGCTTATCCACTATATCCGCCCGCTCATTCAGTCGGAAATCACACCGTTGTGGGTTGACGGTCTGCCCCGCCATCTCAAGCTCGAAATGTAAGGCGGTAAAGGTAAATTTCAGTTAAAAAGTACTTTGAGCGCCGCGCAAAAAAATGCGCGGCGCTTTTATGTATTGCCGCCGTTTTTGCTCCTTACGCGGTTGGATATTTTTTCGTGCCGCATAATAGTTTCCGCCATGAGGTTGTGAGCGCCTTCGTTTGCGCTTTCCTTTGCCGCAGGTGCGGCTGAATGAGGGGAGGGGCGGCGCTCGGGTTTGTTTTCGGACGGTGCGGCATTTTCTTTGGCGGCGGGTTTTGCCGCGTTTAACGCGTCGATTGCTTTAAGAATATTCAGCAGGGCAAATTTTTCCGTAATATAATTCTCCTTTTATTAAAATTTCACTAAAAGTGTAATGTTTTTTATTGCGTAAAAGTTTGAATTGGGTTATAATTATTGAGTATCGATAAGTATAAACGGTTATAACGGGCAAATAAAAAGGATTAAACCAATATGCGCAAAACCATCACTAAAATTATATGCATTGCGACCGCGGCAATTTCCGCCGCAGGGCTCATGCTCGCCGCAGGATGCGGCAACTGGAAGTATGAAGGCGTATCCGCAGACGATTATACCACCGTTACGTCCAACGGCGGCTTTGCCGTTCAGACGGACGACTATGTGTATTTCATCAACGGCGCGGAAAGCAACAGCGCAGACAATACTTTCGGCAATCCGCTCAAAGGCTCTGTTCAGAGAATTTCCAAATCAGACCTCGAGGCGCACAACTATTCTGCGAGCAGCACAGTCGTTCCGCTCGTGATGTTTTCGTCTTACTATGACGCCGGAATATATATCTACGGCGACAGAATTTATTACACTACGCCTTCGACCGCCAAAAACAGCTCGGGCGAAGTGCAGTATTCCAACCTCGAATTCAAGAGTTCGACCCTCGACGGAAAGGAAACTATGTCCGACTATTACTTCCGTTCTTCGTCAACTTCGCTTGAATACCGCTATGTAGAGGTCAACGATACGGTTTATCTCATGTACGCCGTCTCCGAAAGTATCTATGGTGAGACGACCGCGGTTACTAACCTTCATTCGATAAATACGGCTACGGGCGAGGACGTGCTCATCGCATATAACGTATCCGACTATATCTTCGATACCGAAGACCCCACAAATCCTTACGTGTTCTACACGATGTCTGTAACCTACAACCTCGGCTCGGACAACTATGTAAGCGAATCTTATAACCAGCTTTTCGTTGCGCGCGCAGATGCAACGCAGTCTGCGGCAGATTACGATTTTTCGTACGTGGAGGACTATGACGCGTCGTCAAATCCCCTGTATGTCAACAAGGGCGAATTCGTGCTCGACGGCATAGGTTTCCAGGCTTACGGCGAAAGATACAACCAGTTCAACTACGGTTACGGCGAGGATAAATCTTACTCTGTTTCCTATCCTGATATAACATACAGCCTTTCTTACTACAAGGACGGCAGACTGTTCTTCACGGCTAAGCAGTCGCTCGACACGACTGGCGGATTGTATTCAATGGAATGCACGGATATCGACGCCGATAAGGACGGAATTGTTGACGCAACGTGGGACGCGATAGCGGCAAACACCTCTTTAAAGAGCGATTACCGCCTTCTCACCACCAACGACGACACCGATTATACGTTTGTAACGATAAACGGACAGCAGAAAGTGCTGTATAACGGCGAAGGCGGACTTAACATCGGTCGCTTCGAAAACGGCGCCGTTGTGGATGATTTCTCGCTCACCGACAGCGGCGAAGCAACCATTCTCGCAATAAGGGAGGAGACGAGCGCTTCCGAAACGGGCAGCGGCACGGAAACTCACCTCAATGTATATTATTCTATTACGGGCGGCAACGGTTACATGTTCTACCGTATAGCCATAGACGGCGACAAGGACGACTATGCGACCAACAGGTTGCCTTCCGAAGACCTTTATACCTATTCGGAAGTGCGCATACTCGACCTCGACGCAAAGTCGGGTTGGTATATGCCCGAATTTGTCGGCAATCAGATACTCTTTTCGAGCGAAACCGAGGGAATGTCGAGCTATAACTACATTATGGCTTTCGATATGACGACGGCGGACGGCGACGTTATGTCCAACGCCGAAATTAACGCGCTCAACGAGCAGTACGAGGGCATCACCGAAAAGATTGAAGAATACGACGAGCAGAAAAACTCCGACGGAACGGAGGCATACCGTTACCTTTCGGACGCTCTCAAATATCTCTTCGTCAGCGGCGACGCCGAATACCTTGACGACCTCATTCAGGCGTATGTCGATATAGAGGGCAAGGACGTAGAATTCCTCTACTCCGTGCGCAGTGCGGAAATTTATCGCGAGTTCGCTGCGGCGGCTGAAAATTCCGACTGGGCTGAATACAGAGAGCAGTCCAGACAGGTAAACGGTCAGACGGTATATTCCAACAGCCGCGACTACTATTACAGCGTAGTAGGCAGAATGACGGACGCAGATTATCAGGGCTTCCTCGACACGCTCCGCGCATCATACTTGCAGTCCTATCCCGTTGACGACAGCACATGGTGGGAAGGTCTTTCAACGGTAGTCAAAGTATTCTTCATAATCGGCGTGAGCGTCGGCGGACTGGTTGTCATAGGCGGCATAACCGTGCTTGTCATAGTGCTTGTAAAGCGCGGCAAGCGCAAGAAGCAGAATGCTCCTTCTTCCAGAAGAAAGGTCGATGTAACCGACGACAAGAATATAGACGTTTACGACAACTGAAAATAATCAAAATCCCCCGCGGACGCGGGGGATTTTTTTATGCCGCGTGCGGGTTATTATTTCGTGGACGCGGGTTGTTTTTTGCGGGTACGAATTGTTTTTTCTCGTGCACGGGGTTTTCGCTTTAAGCGGAGGGCGCGACGGATTTAATAATGGCAGCGTCTTAAAATACGTTTTCCAGATTTATGGAATAGGAAGAGGGCAGGGACTGCGCCATATGGCTGACGGCTTCGAGCTTTGCCAGCGCATGGTCGTAGCGCTGTTCGCGTATGAAACCGCCCGCTTCGGTAAGGTAATAATCTATCTGCGATATGTCGTTGTGCGGAATGAATACGTGCAGTCGGCTTTTCTTTTCTTCCCACATGGCGCATACGGCGCGCACGTCGCCGTCGTTTGCGTATCCGCTCTCCACTTTGTTGTAAAGGGTGAGAACGGCGGCGTGAAAATCTTCAAACTGTTCCTCGACATACATTTCGCTGAAAATAAAAAACGCAAGGCAGAGCGCGACGGCAATTACGGTGTAGATAATAGACTTTACCATTTCCTGCTCACCTCAATCTGTTCTATCGAGTATGGTTTGCCCTTCTTCTGAAAGTAAACTCTGCCGTTGCCGTCCACCGTCATTACGAGCACTTTTTTAGGCTTTGTTCCGCGCTCGGAAAGGAATTTTTCCAGCCTGTCTCTGTCAATTCCCGCAATTTCAAGGTTGTGATTGTCGATATATCCGTTGTCGATGAGCGTTACGGGCAGCGTATCCGTTTTGGTTTCGCGCGCGAGCGCGGAAAAAGAGCCGTTCGCCTCGTACAGCCCGTAATATACGTCGTCGAGATTGAAATATCCCGCCGCGCGCATGCTCTCAATCAAATCGGCTACGTCTAGGTTGTTTTTTCTCAGCTGATAGCTGTCTATGCCCTGACGGTTGATGACTACCGAGGGCTTTCCGCAGATGACCGATTTGAGCGGCTTGAACCACATATCCAGCAGCCATACCACCTGGTGCAGAATAAAAATAGCCGCTATGGAAATTATGCCGTACATCAGCGGAATGCTGCTGTCCGCCATAGGTATGCAGGCGAGCTCGGCAATAAGCAAAGTTACAACAAATTCAAACGGCTGCATTTCGCCTATCTGGCTTTTTCCCATCAGCCGCATAAATACGAGCAGCGTAAGAAAAATTATCGCCGTTCTTATAAAAATCAGCGCCATACAAACAGTATCGCTTAAAAAGCGCAAAATATCCTTGCAACAAGGCATTTAACGTGATATACTGTATTCAACGCGGTTGCGTAAAGTGGTGCGGGTTGGACAGCCCGCGCACGAAAGGCTTGCCTGCGGTAGCCGCGTTGCGTCCCCAACAAAGATTTTTTTATTTTTATACGGGCGCACATGCGCCCGTTTGCATTTTATATGAAAGATTATATAGCCGCCGTCAAGGGTATGGAAAAGAACGGCAGCAAGTTCGGCACGGAGAGGGCGAAAGAGCTTTTAACTCTGTGCGGCAACCCCGATAAAAAACTTAAAATAATTCACGTGGCGGGCAGCAACGGCAAAGGCTCGGAGTGCGCAATGCTCACATCTGCACTCGTCGCGGCGGGCAAAAAAACGGGCACGTTCACCTCGCCCGAAGTATATTCGTACTGCGAAAAATTCTGCATAGACGGCGCTCCCGCGCCCGAAAGCGAAATTAACTTTTACCTTAAAAGGGCGTTTGCCCTCGCCGAAAAGATGGCGGACAAGCCCACGGCTTTCGAAATAGAAACGTGCGCCGCCCTCGATATGTTTGCGTGCGAAGGCTGCGAATATGCCGTGCTCGAATGCGGTCTCGGCGGGCTCAACGACAGCACTAACGCCGTTTCGGGTAAAGTCCTCGCCGTAATAACTTCCATATCATTGGAACATACTGCCGTTCTGGGCAAGGACATAATGAGTATCTGCCGCCAGAAAGCGGGAATAATAAACAACTGCCCCGCCGTCGTGCCCTGCAATCTTCCGACGGACGCGCTCGAATACCTCCTCGGTCTGGGCGCGCAGCCCGCGGGCGACACGCTTCAAATATTGCGCTCGTCTTTAAAGGGACAGTCCTTCCGCTACCGCGGAGCAAAATATTGCATTAAATTGTGCGGCGAGGAGCAGGCTTACAACGCCGCCGTCGCGATAGATTGCGCGTCAATTTTGGGAATACCTCAAAAAGCCGTCAGAAAGGGTCTTAAAAACGCCCGCATTTACGGCAGGGTAGAAGGGATTAAAAAGCGCGGCAGGCTGTACATACTCGACGGCAGCCACAACCCGGGGGCTTTCGGACCGCTGAAACAGGTTGTAAGCGGTCTGCGCGGCGAAAAGACGCTCGTATTCGGCTGTCTTTCGGATAAGGACGTCGAAAGCGCGGCGAATTGCCTCGGCGGGCTGTTCGAAGAGATTATTTTAGTCCCCGCGCCGAGCTACCGCGCGATGGATGAAGAAAAGATGTATTCCGCGTTCGGCGGAAAATACAGCAACGTGCGCGAGGAGAGCGAAATTTTTCAAGCTCTCGGCTCGGCGAAAAACCGCACCGTAGTCGTGTGCGGTTCGTTCACACTCTTGAAGGAGGCAAAAAATTGGATAGAGCAAAAGCGATAAAGGCTATAGAGGACCTTCTCGACGCGCTGGGAGAGGATAAAACGCGCGAGGGGCTCAAAGAAACTCCCCGCCGCGTAGCGGATATGTTCGCCGAACTTTTAAGCGGCGAAGGCAGAACGGCGGAAGAGGAGCTTTCAAAAACTTTTTCCGTCAACGGCGGCGATATCGTCATAGAAAAGGATATTTCGTTCTCTTCCACGTGCGAACATCACTTAATGCCCTTCTTCGGGAGAATTGCCATAGCTTACATTCCCGATAAAAAGGTCGTCGGGCTGTCCAAGCTCGCCCGCTGCGTGGACGTATATGCAAAGCGTTTACAGCTTCAGGAACAGCTCACCCGCCAGATTGCGCAGGCGGTAATGGACTATCTCGCGCCCAAGGGCGTGTTCGTGTGGTGCGAAGCCGAACACACCTGCATGACCTGCCGCGGGGTAAAAAAAGCGGGCAGCAAGACGATTTCCTACGTTACCATGGGCGACTTCCCCGAAAACAGACTTGCAGAAGTTCTTGCGCTCGTAAAATAAATACAGGCAGCCGCAGCAAATGAAGATAGGCAACAAAGTTTTTTCGGGTTACACTTATGTAATGGCGATAATCAACCTCACGCCCGACAGTTTCTGGCAGGACAGCAGGGTAACTTCCGACGGCGCTCTCTTCGCGGCGGAGAGGGCGATAAAGGAGGGCGCTGCCCTTTTGGACCTCGGCGTGCAGTCCACTCGCCCGGGGTACAGCGAAGTTCCGGCTCAGGTCGAAATTTCCCGTCTCGAAAAGCCGCTTTCAGCTATTTTGTCGCACTTCGATATCCCCGTTTCTGTCGATACCTACATGCCCGAAACGGCGCGCTTCGCGCTGGAGGCGGGCGCGCATATGATTAACGATGTGCGCGGACTTAAAAGCGAGGGCATGGCGGACGAAATTTCAAAGGCGGGAGCGTCTGTCTGCATAATGCACAATGCCCCCTCGCAGGTCAGCGGCGACCTCTTTGCGGAGGTCAAAAAATTTCTTTCCGCACAGGCGGAATACGCCCTCTCGCGCGGCATTGAGCGCGACAGAATATGCCTCGACGGAGGAATAGGCTTTGCAAAGAGCAGGGAACAGAACCTTGAACTTTTAAAAGGCTATGCCTCGCTGTCGTCGCTCGGCTATCCGCTCCTTCTGGGTGCGAGCAGAAAATCTCTCTTCGGCGGACAGCCGTCCGAAAGGCTTGAAGCGACCCTCGCTTCAACCCGACAGGCTGCACGCGACGGCGTGCTTTTCGTGCGCGTGCACGACGTAAAGGAAAACGTAACGGAGATAGAAAAAGTATATGAAAATAAGCGTTAAAGGGTTGGAGATATCCGCCTGCCACGGCGTTCTCGACTTTGAAAAGACAACTCCGCAGCCCTTTGTTTTCGATATAGACATGACCGTAGAATGCGACGACGGAGCGAGGGAGGACGACATAGCAAAGACGGTCGATTACTCCGCGGTGTGCGCTCTCATCGAAAGCGTTGCAAAGCAAAAGGTTCGCAACCTCATAGAAAACCTCGCGCGCGACTGCGCGTTTGCCATTTTAAAAAATTTCGGCAGAGTAACGGATGTAAGCGTAACCGTGGGCAAGCCTCAAGCTCCCATGGAGTGCAAATTTTCCTGCGTTTATGCGACTTTCTGCGCAAAGAGGCGCGATGTCGTCCTTTCGCTCGGTTCGAGCGTCGGCGACAGGCGGGCTGTCCTTCAAAGCGCGATACAAAAATTATCTTCGCTCGAAGGAGTGAGCATAAAAAAAGTTTCTTCGTTTATAGAAACTGCTCCGCTCGGCGGCGTGGCGAAAAATAACTTCATAAACTGCGCTGTGGTTGCTCAATGTTTTTTGTCTGCCCGCGAACTTTTGGGCGACATTCACGAAATAGAAAGTTCCCTCGGCAGACAGCGCCTCCGCCGCTGGGACGACAGGACGGCGGACATCGATATAATCTTTTTCGGCGACGAAATAATAGCCGAAGAGGGGCTCGCCGTGCCCCATCCGCACTATGCCGAAAGGGATTTCGTCATACAGCCTTTAAAGGAAATCTGCCCCGAATGGATTTGTCCGCTGTCGCATAAAGCGGTAAAAGATATGTGAATTTTCTCCCCCGTGCCGCGACGGCACGGGGTGTTATTATTTAACACCGCTGAAATTTATATGTGCAAATTGCACAAAATTTTTTAAAATGTCTATACAATAGTGAAGCCTTGTGCTATAATTTTCCATAGTGGATAAAATGTAATTTTAAAGAAAAATGACAATTTTTCAATTAATTTTATCCCCGCAATCTGTGTATTCCCGCGCCTAAAAAATAACTGTAAGATGTGTGTTCTGCGCGGCAATATGCATTCAAGGAAGTGTTTAAGTTGGAAAAAATCGGTATAATTGACCTTGGTTCAAACTCTGCGCGTCTCGTAATAGTAAACATGTTTGCCGAAGGGTATTTCATGGTTATGGACGAACTTAAAGAGAGCGTCCGTCTCGGTCAGGATATGGAAAGAGACGGCTTTTTAAAGCCCCAGCGCGTGGCTGAAACGATAAAAACGCTCAGAATGTTCAAAAAACTTTGCGACGCGAGCGGTGTTACGAGAATAATAGCCGTCGCAACCGAAGCGGTTCGCCGTGCAAAAAATCAGCGCTCGTTCCTCGACGAAATTCAGGCGAGCTGCGGAATTAAACTGCACGTGCTCTCCGCCGAAGAGGAGGCTACTTACGTCTATCGCGGCGTAATCAATACGATGGATATTCCCAAGGGAATTATTCTCGAAATAGGCGGCGGCGCGACAAAGATAGTCTATTATAACCGCAGGAACATGCTCAACTATGTTACCCTTCCCTTCGGCGCGGTAACGCTCACCGACCTTTTCTCGGGCGACGGTTTAAAGCCCGAAGAGCAGGCGGCAAAGATGGAAGAATTTTTCGCCGAACAGCTCAAGGGTGTGGAGTGGCTTTCGCAGGTCGATCCCGACGTTCAGATGATAGGCGTGGGCGGCAGCTTCCGCAACCTCTTCAAAATAAGCAAAATAGTGCAGAAGTATCCTTTGGATACCGTGCACAACTTCAATATGCAGGCAGACGACTTCTATCCCCTTTACGATATGATAAAGGTTTTGGACCTCGACAAGAAAAAGAAGATAAAGGGTCTGTCTGCCGAGCGCGCGGATATTCTTCCCGCGGCGCTCGCCATAATCAAAGCCTTCATAACCCACCTCAATCTCACCGAATTCACCATTTCGGGCGCGGGACTGAGGGAAGGCATTATGTTCAATCAGGCTCTGCCTTCGACGATTGAAAAACCCATTTCCGACGTGATGAACTACTCGCTCACCACCCTCGTAAAGTATTACGATTGCGACGAGAAGCACGTCGAACACGTGGTCAATTTATCTATACAGCTCTTCAAGCAGCTGCGCGTTCTTCACAAATTCCCCAGACAGTACCTTAAAGTTTTAAAGGTTGCGGCCATGCTGCACGACTGCGGAATGCGCATAAAATATTACAATCACCAGCGCCACAGCTGCTATATGATTTTGAATTCTACGCTCTACGGTGTAAACCACAGGGAGATAGTCCTCGCGGCGTTCACCGCCTGCTGCCATAAGAAGGAGGACATCAATCCCTACGAGTGGAACCGCTACCGCGACCTTCTGAACGATGACGATATAGAAATCGTAAAGAGGCTGGGCGTGATGCTGAGAATAGCCGAAAGTCTCGACAGATCCAATTCGGGAACGATAAAGGGAATTAACTGCGATATCCTCGGCGATTCTGTAATAATGAAGACCGAAGTGGACGGAGACGCAAGTCTGGAAATACGCGACGCTATGGCGGCGGGCGCGGAATTCAGAAAGGCTTTCCGCAAAAACCTCGAAATACTTTAATAAAGTGCAATGCCGCCGCAGGGCGGCATTGTTGTTTGACGCATATGAGATATATTCTTGCCAGCGCGTCGCCCAGGCGGCGCGAACTTTTAGGGCATATTCTGCCGCAGTTCGAAATAATTCCCGCCCTTTCAGAGGAGGTCGTAAACAAATCGCTTCCGCCCGAAGAGATTGCCCGCTCGCTCGCGGAGCACAAGTGCAACGAAGTGTTTGCAGAAAATCCCGACGCGGTGGTTATAGCCTGCGACACGATAGTCGTGTTCGGCGGCGAAATTCTGGGCAAGCCCTCGTCTGCGGAGGATGCGGCGGCGACGCTCAAAAGGCTTTCGGGCAAGACCCATTTCGTTATAACGGGCGTGTGCATACGCGCGGCGGACAAAAAAATTTCTTCATTCGAAAAGACCGAAGTAAAATTCAATAACCTCACCGATGAGTTTATATCCGACTATGTCGCGGGCGGTTCTCCGCTCGACAAAGCGGGCAGCTACGGCATTCAGGACGAGGGAGTGGTGAAGGAATATTTCGGCAGTTACACAAATGTTGTGGGCATGCCCGTAAGACTGGTAAAAAACATGTTGGAGCAGATTAAGCAATGATAAGACTTGCCATAGACATAGGTTCGTTCGTAACAAAAATTTATATGCTCGGTTGCGGCGTCGTGCTTTCCGAAGCCACCTGCGTGGCGGTGGAAAGCGAAGAAGGTCAGCTAAAAATTAAAGCCTTCGGCGACAGGGCGAGGGCGCTTTCGGGCAAGGCGGCGCTCAATACTCACATAGTCAACCCCGTAACGGAGGGAGATATATCCCGCCCCGAACTCCTTTCGGCTTTACTTTCGTACTTTTTAGAAAAAATAGAAGTTCCTCGCAGAAAGGCAAAAAATTGCGAGGTTATGTTTGTCATACCCTGCGGGGCGAAGGACGAACTTAAAGAAAAATATCTCGACGTGGCTGACGACTGCGGAATAGGCAGGGCGTATTTCACGCAGACGCCGTTCGCCGCGGTGCTCGGGCACAATGTAACCCTCTCCGAAACGTTGCCCATGTTCTGCCTCGACGTCGGTTATGGCATAACAAATATCGCCGTGCTTTCTCTCGACGGCATAATTTCGGGACTTTCGGTAAATCTCGGCGGCGGCAACGTCGATGTTCATTTAATGGATTATATGGCGGAAAATTTCCGCCTCAAAATAGGCGCGCTTACGGCGGAAAGAATAAAAAACACCGTGGGCAGTCTTTTGGAAGACGACAACAAAATGACGGTTGCCGACGGCAGGGACCTCAATTCGGGCAACCCTTCCTCGGTTGCGGTCAATTCTTCGCAGATAGAGGGCGTCATAAGAATTTATGTGGACAAAATTCTGGAATACGTTACGCTAGTCATGTCCAAACTGCCGGCAGAGGTCGCGTCTGCCGTCATGCACGGAGGGGTATATCTCTCGGGCGGACTGACAAAAATGGACGGCTTTGCCGAGTACGTTCATAAAAAGCTGGGCATTCCCGTCAACGTCAGCGAAGAACCTTCGCTTTGCTCCGTAATAGGCGGAGGGGTCATACTTTCGAGCGATTATCTTTGCTCCAAAATTGCTTCCGCGCAGTAAATTAAGATTGTAAAAAAGTTGAAAGCCGCGGCAATATGCCGCGGCGGATTGGTTAAAAAGTTGTGCCTGCGGGCACAGCGCATTGTTCAAAGGAACGTAGATTTATGGATGCGTCTGCTCTTGTAGGGCTGGGTTTTGACTTGTGCGCAATAGTAATCTGCCTAATAATAATGGGCAATTATTATTCGGTAAAGCGTAAACATACCCGCACCGAAGTGCTATTTCAGACGTTTATGGCGTCGTCGCTGTTTGCGGCGGTCATGAACGTTTTGTCTCTCGTTTTCAATAAATTTTATCCGCAGGTTTCCCCCTTGTGGCTGAGTTACATGACGCGCATGCTCATGGTAATTTCGGTGCACGCCGTGGGAATTATATTCATGATTTACGCCGTAGCCGAAAGCTACGAAAACAGAAATTTACCCAAGTCCGTCTTCTGGCTGACGATAATTCTGATAGTCGCCGATGCTGTTTCCATAGCCATTTACGGCTATACATACATCATGCCTCCCGATATGTCCGCCGCGGTATATCCGGCGATAATAAACGTAATGTTTGTCTGCCATTATTTCGCCCTGACTGCCACTGCGGTATATATGCTCATCAACCGCCGCTTTCTGCGCGTCAGAAAGCAGGTAAACATACTGTTTTTCATAGTATTCAACCTCGCCGCAACCATTGTACAGTTCTATACCAACATTCAGCTTTCCGACTTTGCGTTCGCGGTCTCTGTAATGCTTATATATGCCACTCTGCGCCGCCCCGAGGACGAAATAGAGCCCGTTACGGGAATGTTCAACGGCAAGGCGCTCAAGGACTTTCTTGACATTCAGATACATTCGGGAAGGAATGTAAGTCTCTTTATCTGCGAAATAAAAAATATGCCCGTCATCAATTCCGTGCTGGGACATTCGGGCGGCGACGCGGTTTTAAAGGAACTGTCCGAAAGGCTGGTAAAAATCACGGGAAAGGTAAATTATCTTTACTGTATGGACGGCTCTAAGTTCGCCGTGCTTTTCAACAGCTACGAGCAGTTCAAACAGTTCAGACAAGGTTACCTCAGCGCGATAGGAAAGAGATTTTTTGTTTCGGGCACGGTCGTTCCCGTGGATATGTTTGCCTGCCTCATACGCTTCCCCGAGGTCGGGCACAAAATTTCCGATGTTGACAGCATCATGAAATACTACCGCGACAACAGCGCTGGCGGAGGGGTCATAGAAGCCGCAAAGGAAGCGGTTATGAGCATAGCGCGCAGCGAAAAAGTCGGTTACGCCGTCCAGAAGGCGCTCAATAACAATTCATTCGAAGTTTATTATCAGCCCATATACGATTTAAAAACCCACAAATTCAGCGGTTGCGAAGCACTTGTAAGGCTCAACGATGAAAAGCTCGGCTTCATATCGCCCAACGAATTTATTCCGCTTGCGGAAAAGGAAGGCACGATAATTGATATAGGCAGGCAGGTTGTAACTGCCGTATGCCGCTTTATCGGCGAAAACAAGCCGCAGCGTTACGGCTTGAAATACATAGACATAAACCTTTCGATAATACAGTGCCTCTATCCCGACATGATAGAAGAGCTTGAATTCATTCTCGGCGAGTACGGCGTTCCGAGCAATATGATAACCTTTGAAATAACCGAAACGGCTTCGTCTAAAGAATATAAAAGGCTTAAAACAAACCTTAAAGCGTTGCATTCGAGCGGATATATGCTTTCGCTGGACGATTTCGGCACGGGCTTTTCCTCTATGGAATTTTTAATCAACTTCCCGTTCGACGTCGTAAAGCTCGATAAATCGCTAGTTACCGCTTATATGGACAAGCCCAAGTACGAAACGATATTGCAGCACTACATACCTATGTTGCACGGGCTGGGCACAAAGATAGTGGCGGAGGGCGTGGAAACGATGGAAATGGTAAGAACGCTCGACAAGCTGGGTTGCGATTACCTTCAGGGCTATTATTTCTCCCGCCCCGTATCGCAGAAAGATTTCATTGAATTTATAAGAGTGAAAAACGCCTGAACGGGCGCACGGATAAAAGAAAATATGCGTCCGCGCGCGTCGGCATAGTCTGAGCGCGGGGAAGTTTTAAGGGAAAATATGGTTTGAGGGAAATATGGAAATAAGCATAAGAAGATGGAAAAGCGGCGACGTCGCCGAGATGGCGCGCATATGCAACCGTGCGGACAGAACTTATCTTTCCGACCGCCTGCCGTCGCCTTATACCGAAAGGGACGCAGAAAATTATTTGAACATGGTTGAAAAGCGCAACGGCAACGACGGACTGTTCTGCGCGGTTATCGCCGACGGGGAAGTCGCGGGCACTATATCTGTTGAGTGCATGCAGGATATATGCCGCTGCGTCGGAGAGATAGGCTATTTTCTCGACAAAGATTATTGCTCTCGCGGCATAATGACGGAGGCGGTAAAACTCATTTGCGCAGAGGCCTTCGAAAAATTAGGCTTGTCGCGCATTACGGGCTTTGTTTTCGCGCCCAATACAGCTTCGCGCAGGGTGCTCGAAAAAAACGGCTTCGCGCTCGAGGGAATAATGAGAAGAGCCGCCTTAAAAGACGGAAAATTTTATGATTTGTGCGTTTACGGTAAGCTGAAATAATAGTCTTTTAATATTTGTGGCGCAGGGCGCAGAGAAAAACTCTGCGCCCTGCGCCTTATTTTTTGTGCTTTAAAAGAGTAAAACAAATTGTTGCGGCAAAGAGATAAAGTTAAAAGCATAATATGCTTTAAATAGTTCAAAAAAAGCGCATTGCAGTGCAATGCGCTTTTTTTTGTGAAGGTTATTTTATAAGCGACTGAATGACGTTTTCGGGAGCCTGTTCATAGCGCTCGAAAGTGCTTATGAACTTGCCTCTGCCCTGCGTCATAGAGCGGAGGGCGGTGGCGTAGGTTAAAATTTCGGCCTGAGGCGCGTCTGCGGTGATAATCTGCAAATCGTCCTTTGCCTCCATGACTATAATTCTGCCCCTGCGCTTTGTCAAATCGCCCAGAACGTCGCCCAAGTATTTTTCGGGCACGCCTATTTTCATCTTGCAGATGGGTTCGAGGATGGTGGGGTTGGCATTTTTCATGCCCTCTTTGAAGGCAATTTCTGCCGCCGCCTTGAAAGCCGCTTCGCTGCTGTCCACGTCGTGATAGCTTCCGTCGTACAGCACGGCTTTTATGTTTATAACGGGATATCCCGCAAGCACGCCGTTCGAAAGGCACTCTATTATGCCCTTTTCAACCGCGGGTATGTACTGTTTGGGTACTGCGCCGCCCACGACCTCTTCGGCAAATTCAAACTCGCTCTCGCACGGTTCAAACCTCATCTTGCAGTGTCCGTACTGTCCGTGTCCGCCCGTCTGCTTTTTATATTTGCCCTCGGCGGTGGAGGTGGAAAGTATTGTCTCCCTGTAAGCTATTCTGGGAGATTTCAAAACGGCTTCCGCGCCGAACTTGCTCTTTAATTTCTTGCATATTACGTCTAGGTGCACTTCGCCCTGTCCGCCGAGCAGCGTTTCGCCCGTGTCGGCGTTCTTGGTTATCACAAAGCTCTTGTCTTCCTCGGCAATTTTGTTGAGCCCTGCAAAAACTTTGTCCTCCGTGCCCTGCGTTTTGGCATAAACCGCCATATAGAGCGAGGGGCGGGGGAAGGGTATGGCGTCGAATTTTACGGGTGCGCTTTCGTCGCACAGCGTGTCGCCCGTGCCCGTCGAAGTGAGCTTTGCAACCGCTCCTATATCGCCTGCGGTAATCTCGGTTACGGCTTCCTGCTTTTTGCCGTTTACAGTATAAAGCGCCGTTATTCTTTCTGTAACGCCCGTATTGGGGTTGAGCACGGTCATGCCCGTTTTAAGCGTTCCCCTGTTGACGCGCAGATAATTGAGTTTGCCGACGAAGGGGTCAACCGAAGTTTTGAAAACCTGTGCGGCGAGGGGACCTTCCTCCTCGCAGGAAATGGAAATAACTTTGTCGTTCGTGCAGTCGGTAGCAAGCAAATCTCTTCTTTCCGCCGCCTGCGGAACGTATTTAACTATTTCGTTCATGAGGTTGATTACGCCGCGGTTGTTGAGCGCGCTTCCCGCCATTACGGGAATGACGTTCATGTTTGCGATGCCTTTTCTTATGCCGTGAATGCACTCTTCGCGCGTAAGATAGCCCGTCTCGAAATATTTTTCAAGCAGAACGTCGTCGTTTTCCGCCGCCGTTTCCATGAGGGCGAACTGCATTTCTTCGAGTTCCTGTTTCATGTCGTCGGGAATGGCAATCTCTTCGGGACCCGTCGCCGAGAATTTATATGCTTTGTCCGTCAGCGCGTTTATCATACCCGTCATCTTGCCCTCGTGCATTATGGGCAGCTGTATCGCCGCAATCTTTGCGGGGTACTGTTCGCGCAGAGCGTCGATAGTGGAGTGATAGTCGGCGTTTTCCTTGTCCATGCCGTTTATGAAGATAACCATGGGTTTAGCTGCCTTCATGCACAGCGAAATAGCTTTTTCCGTTCCCACGGTAACCGTGCCGCCCGCGCCCATGACAATGAGCGCCGCGCCGCAGGCGCGCATTGCTTCGTTGAGTTCGCCTTCGAAGTCGAGAAAGCCGGGGACGTCTAAAATGTTTAATTTTGTTTCCTTCCAGAAAGTGTGGGTTACGCTGAGCGAAATTGACATCTTTCTCGCTATTTCCTGCTCGTCGAAGTCAGAAAGCGTCGTGCCGTTTTCTATTTTTCCCATACGCGTAAGCGTTCCGCCGTTGAAAAGCATTGCTTCGCACAGCGTGGTTTTTCCCTCGCCGCTGTGCCCGATTATGGCGATGTTGCGTATGTCTTTTGCAGAAATGGACATATCATTTCCTCCTTAAATCCATCATATAACCATTATAAAGTAAAAAACTCCATAAATCAATACCAAACCGAAAAATAATTTCGTTTTATGTTAAATTCTTTCAATATCCCCCATATATAACGCGCCCAAGCGGCAAAAAAATAATTTACAATCGGGCGAAAATTATATATAATTAGTATATATTATCGGACGGAACTTAAATGAAGAAACCAAACAGCAACATACGCAATTTTTGCATAATAGCGCACATAGACCACGGCAAATCTACGCTCGCCGACAGGCTTATAGAACTTACGGGACAGGTTTCCAAACGCGAAATGGAAGAACAGCTCCTCGACAGCATGGATATCGAAAGGGAGAGGGGCATAACCATAAAGCTCGCGCCCGTCAGAATGTTTTATAACGCCGACGACGGCGAGGAGTATATTTTCAACCTCATCGATACGCCGGGGCACGTTGACTTTACCTACGAAGTTTCGCGCTCGCTCGCTGCTTGCGAGGGTGCGATACTCGTCGTCGACGCATCTCAGGGCATAGAGGCGCAGACGCTTGCAAACGTCTATCTCGCTCTCGAAAACAACCTCGAAATTCTGCCCGTCATAAACAAAATAGACCTTCCCTCCGCCCGCCCCGACGAGGCTAAAAAGGAGATAGAGGAAGTGATAGGGCTGGACGCGTCCTATGCGCCCCTCGTTTCTGCAAAGGAAGGCACAAACATAAAAGAAGTTTTAGAGGACATCATAAAGTACTTCCCCTCGCCCGACGGCGACCTCGACGCGCCTTTCCGCGCCCTCATATTCGACAGCTATTACGACAACTATAAGGGCGTAATTTTATTCGTCAGGGTAAAGGACGGCTCGGTAAATGTCGGCGACAAGATAAAATGTTTCCGCTCGGACAAGATTTACGACGTCGTCGAAGTGGGTGTCTTTGCGCCCCATACCGTGCCTAAGGACGGACTTTTCGCAGGCGAAGTCGGCTATATTGCCGCCTCTATCAAGTCCATTCAGGATATAGCGGTGGGCGATACGGTAATAAACGCCGACAGCCCCGCGGACGAGCCCCTGCCAGGCTATAAAAAGGTGCAGTCCGTCGTGTTCTGCGGAATTTATCCCCTCGACGGAAGCAAGTTCAACGATCTCAAAGACGCCATTTTAAAACTTCAGCTCAACGACGCGTCGCTCGTTTTCGAACCCGATACGTCGGTTGCGCTCGGCTTCGGCTTCCGCTGCGGCTTTCTTGGACTTCTGCACATGGAAATAATGCAGGAAAGGCTGGAGCGCGAGTTCGGGCTGGATATAATAACCACCGCCCCGTCGGTCAGCTATAAAGTCGTAAAGACGGACGGCGAGGAGCTTTTCGTCGATAACCCTTCGCACCTGCCGCCACAGTCGGAAATAGATTACATGGAAGAGCCCGTTGTGCGGGCGGATATCTATTCTCCTCCCGATTACCTCGGTCAGATAATGGATTTATGCCGCGAAAAGAGGGGCGTTTTCGAGCAGATGACCTACCTCGACGCGAAGAGGGTGCAGCTCGTCTATCGTCTGCCGCTCAATGAGATAATTTTCGATTTCTTCGACAGAATTAAATCGCGCACCCGAGGCTATGCAAGTTTCGATTACGAGCTCATAGGTTACGAGCGCAGCAAGCTCGTAAAGCTCGATATTTTACTGAACGGCGAGGTGTGCGACGCGCTCTCCATGATAGTGCACGAGGACTCGGCATACGCCCGCGGCAGAATGCTGTGCGAAAACCTCAAAGAGGCAATCCCCAGACAGCTCTTCGAAGTGCCCGTTCAGGCGGCAATAGGCGGCAAGATAATCGCGCGCGAAACGGTAAAAGCTGTAAGAAAGGACGTGCTCGCCAAGTGCTACGGCGGCGACATAACGAGAAAGAAAAAACTGCTCGAAAAACAGAAAGAGGGCAAAAAGCGAATGCGCTCGATAGGCAGCGTGGAAGTGCCCTCCGAAGTGTTCATGGAAATACTCAAAACCAACAAGGAGTAATGTATGACCCTGCGTTTCGCCGCGGCGGAAGACTATACGGCAATGCTTGAAATTTACCGCCCTTACGTCGAGCAAACGACAATTTCATTCGAATACAAAACGCCCTCTTTGCAGGCGTTTTCTGAAAGGTTTGAAAACCTTTCGGGTAAGTTCCCCGCAATAGTATGCGATGAGGGCGGCGAAGTCGTCGGCTACGCATACGCCTCGCCCGCGTTCGAGCGTAAAGCCTATTGCTGGTGCGCGGACCTTTCAGTCTATGTCGCCAAAAATTGCCGCGGCAGGGGCATAGGCAGGGCTTTAACAAATGCCGTGCTCGATATCTTGCGCGAGCTGGGCTACCGCAAGGTATATTCGCTCATTACGGGCGAAAATACAAAAAGCCTCGCTTTTCACGAAAAAATGGGGTTTGAAAAGGTTGCCGAGTTTGAAGAACAGGGCTACAAAATGGGCAGATGGCTGTCCGTTTTCTGGTACGAAAAGCAATTGAACGGCGAGGACTGCGCGCAAAGTTTCCCCAAAGAATTCTGCGCGGAGGAATACGATTTGTCGCGCTATGAATGATTTTTACAAAGCTGTTTACGAAGTGGTAAAGAGTATCCCCGAGGGCAAGGTTTTGTCTTATGGCGACGTCGCAAGGCTTACGGGCAGACCGCGCGCATCGAGACAGGTGGGGTGGGCGCTGCACGTCAACCCTCAGCCCGGCGTAATACCCTGCCACAGGGTGGTTTTTAAGGACGGAAGGCTGGCTACCGGCTTCGCCTTCGGCGGAATTGAAGTGCAGGCGGCACTTCTCTGCGGCGAGGGAGTGGAAGTTGAGGACGGTGCGGTAGATATGAATAAATACAGGTGGAAAATATAATGGCGGGAATATACGCTCACATACCCTTTTGCAAAAGTAAATGCCGCTACTGCGACTTTGCCTCCTTTCCCGATAAAATTGGTCTTGCCGAAAGCTATATGGCGTGCCTTTACAGGGAAATGGCAATGCGCAGCGCC
Organism: uncultured Eubacteriales bacterium; assembly: GCA_905207235.1. Taxonomy (GTDB): domain Bacteria; phylum Bacillota; class Clostridia; order Christensenellales; family Borkfalkiaceae; genus Coproplasma. Next base: position 47,114 of record CAJLKN010000004.1, read on the forward strand.
GAGCTTGCCGATTACACTTTCGACACGCTGTATATAGGCGGCGGAACGCCTTCGGTAATCGACGAAAATTACATCGCCATGCTTGTTGCGGCGGCGCGCAAGCACTACAAACTTTCGCCCTCGGCTGAAATAACGATAGAGATGAACCCCGGCACGGTTTCGGCGAAAAAGATAGAAACTTACAAAAAGTGCGGCATAAACCGCTTTTCGGTTGGTTTGCAGTCGGCGAACAACAAGCTGCTTGCCGACCTCGGCAGAATTCACACGTTAAACGAGTTTATAAACTGTTGCAAGCTGCTGAAAGGCTGTAATTTTTCGGTCGATATAATGATCGGGCTGAAAGACCAGACGCTCGAAGATATTTCGCAGTCGATAGAGGTCGCCGCCACGTTCGGCGCGTCGCATATATCGATGTATGCGCTCACTCCCGAGGACGGCACGCCCATATATACCGACTATCTAAACGGCGAACTTCCCGACGCCGACGAGGTTGCCGAACAGTACGCCTTCGGCGTTAAAAAGCTCAAAGAGCTCGGCTTTGAAAGGTACGAAGTTTCCAACTTCTGCAAGAAGGGCAAGGAGAGCAGGCACAACCTCAATTATTGGAGGCGGGGCGAATATATCGGTTTCGGCGTTTCGGCTTCGAGCTGTATAAAGGATGTGCGCTTCACCAACACATTCGACCTCGACGAATATTTCAAGTGCATAATTTCGGGTGCGTTTCCCGTCGTCGACAGGACGGAAATTTCTTTTGACGAAAGGAAGGACGAATACGTAATGCTCGCCATGCGCACGGCGCGCGGAGTTGATCTGAAAGAGTTTGAAAAACTTTTCAAAACGTCGTTCACCGCGGAATATGCCGCGGCTATTGCAAAAAATGCGCGCTGTCTGGAAATTAACGGGGATTATGCGCGCATAAAGGATGGCTATCTTTTCGTGCAGAATTCTATTATCTGCGATTTTCTGCGCGGCTGAAAATTTATGAGTGATTTTATCGTAAGAAAAGCTGAACCTGCGGACGAAACGCAAATAAACTCAATTTTTTGTGCGGCGCGTGCGTTTATGCACTCGCTCGGCAATCCGCAGTGGCAGGACGGGCACCCCGACGGGGAGTTCGTCCGCTCGTCAACACAAAGGGGCGAACTTTTCGTCGTCGCAAGCGGCGGCGATATCGCGGCGGTTTTCTCCGCAGTGCGCTCGGATAAATTTTACGACGCGGCGGATATATGGGACTGCAAGGGTAGCTATGTTGCGGTGCATACCGTTGCGGTTAGCAATAAATTCCGCGGAAAAGGGTGCGCAAGGTTTATTTTAAATTATGCCGAAAATGAGGCGCGCTCTTCGGGCGCTTCGTCTTTAAGGCTGGACACCCACGAGCTCAACATCCCCATGCGCTCTCTTTTAACATCTTCTGGCTTTGTTTGCCGCGGCGACATAAGCGTGCGCGGTCAGCCGAGGATAGCTTTCGAAAAGCCGTTATAAAATGCATGTTGCACATTTTCATGCGATTGTTCGCAATGTGCTTAATGTGCTATTAACATATCGCTGTTTATATTGCGGCGCGGGCGCGATTGTATCGCGCCCGCGCCTTTTTTTACTTTTTTATGGCAAACATTTCTGAACAAATCTGTGGGTAATTGTCAGGCGGCATGTTGTCTTGTTATGTTCTGCGTTCGGCTATTATGTTGCCGTTTTCGCCATCGACGAGGTATGCGTTTATGTTGCCTTCCCTGTCGCATACGCCGACATAGTAGTAGCACTTGCCAGCGTCGGATAAAAGGCGCACGTAAATTTCGCCGAGGAAGTTTTTGCCGTCGGTCAGAGCCGAAAAAGTTTCGCCGTCGTACTGCATTGCGCTTTCAAGCGCGTCCTCGCAGGAAATAACTCCGTCGTACATAACGTTCTGCGCCTCAACGGTCTTTTCGGAGTTGCCCCATACGAGTTTAATGCTTATTTTGTCGCCTGAAAACTCGCCCGAAAAACTTAAATAAAAACTGTCCGTAACCGACATGTAATTCATTTCACCGCCGCGGCCGTCGTCAAACTGAACTTCGACTTTGTCGGGGCTCTGCGAAAAATGCACAAATACTTCGCAAAGGGGCGTCATTTCGCCCTTGTACCCGTCGGAAAGGTAGGGCTCTTCGCGCACGGAAGAATGCAATTTTACGGAAATGTCGTCGTCCTCGTAAAGATATACTGCCGTTCGTTTTTCGGAAATGAATGAGGCGTAGTCCGTTCCGCCTCCGCACCCTGCTGCAACGGTAAGTATGGTAAAAGTTGCGATTGTCAATAAAAATATAATAAATTTTCTCATCAATACAATTTATTTCCGCCGCACGATATTATGATTAAAAGGCGTAAAAAAGTTAATATATTTTTTCCTCAATGCGTGCGCGCGCACAACAAAAGCATAATAATTTATCAAACGGTTGCATTTTGCCGTGCGCTGTGCTAAAATAAATAAAATATTATTTATCGTTCGGCGGAAAATTTTTTCGCCGAAAATAATTTTAAGACAATTTTTTTACGTCAGGGACTGCTAACTTGAAAAATCTTGTTGCAAAAACCGCGGTCAAAACCGCGCTTATAATACTCGGCGTTCTCGTCGTGGCTTTCGGCATTTTCAACTTTGCCTTTCCCCAGCACATGGCGACTTTTACCGAAAACGCCGGCAGTTACGGCCTCGCCGTGCGCTATGCTTCGCTCAGGTATTTTTACACGGGCGACGTGCACGACCTCGCGCGCTGCGTCGATGACGCCATATTATCGGGCAATCCCGACTACATAGTGGAGTACGGCGGACAGTTTCTCTCTCACGAGGGAAGGTATGAGGTGATAGAGGAGCGCAATTCATCGCTTTCTGGCATCGATTACGAAAATTTTGTCGAAGGCAAGGTTGCTGTCGCTTATTACGAGCTCGGCAATTTTTCCAATGCGTTGGAGCTTGCATACAATTTTAACGGTACAACATCCTTTTCTTACGGCAACGCGCTCATGACGCTCTCCGTCGCCGTGGCGGATAAGGCGGACACAGGCTCCGCCGAGCGAATTTTGGAGATATTGAATTTAATTGCGCCTGCGGAGCCCTCGGAACAGGCTTATCTTTCCGAAGTCTGCGCAATGCTCGGCGAACTTAAAGGATAAAAAGCCTTTAAAAAACAAAAAGGAGAATTTATGAACAAGATTGTCAAAGAAGCTCTGACATTCGACGACGTGCTGCTCATACCCGCCGCGTCCGAAGTGTTGCCCGCCACAGCCGACCTGCACACAACTCTGTGCGACGGCATTCAGCTCAACATTCCCCTCGTTTCGGCGGCTATGGATACGGTAACCGATTGCCGCCTCGCCATAGCAATCGCGCGCGAGGGCGGAATAGGCGTCATTCACAAGAATATGACGGTTGAAGAGCAGGCGGCGCAGGTCGATAAGGTCAAAAGGAGCGAACACGGCGTTATAACCGACCCGTTCCACCTTTCGCCCGAACAGCCCGTCTCCGCCGCGGTTGAACTTATGGAAAAATACCGCATAAGCGGCGTACCCGTAACCCAGGCGGGAAAGCTCGTCGGTATTCTCACCAACCGCGATCTCCGCTTCGAGGCGGACTATTCCCAGCCGATAGCAAATGTCATGACCAAGGATAATCTCGTTACCGCGCCCGAAGGCACGTCTTTGGAAGAGGCGCAGAAAATTCTCGGCAGACACAGAATAGAAAAACTTCCCATAGTAGATAAAAACGGAATGCTCAAAGGTCTTATAACCATCAAGGACATAGAAAAGACCATTCAGTATCCCAACAGCGCTCGCGACAAAAATGGCAGATTGCTCGCAGGCGCGGCGATAGGCGCTTCGCCCGACGTGCTCGACAGGGTTGCCGCCCTCGTCGCCGCAAAGGTGGATATGGTCGTTCTCGACTCCGCCCACGGACATTCTGCGGGCATAGTCAGGGCGGTTTCAAAGGTAAAGTCGGCATTCCCCGACCTTCCGTTGGTCGCTGGCAACGTCGTAACTGCGGAGGCTACAAAAGCACTCATCGACGCGGGCGCAGACATCGTAAAGGTGGGCATAGGTCCCGGCTCTATCTGCACAACGCGCATAGTCGCGGGCATAGGCATGCCCCAGCTCACGGCGGTTTTAGACTGCGCCGAACAGGCTGATAAAATGGGCAAGCGCATAATCGCCGACGGCGGAATAAAATATTCGGGCGATATCGTAAAAGCCCTCGCCGCAGGCGCGAGCGCGGTTATGATAGGTTCGCTCTTTGCCGGTACGGCGGAAAGCCCGGGCGAGCTTGAAATATATCAGGGCAGAAGTTTCAAATCTTACCGCGGAATGGGCTCGCTTCCCGCTATGGCTAAGGGTTCCAAGGACAGATACTTCCAGTCCGACGCAAAAAAATTTGTGCCCGAAGGCGTCGAGGGCAGGGTGCCTTACAGGGGCGCTCTCGCCGACATAATATTCCAGCTCATGGGCGGTCTGCGCGCGGGCATGGGATATACGGGCAATGCGACCATAGATGAGCTCAGAAAGAACGGCAGGTTCGTCAAGATGACGTCCGCTTCGCTTGCGGAATCTCATCCCCACGACATAAGCATAACAAAGGAAGCTCCCAATTACAGCCCCAAGGGCATCTGAAAGCGATAAAAGCGCTCGCGCTTATCAATAAGTTTATCTTAAAAAGAGGAAATTAAAAAATGCAACACCAAAGAGTATTAATTCTCGACTTCGGCGGACAGTATAACCAGCTCATAGCAAGGCGCGTGAGGGAACTCAACGTTTTCTGCGACCTCGTCCCCTCGGATATGAGCATAGAAAAGATCAAAGAATATAACCCCATAGGCATAATATTCACGGGCGGACCCAACAGCGTTTACGACGAAAATTCGCCCAAAATCGACAAAGAGATTTTCTCTCTCGGCGTGCCCGTGCTCGGCATATGCTACGGCTGCCAGCTCATGGCATACCTCCTCGGCGGAACGGTGCAGAAGGCTTCCACTTCCGAATACGGCAAGGCGGAGGTCGAGTATATGCCCTCGCCGCTCACAGTCGATATGCCCAAATCTGCGGTATGCTGGATGAGCCATACCGACAGAATTACCGTTCTGCCCGAAGGCTTTGAAAAACTCGCGCAGTCGGATAACTGCCCTTACGCTGCGTTCGGCGATGAAGAGCGCAAACTTTACGGCGTTCAGTTCCATCCCGAAGTAAACCACACGTTCAAGGGTACGCTCATTCTGCGCAATTTCCTCTACGGCATATGCGGCGCGGTGGGAGATTGGACGATGTCCAACTTCGTTGCCAACAAAGTAAAGGAATTAAAGGAAAAGATAGGCGATAAAAAGGTTCTTTGCGCAATGTCGGGCGGCGTCGATTCCGCGGTTGCCGCAACCCTCGTTCACAAGGCGGTGGGCGATCAGCTCGTGTGCGTCTTCGTTGACCACGGACTTTTGAGAAAGTACGAAGCCGACGAGGTCATGAAAGTCTTTGCCGAAGGTCTGGGCATGAACCTCATAAAAGCCGACGACGGAAAAATCTTCCTTGAAAAATTAAAGGGCGTCTCCGACCCCGAAACAAAGCGCAAGATAATCGGCGAACAGTTTATCCGCTCGTTCGAAAAGCAGTCAAAGGCGATCGGCAAGGTCGATTTCCTCGTTCAGGGCACGATATATCCCGACGTAATCGAAAGCGGCAAGGGCAAGAGCGCTGTAATAAAATCTCATCACAACGTCGGCGGACTGCCCTCTGTTGTCGATTTCAAGGAAATAATAGAGCCCCTGCGCGACCTCTTCAAGGACGAGGTCAGAAAGGTGGGCTTCGAGCTCGGACTGCCCAAAAACGTCGTCATGCGCCAGCCCTTCCCCGGACCCGGTCTCGCCATAAGAATTATGGGCGAAGTTACGGAAGAAAAGCTCGAAACGCTGAGGGACAGCGATTATATCCTCCGCGACGAAATTGCAAAGGCTGGTCTGGACGATAAAATCTGGCAGTACTTCACCGTAATTACCAACAGCAAGACGGTGGGCGTTCAGGGCGACTTCCGCACCTACGAAAACGTCATCGCGATACGCGCTGTAACCTCGCTGGACGCGATGACTGCCGACTGGGCGCGCATTCCCTACGACGTGCTCGAAAAAATTTCCACGAGAATTGTCAACGAGGTCAAGCACGCAAACAGAATAGTTTACGACATAACTTCCAAACCCCCTTCAACCATTGAGTGGGAGTAATAAAAAGGTGCTTTGGCGCTTAAAGATAACTTATAATGCGCAGTCGCGCTTTTGAAAATTATGCAGTATAAAAGATTTTCAGATAAAATCGTCGCAAGATTTGACAAGGGCGAGGAGATTGTTTCCTGCCTTAAAAAAGTCTGCGAAAGGCAGAAGGTAAACCTCGCTTATGTATCGGCGATAGGCGCCGTGGGCGACTTTACCGTGGGCGTGTTCTCGCCCGAAAATAAAACTTACCGCTCCAACCGCTTCGAGGGCGACTACGAAATAGTTTCGCTGACGGGCACGGTTACTACAAAAGAGGGAGAGTTTTACGCTCATCTTCACATGAGCGCGGGCGACGAAAGCGGCAAAGTTTTCGGCGGACACCTCAACAGCGCAAAGATAAGCGCAACCTGCGAGGTTGTAATATTTATAATCGACGGCAAGGTGGAGCGCACGTTCAGTCAGGAAGTGGGGCTCAACCTCTTCGACTTTGATTGCTGAATTCAGTCCGCACAGGCGGTGCATTTTTTGGCGGTACATTGATGAATGCGGAAGAATTGCTCAAAGAACTTAATTTTCAGCCGATAGGCGAGCAGAACGGCATTATAAAGCGCGTCAAGGGCATACTTTCCAACAGCAAGCCCAACCCCGAAAAGCTCTTTGTGGCGGAGGGCATCTGGCTGGCGGGTATGTGCCTTAAATTCGACACGCCGATAGAAACTCTGATAGTCTGCCCCGAATACGTGCGCACGCCCGAAGTCATTGCGCTCATCCGCAATCTTTCAGAGCGCACGCAGTTGCGCTTTTCCGTCTCGGCAAAGACTTACGAAAAAATTTCCGAAAAAGGTCAGCCCGACGGCATAATGGCTCTCGCAGCTCTGCCGAGGCGCGATATTGCTTATTTCAATCCTGAGGGCAAAGCCGTAATTTTAATTATCGACGGCGTCGAAATCCCCGGCAATGCGGGCACAATGCTGCGCATGGCGGACGGCGCGGGCGCGGACGGAGTATTTTTCTGCAACCGTAAAGTAAGAATGACGCACCCCAAACTGATAAAGTCCAGTCAGGGCGCAATTCTCACCGTTCCCACTTTTGAATTTGCCTCGGTTTCCGAATGCAGAAAGTGGCTAAAAGACCATGGCTTTACCGTCTATCTCGCCGATACCCGCGCGGATAAATTTTATTATGACGAGCCTTTCGGCAAGAACGCCGCTCTCGTCGTCGGCAGCGAAAGGTACGGCATTGCGCGCGAATGGTATGACGGGGAATACAGCATGATAGCAATTCCCATGCTGGGCAAGTGCGACAGCCTCAACGTCGGCGTTGCGGCAACTGTGCTCACATACGAGGCGTGCATAAAAAACAAGCTCAAATAACCGCTCCGCGGTTTCCACGGAGGAAAAATTATGAATATCTGGCACGATATCGAAAAAACGCGCATAACGCCGAATATATTTGAAGCCCTCATCGAAATACCTAAGGGCTGTAAAACCAAATACGAGCTCGACAAACAGACGGGGCTTTTAAGGATGGACAGAGTGCTCTACACGTCCACCGTCTATCCCGCAAATTACGGCTTCATTCCGCGCACTCTCGCCGAGGACGGCGACCCGTTGGACGTGCTCGTGCTGTGTTCGGACGGGGTTTATCCCATGACGCTCGTTACGTGCAGACCGATAGGCGTAATAAAGATGATAGACAACGGCGAATACGACGAAAAGGTCATTGCCGTGCCTATAAACGACCCCAACTATAAAGATTATCAGGACATCCGCGCGCTTCCCGCGCACATTTTCGAAGAGATGATGCACTTTTTCGAAGTGTATAAATTTCTCGAACAGAAGGTTACCGAGGTAAACGAAATCTGCGGCAGGGAAGAGGCGACAGCCGTCATAGGCAACTGCATAAATAAATACGAAGAACGCTTCGGCGGATAAAATAAGGCTGATAAAATAAGGCGGCGCGCGGTCAGAATTGACCGCGCGCCGCCTCGTCATTAAAAAATATGCTGAAAGGGGCGCATTTTTTGTAAAAATGCGCTTCTTTTTATCGATTTTTGCCTCCGCAAAGCGGCTTTTATGACGGGGCTTGATTTTTATCTTCCGGCATGTTATAATTATACGAACGGTTCGGACGCATAAAGCTGACCGTCGGTTGTGCATATGGCAGATTTGAAGTATATCAAAAAATTAATAAGCCCGTCGAAGCAGCCGGATAAAAACTTTTATCTCGACCTTCTCGACGAAGAAAAGCAGACGCGCTACGAGGAAGAGCACCTGAGCGCGGTTTTGCTCATGCTCAAGGCGATATACGTAAGAAAACTCCTCGATAAAATAAATGGCTGCGCAAAAGAGAGGGACGAGCTTATGTCGTCGTCCGATTACACTGCCGAAAAATACAGGCGGGTGCTCGAACTCAACGCGCAGATTGCCGAGTTCAGGCGTCAGGTGGACAGCTATAAGTGCTTTTTTACCGAAACCTACTTCGCGCGAATGGATTTGTACGACGACAAGGACGGCTACAACAGCTATTATATAGGCAAAAAAGGGGACGAGGGGCTGGAAATCGTTGACTGGCGCGCTCCCCTCGCGCGTAAATATTACCAGAAGAGCCGCCTTTCGTTTTCCATAAACGAGTTCAACTACAAACTCATTCTGCGCAGGGCTTTAAGGGTGCACAACGGCAAACTTTTAGGCTTTCAGAACGAATATCTCTCGCTCGGCGATTACCTTACGAAGGAAGAGATAGGCGGCAGGGACGAGTCCGTAATTTTCGACCCGTTTTTAAAGGATATTTTAAAGAGCCGCAAGGAAAAGCAGGAAATCTGCGACATAATCGAGACAATTCAGGAAAAACAGTACGAAATAATCACCGCACCCGAAAAAGCGCAGTTTGTCGTTCAGGGCGTGGCGGGCTCGGGAAAGACGATGATAATGCTTCACCGCCTGTCCTATCTTATGTACAACAACGAAAGCATAAAGCCTTCCAACGTGCTCGTAATTACCCCGTCGGACAGTTTCAACGCATTTATCGACGAACTTTCGCAGGTTCTGGAGCTCGAAAAAGTAAAAACTTCCACGCTCGACAGTTATTTTCTCGCATTGCTGAAAAATCAGGGAATAGACATCGGCGGGAAAGTTGACTATCATATGCAGGTAAACGCCGAATATCTTAATTATGTGTATTCGCCGCGCTTTACCGCGGACATAAACAAAAAACTTTCAAAAATTTACGACAGCGTCCGCTCCATGCTTTCCCGCGAAAACGGCGGCGAGCTCATTGACGGCGTCGCGTCCTCGTGCGAAAGGCAGATAAAGGAGTACGAGCACATAAAAAACGCCGCCCTGCGCGTAAGGCGGTGCGTGCTCGGAGAGATAAAGGAAAAGCCCGACGGCGGACTTTATTACACAAAGCAGATGCGTGCGCTTTTCAACTGCGTTTACGAAGTAAAAGATTTTCTTGCGGTCAACGTCAGCGACGCTCGCATGGACGGATATTTCTATTTTTACAAGCAGTTCCTTTCGTTCTACAAATCGCTCAAATTCATACGCCGCTACGGCGAAAAAATATGCCTTTCCGCGATAGAGGATCTGCGTTCGCTTGACGCCGCCGTAGAAAAGGAAATTTTCGATTTAAAGAGATATAAAATAATAGTGGCGGGCAAGGAAGAATTTACCTATGCCGAAAGAATTGCCAAACGAGGAGAGCTTAAAAAGGAGATTGATGCCACAATATCCCGCATCGAACGCATACTTTCCGACTTTTCTGTAACTTTCGACTTCGCCGAAGTTGCGCGCGGGGAGGGATACCTCGTGCATATCGGCAAGTGCGAAACGACGGTGGATATCGCCAGATTTTTCTATAAGGAAACCGTCAAGAACATAAAGACGAAATACGGCGTAACGAACAAGGCTTTCTGCCGCGCGGACATATATTGCCTCTGCGCCGTTCTGTGCGCGCTGGGATACAACCTTTCGCCGAAGTATTCGTTCGTGTTCGTCGATGAGGCGCAGGATATCTCTCCCGCCGAATACGACATTCTGCGCAAAGTCAACGCCGACGCCTGCTTCAACGTGTTCGGAGACCTCAAACAGAACATAACCCCCTTCCGCGGAGTGGGCGACTGGTCGCAGTTGGGATACGAAGTGTACGACATAACGCGCAACTACCGCAACACCAACCAGATTGTCGATTTCGTGTCGCGCAACCTCGGCATAGACATGCAGCCCGTCGGACTTTCGGGGGAAGAGGTGGAAACCATCGCGCCCAAGGGTATAGGCAGGTATCTTTCCGACAAGAAGGGTTTGCGCGCCGTAATAACTTCCGAGGCAAATTTTCAATCTTTCACGCGGAAGGCTTACAACGTCGTGCGCCAGACGGGCGTCATTTCGAAGAGCAAAATCAATATAATGACCGTGTACGAGAGCAAGGGGCTGGAATTCACCGCCGTTGCGGTGGTGGACGCCGACCTTTCGGTCAACGAAAAGTATATTGCTTATACAAGGGCGCTCAAAGAGCTGGCCGTAGTAAGGTGATTGTTTTTTGGCGGTAAGGCGCTTATTTTTGTCTGTTCGCGTGCGCATATGTGCCTTTATATCGTCAAATTGCTGGACTTAACATTATACAGATGATAAAATAGAATTGTCTTTAAGGCGGAGCAGTCCGTCGGAGGAGCAGTTATGTGGTACGAAATAGTTTACAGGGTACTCAGCATAATAAATTACTGCGTGTTGATAATAATCGGCATACCCCTTCTTTTGCAGATTTTTTATGTGCTTGCGTCCTTTGTCAAAAAGAAGACGTGGCCCGTCAGCGATAAAAAGGCGAAGATTGCTTATCTCATTCCCGCCTGCAACGAAGCCGACGTCATTTACGACACGGTTAAATCTATTATCGACGGGCAGAACTATCCCAAAGATAAGTACGACGTCTTTGTCGTCGCGGATAACTGTACGGACGACACAGCCGAACTCGCGCGCAAAGCGGGGGCGATAGTGCTTATTCACAACGACCCCGATCCCGCGCACCACATGGCGGCTTATCCTTTGAAATTCGGCATAGAACATATTCTCTCCTTTGAGGACGACCCTTACGAAATAGTCATAAGGGTGGACGCGGACAATCACCTCAACGCCGAGTATTCCTCGCTCATGAACGACGCGTATCAGGGCGGAGTTGACCTCGCCCGTCCGTACGAGGGCGCAAAGAACCCGTCGCAGAACTTTTTCACGAAAGCGTGCGCTATGTTTTATGTGTTCGAATCGCGCTACGGCAGCAGAGTGAGGGAATGGCTGGGACTTGCGGCGCACGTCAACGGCAGCGGAGCCATGATGAGCGCGCGCATGCTCAAAGCGACGGGCGGATACGACTGCGTAACCATTTCGGAGGATGCAGAATATTACTTCAACCGCCTGCTCGACGGCTACAAAGGGCACTTTGTGGAGGACGCCGTCGTAATGGAGGATATGCCCTCGTCTTTAAAGGATACATACAACCGCAACAAAAGAATAGGCAGCGGAAGCGTATCGCTCCTCAAACCGAAGTTTGTAAAGCTGTTTAAAAAGTTTTTCACCACGGGCGAGTTTTCGTTCATGGAAATATGCCTTACATACAGCTTTTTGTTTCTTACCGTTCTTCTTTCGGTGTGGCTGCCGCTTTTTTACATTTACAATTTTGTTTATCTCGGCTTCGCCGCTTACGGAGGGTTGCCTGTTACGCTTTACCCTCCCGAATGGTACGCCATGATACTGTGGAATACCGTCATAATAGGCGCTTCCATACTTTTGGGACTTTTTGTCTTCTTCGGATACTTTCAGGCGCTCATGCTCGTCATACTCGATTATAAAAAAATCGGCGCTTCCAAAAGGCGCGAGCTTATCAGCGCCGTGCTGTTGTTCCCGTTCTTTCTGGTGGTTTATTCCATAACGATATGCATAGGCACTATGTCCAAACCTTCGTGGGGCAGGGCCAAGCGCAACACCAAATAAAATCGGCAGGTGAAAATTTGGCAGAAAATTACGCACTCGAAATAAAAAATCTGAGTAAATCTTACGGCAAAGTCAAAGCGGTGGACGATATTTCGTTCAGCGTTGCAAAGGGCAGTCTTTTTGCCTTTCTCGGCGTAAACGGCGCGGGTAAATCCACAACCATAAACATTATCTGCTCCATACTCGATAAGGACGCGGGCACTATACTCGTCGACGGCAAAAACCTCGACGAAGCGCCCATCGATATCAAAAGGCAGATAGGCATCGTCTTTCAGACTTCCGTTCTCGACAAGGAGCTCACCGTTTTGCAGAATTTGCAGATACGCACGGCTTTTTACGGTATAGACAAAAAGCAGAAAGCCGAAAACATAAAGGACATTATCGAGCTTCTCGAACTCGGACCCATTTTAAAGCGCCCCGTAAAGAATTTGAGCGGCGGACAGATGAGGAGGGTGGATATCGCCCGCGCAATGGTTCATCGTCCCAAACTTCTCATTCTGGATGAGCCGACGACGGGTCTCGACCCCAAAAACAGACAGGCTGTCTGGGCGCTCATAGACAAAATAAGAAGCGAAACGGGCATGACGGTATTTCTTACCACGCACTATCTTGAGGAGGCGGAACTCGCCACCGACGTAGTTATCATGGATAAGGGCAAAATAATAGCGCGCGGCACGCCCAACGAGCTTAAAAATTGCTATTCGTTTGACGTGCTTGTAAGTTACATGCCCGCAAATGTGGATTTCGAAAAGAAACTTTCCGACGACGGCTACTCTTTTTTATACGACGGCGAGCAGGGCGCTTACCGCATAAAGATTGCAGATACTTCGGCGGCAAAGCAGCTTATGTCGCGCTACCCCGAATATACTGGCGATATAGAGATTTTAAAGGGCAAAATGGACGACGTTTTCCTCAATGTTACGGGCAGGAATATGTCGGTTGCGGAGGAAGAGAATGCTAAAAACTAAGCAAAACTATTTCGAGCAGCTTGCAAGTCTCACCAAAAGACATCTGCTCGTATTCATAAACAACCGCATGCGCGTGTTCTATACGATGATGGTGCCCTTCATCATCTTCGTTATTTATATATTTTTCCTGCGCGACCTCGAACTGATGACGATAGAGCCCGTGCTCGAAAAATACGGGCTTTCCTCTGAAGATAAAAAGCTGATGACCTATATCTACACGCTCATAGATTCGTGGATGCTCAGCGGCATAATAGCTATGTCCACGATAACAGTATCGCTTCAGATAAACAACATCACGGTCAGCGATAAGGAAAACGGCATAAACCGCGACTTTGCGTCTTCGCCCGTTTCTTCCAACGTCCTCATTTTAAGCTATTTTCTATCCAACTTCATAATAACCTTCGTCGTTTGCTTTATTTTCCTTGCGGCGTGCTTTATCTATCTTGCCTGCCTCGGCGAACTTATCATAACTTTTTCGGCGGTTATGTCCATACTCGGCGTGCTTGTTTACGCCACGATAAACTCCGTACTTTTCACTGTGTTTATCTGTTCGTTCATATCGCACGATTCTACGATGGCGAGCATAATCACAATATTTTCCACGGCGATAGGCTTTCTGATCGGCGCATATATGCCGCTTTTTATGATGCCCTATGCGGTGCAGTATCTGTGCGGCTTCGTGCCGGGAACTTATTGTTGCGCGCTTTTCAGGTTTGCGTTCATGTCTGACGCCATAACCGAAATGACCAATTATGTGGTCGGCATAATGCCCGACAGCGGCGCCGAACTTATGAACCAGCTTACTAGCAATTTCGGCTATAACCTCAATTTCTTCGGCACGGTAGTAACGCCGCCCTATCAGGCTCTCGCCATAACGATATTTACCATACTTCTTGTCATTTTAAACGTTCTTTTCGGTCAGAAGCTGACAGCGGTAATAGGCGGAATGTCCAAAAAAATCTTCGGCAGAAAAAAGAAGAGCAAGGACTGATTTTTAATTTATTGTTGCCGCTTTTAAATTAAAAGGCGCGCACATATTGCCCCGACAATCAAATTCAGGCGCGGCTGTATCCATGGCGGATACAGCCGCGCCTTTAATATTTTTAAACAAAATTTATTGTTATTTTTCAAATTAAAATTGCCAAAATTATTGCGGTTTTGCGCAGAGGACGGCAAAATTTGTGCAAAATTGCGCCGCAAAAATGCGGCGCGGGCAGGCAATTAAAGTTAATAACTTTAAAGTGCCATTTTTTTGCGTTCATAATATTGTATATCGGCTTATTTTGTGCTATAATCAAAGGGTAAATAATCACTTTCGGGGAACAGATATGCCAGCAAATAAAAACACAAAGCAACAACTTGACGCGATAGAACTCGACGGCGAGCTTCTCAACGCCGTTTCTTATGCCGCGTATTTCAACAGAATTCCGCTGTTCACCACATTCCGCGTTTACAACAACGGGGATGACGACATTGAAAACATAACGATAAGCGTTTCGGGCGACTGCGCCCTCATTATGCCCGCGCAGATAAATCTGCCCGTCATTCCTTCGCACAGCAGTACGGAGGTAAAATCGCCCAACCTTCTCAACCCCAAATTTCTCGCAGATCTTCAGCAGGCGGAAGAGCACAAAGTGCTCGTAAACGTAACCTGCGGCAAGAAAGAAATATGCTCCATTTCGGCGGATTTAACCGCGCTGCCCATGGATACGTGGAGCGGTCTTTCGGGCAACTACGAAATGTTGTCCGCGCACGTCAGACCCAAACTTCCCGACTGCCAGAAAGTGCTCGCGGAAGCGGGGCTTCAGCTCAAAACATGGGGCTTTTCGCAGGAATTTTCGGGCTATGCCGGCAACGATAAAAATGCCGTTCGCGGCGCGCTCGCATCAATTTTTTCGGCTATCCGCAACCTCAACATCGAAAGGGGAGAGGAAGGCGACATAACGGGCACCGTAAAGGTGGGCAACGTAAGCGACATAGTCGAAGACAGAGTGGCTACGCCCATAGCCATGGCGTGCTTTGCTGCGTCCTGCCTCGAAGCCGCCAAACTCAATCCCGTTATAGTGCTCGGCAAAACCAAGCTCGGCGTGGGCGTGTGGTTGTATGAAAGCTGCTTTACTGCGACGTTGCAGGACGATATGTCGGTAATCGAAAGGTATGTCGCCGACGGCGTCAACAACCTCGCAATAGTCGATGTGGACGACCTCTTCGCGCACAAAAACGCCAGCTTCACCACGGCGGCGGCTCATTTTTCCGCCGCGCTTTCGGCAAACAAATACGAAGCCTGCCTTGATATTAAGCGCTGCCGCATAGGCGGCGTGTTCCCCATGCCCATAAAGGTCAGGAACGGCTCGACTTACGAAATTCTCGGCGACAGACAATTTGCTTACGACGAGCGCCCCAAGGATATAATAGACGCCGACAAACTCGACCTCGGCAGGAGCGCGTCCAAGGATAAAAACTGGGAAAGGCGACTGCTCGATTTATCGCTCAAAAATAACCTTCTCGCGTTCAGATACCGCCGCGACTGCATTCATCTTTTGACCTGCGACGCGGCTTCCTTCCTCGAAAAACTGGGCGACAGGGATAAACTCGTCATTCAGCCCAACGCCAACGCGCTGGACAACGCCCTTTACTTCGGCGGCGGACAGAAACTCAAAACGCTGTCGGAACTTATAAATATCGAACTCGGACAGGGCGTAGTGCGCTCATATACCCGCGGCGAAAGCCTTTTAGAAGACGCGACAACGCTCATAAGAAAGGCGCGCTCCACGCAGGAAGAGGTGGGCGCGAACACTCTTTACCTAGCAATAGGCTTCCTCAAATGGAAGTCGGGGGACGAAAACGAATTCAAATACGCGCCCCTCGTTTTGTTGCCCGTCAGCCTCAAAAAGACAAAAACTCAGGGCATAGAGGCGGAGCTTTCGGACGATTTCCACGTAAATACCACCCTTCTGGAATTTTTGAAGGGTCAGTTCGGCATAGATATACGCGGACTTGAAGACAGAAATTTAAAGCCCCTCGAAATACTCGCAGTCATTCGTTCCAAGACGGCAAATATGAAGGGGTGGATGGTATTCGAAGATATCTACATCGCGCAGTTCACGTTTGCGCGCTACGCTATGTGGGCGGACGTAAAGACCAATATGCCCGTCTATAAGAACAACGCGCTCATTGCAAGCCTTCTCACAAATTCCAACAGGCTGGGCGAAAATAAGCTCGCGGGCGTCAGCGAAGACGACAGCAATCCTTTGGAAATTTTAACCCCGCTGCCCTGCGATTCGTCGCAGTACGCCGCCGTTTCGGAGTCAGCAAAGGGCACGACGTTCGTCCTTCACGGTCCCCCCGGAACGGGTAAGAGCCAGACTATAACAAACATAATTGCTAACGCCGTGGACGCTGGCAAGCGAGTGCTTTTCGTCGCAGAAAAGCAGGCGGCTCTCGACGTCGTAAAAAAGCGTCTGGACGAAATAGGCATAGGTGAATTCTGCCTCGAACTTCATTCGGGCAAATCGACAAATAAGAGCGAGGTTGCGCACTCTATCGAGGCAACTCTCTCGCTTACCGACGACTTTACGGACGAAAAATTTGTCGCCTGCGCGCAGAAGATAGAGGAGGACAGGGCGCAGCTCAGAAAGCCGCTCGCAGCGCTCCACAAAAAGCGCCGTCTGGGCGTTTCGGTGTACGAGGGAATAATTTATTACCTTCAAAATAAAAACGCGCCCGAACTCGTCAACATAGAATCTACTTTCTACGACAGACTGACTGCCAAAAAGCTCGCCGAGTGCGAAAATATGCTGCTCACCGCACAGGCGGCAGCCAAGGAGTGCGGCGGAGTTTATCGTTCGCCGTTTGCGGGCGTCAATATTTCCGTCTGCAACGAAAGCGTGCTCGCCTCCGTGCTCTGCTCGGCGGAAGTCGTCCTCGCCGAACTCAAACACCTAAAAAATTACCTCGGGCTTTTCCTCGATACGTTCAACCAGAAAATTTCTGCATTCACTTCCAAAAAGCTCGAAAGCCTCATAGAAATTGCAACCGTCTTAAAGGAGGACAGGCTCAAAAACTTCTTCAGTTGCGACGAGAGCGATTTTTATGTGTTCTACAATGCAAATCTTCGCTACGACGCGGAAGTCAATAACTGGCTTACCCGCTTCAAGACCCTGCCCGACATAGGCAGGCTTGCCGACGACATAGACGCAGAAATCGAAAACTGGGGCGAAAATTACCGTTCGTCCAAAGTTCTTTTGGCGGTCATCAAAAAGATAAACCGCTGTTCGCGCACGCCGCTTGCCGAGAGCGAGGAGCTCGAATGGGTAAAGCGCGCCTACGAAATAGAGCAGGCGAAGCGCAAAATTTTGGGCTTTACCAATCTTTCGTCGGCGTTTGTCGGCATAGGCGGAAGCATAAACGACAAGAAGCGAGAAGAATATATGCGCCCCATTTACGCTCTGCACGAAAGCTGTGCAAGCGTATTCATGGACTACAACGGCGACGCGTTCAACAGCGTGTGCGCGCGCGCCGCAAACGGATATCTTCATCCCCTCCTGACGGGCTTCATATCCGCCGCCGTGGCGTTCGTCAAGGCTTGCGACAACTTTGCAAAGGTAATAAAGTCTGATAAAAACATCGTCGGCGACGATGACGTTTTCGACTTCTATACTGCAAAATGTTCCGCGCTCATCGACAATATAGATATGCTCCCCGCGTGGTGCATGTACAAGGCTACGGCTAAAAAGCTCAACGAAAGCGGACTTACCTTCATAACCGACGCGATGGAGTCGGGACAGATAAGCGGCGAAAAAATTCTTTCGGCTTTCCGCAAGAACGTCTATCGCAATTTCATACAGACGAATATTCCCGCGGACGAAGCTCTTTCGTCGTTCTCTGCGGCGCTGCTCGACGAAACTGCGCAGAATTTCTCGCAGGTGATAGAAGAATTCACCGTCCTCACGCGCTCCAAAATACGCCACGACCTAATTTCCCGCCTGCCTTCGTCGCAGACGGAGGGACCGCTCGCGCTGGAGCTCATGGCGTTCAACCGCCAGATAAAGGGCAACATGCGCGGCTTCAACCTGCGCAGTCTTTTCACCGACTTCCCCGAGCTTTTAAAGGTCGTCGCGCCCTGCATGCTGATGAGCCCGTACACGGTTTCGCAGTATCTGCCGCCCGACCCTCAGCTCTTCGATATCGTAATCTTCGACGAGGCTTCGCAGATGCCCACGTGCGAGGCGGTGCCTTCGCTCGCCCGCGCAAAGAGCGCGATAATTGTCGGCGACCCCAAGCAGATGCCGCCTACGTCATTCTTCGTCAATATGGAGACGGACGAGGACAACCTGGAGGCGGAGGATCTGGACAGCATTCTCGACGACTGCCTCGCCCTCGGCATACCCGAAAAGCACCTCAACTGGCATTACCGTTCAAAGCACGAAAGCCTCATTGCTTTCTCCAACATAATGTACTATTCGTCCAGACTGTGCACGTTCCCCTCGCCCGACGCACTCGACAGCAGGGTAAAACTGCGCTACATTCCTAACGGCGTTTATGAGCGCGGCGGTTCCAAGTGCAACAGGCAGGAAGCGGAAGCGCTGGTCGAAGAGGTCATAAACCGCCTCAAAGACGCGGGCTCGCGCAATTCGAGCATAGGTATAGTAACATTCTCCACGCCCCAGCAGGTTTATATAGAAAAACTTTTAACAAAGCGCATAAACGAACAGGGGTTGGAGGACGCAGCATATGACAGGGAAGAACCGCTGTTTGTCAAGAACCTCGAAAACGTTCAGGGCGACGAGAGGGACGTAATACTCTTTTCGGTATGCTACGGACCGGACGCCATGGGCAAAATTTCCCTCAACTTCGGACCTTTGAACCAGCTCGGCGGCTGGCGAAGGCTCAACGTTGCCGTTTCGCGAGCAAGGGAGGAGATGATAATTTTCTCGTCCATGCGCTATTCTATGATAGACTTATCGCGCACGACGTCGCGCGGCGTCGCGGGGCTCAAAGCCTTCCTCGAATTTGCCGAAAAGGGCAGAACGACGATAGCCGCTCCCAGCGACGAGATGATAATAAATAAGAAGAGCATAGGCAAATACGTCGCCGCAGAGCTTTCTTCCTACGGCTACGAATGTCGCTGCGACGTGGGCGTTTCCGACTTCAAGATAGACGTCGGCGTCATCGACCCCAAGAACAAGCACAACTTTATTCTCGCCATTTTGTGCGACGGCACGACCGAATTCTCCGTCAAGGACCGCTCGGTAATGCAGGTGCAGACGCTGAAAAGGAACAACTGGAACGTCATAAGGCTGTATTCCATAAACTTCTTTAACAACCCCAAGCGCGAGATTAAAAAGATAAAGGAATACCTCGATAAACTTACGTCTTCCGCAAAGGTTACCGCCACGACTTACAAGCGCCCCTATCGCTTTGCAAAGCTCGAAGAAAAGACGGCTGACCCCGCGGCAATACTCTCGGGCGAGTGCGACGCCGACCTCATAAAGGCTATACGCGCGGTCGTCGCTGCGGAAGAACCCATATCCCATCAGTTCCTCATAAAGCGCGTTTTATCTTCGTTCGGAATACAGAAATACGGCTCAAAGCTCGAGGGCAAGTTGTCAACTCTCATAGCGGCATGCGCTTTCAAGAGCGTTAAAATGCTTTCGAATACTTACTATTACAAGAATGAAAAGTATCTCGAATACGACAGATACCGCGTAGAAAGCAACGGACAGGTGCGCACTTCGGATACCGATTTTACGCCCTACGACGTCATTTCGCTCGTCAAGGCGATACTTTTCGATAAGGTAAGCATGTATTCGGACGAAATGGTAACTACGGTTATAAAGCAGCTCGGCGTGCCCAGAACTTCGGATAAACTTACGGCGTTCGTAAACGCCTGCATAGATGAAGGCGTCCGCACGGGACTGTTCATAAGAAGCATTTCGGATAAAATTTCACTCGGCTGATTTATACGCAAGACGGTTTACGCAAATGAAAAAGTTGCATAAAATTGCAAATTTCAGATTGCCATTTATGCTCGCGCTCTCGCTCGCGTGCGGCGTTGCGTTTGCATACGCTGTCTGCGCTCTCAACGTCGGCTTTATATGGTTATTTACGGCTGTGCCCTTCACAGCCGTAATTTTTATTGCCTGCGCAATACTTACCCGCGGATTAAAGGCTATGGTTTTCTGCTCGCTAATATGCGTGGCGTTTCTCGCAGGCGCTTTTTATTCTGGCGGAGTGCTCCGCGCATACGATAATTCCTCCGTGCGCACAGGCGAACTCACCACTATAAGCGGTCGTGTGGAGAGCGTCGGCGAAACCTCTTCGGGCGGAAGATATATAATACTTTCAAGCGCCGTTACAGAATACGGAGCGCTGGACGGCGATATAATAATATATCTCGATGAGCAGTCGGGAGGGTACGCCCGCGCCGGATACAGGGCGGAGGTGCTTGGCGCAGTCGAAAAGTACGACCTGTTTGCCTACGGCGAGCTCAACTACCGCGCGACGGACGGAATAAAGTATTACTCCAACGCCTACGGACAGTTGCAGTCGGAGTATGGTTTTTCACTGTTCGGCAGCGTTCGCGAGGGCATATATGCCCTCCTTTTCGATAACTGCGACTATGAAACCGCCGCCGTAGCCTATGCGATGCTGACGGGCGACACGGGCGATATGTCCTCGCAGACGCTCTCGTCATTCCGCTACGGCGGCGTCGCGCACGTGTTCGCCGTTTCGGGACTGCACATAGGCGTTCTCTTCGGCGCGCTTTCGGGCATAGCTTCGCTTTTGCGGCTTAATAAAAAGATTTCATCGGCGGCGATAATTGTCGTTATCTTTCTTTACGCGGGAGTGTGCGGATTTACCGCTTCTTCCGTCAGGGCGGCAGTCATGTGCGCCGTAGCCGCGGCGGCAAAACTATTATACAGAAAGTACGACGCGTTGAACGCCCTTTCCGTGGCGGTAATAATCCTTCTTCTGATAAACCCTTTAAATCTTTTCGACGTCGGTTTCGTGCTTTCCGTCTCGGCTATGCTGGGAATAAACTTTTTGTCGCCCAATATACGCAGACTTTTGCAAAGAACAAAACTTCCGCGCGGACTGTGCGGCGGCATAGCGGTAAGCGCGGGCGCGCAGGCGGCGACTTTTCCCGCTCTGCTTTTAACTTTCGGCTATGTCTCGGGCGCTGGAATTATTTTAAACGTCTTTGTGTTGCCGCTGCTTTCCGCGCTCTACATAGTAACATTTGCATGCGTGGTCATATGCGCGATAATTACGCCGCTTTCATCGCTTATCGCCGCGGCGCTTCTTCCGTTGAGCGCGGTTGTAAACTTTTTTGTAACCTGCGGGTTCGAAAATTCGCTCATATCGGGCTTTGGCGGCTGGTGGGTTGCACTCTTCATATTTGTCGCTTTGTTTGCCCTGTCAGATAAATTCAATTTCAGCCGCTCGCTTCGCGCGGCGGTCTGCGCGCTGTGCGCCGTGTGCTTTGTAACCTGCACCGTGCTCGGCGGGGCGGTTTTCGGCAGCGAAACGCGCATTGTTGTCGGCGCGTACTACGACGGAGGCATGGTGCTCGTCCGCAGATCGTCGGGCAACGTTCTCATTGTTACCGACGATATGTACACGGGCAGACTGACATCTTTCATTAACCGCTATTGCCCTCTCGGCGTGGATAACGTCATAATAATTGGCGGCGAGGACACGGCGGAGTATTATTACGAAATGGATTATCCTTTTAAAGACGTTTACCTCTCGCCCGATTGCATAAATCTGCCTTCGCTGGAAGGTGTTCAGGTGCATTATGAAAAATCTTTCGAGCTGTGCGGCACGGTATATAATTTTACGGACGGCTACACGCTTCAGGCGCGTTGCGGCGGAGTGGATTTTGCCGTGTGCGCTGGAAGATATATAAATATCGACAGCACGGATTTACTTATAAGTCTGCGCGAAAACACGTCCTGCGACGCAGCTACCCTCGTTTATTTCGACGGGGAGGGAGGCGATTACGACGTTTATTCGCAGGGATGCTTGCAATTTATCGCGGATAATGGTAAACTTGTGTTGTCGGGATTGGTTCCCGCGCCGTAAAGGAATAACTTTTTACGGCGGATAAATTTTTTTATGAAATATACAGAGCTTAAAAACGACATAGCAACTTGCGACAGGCGAATTTACCTTCTGGAAGGTGAAGACGCCTATTTCGCTATGCATGGCGAAGAGCAGATTAAAAATGCCTTCCTTTCCATGCCCGAGCTCAACTATGCCTCGTTCGACGGGGCAGATTTAAAGGGTAAAAATCTTTCCGAGCTCGTTTCTGCAATGACCGTCTTCCCGTTTATGGCGGAAAAGAGGGTTATAAAAGTTTCAGAGTTTTATCCCTCTGAACAGGAGTACGAAAAATACCTCAAAGCCGCGTTCGAAAGCTGCCCCGAAAGCACCATTCTCATAATAGTCAACCGCTCGGCGGGCAAGGGCGCAGACCTCAAAAGGAAGAAGTGCATAACATACGTCGATTGCGGGCGCGCCGACGAGGAGACGGTAACGCGCTGGGTATATGCCACCTTGAAGAGGGCGGGCGTAAGGGCGGAGGTTGAAGCCTGCCGCGACACGGCGGCGTACTGCCTGTGCGATATGTCGAGGGTTAGCAAGGAGACCGAAAAGCTCATCGCTTACGGCAAGAGCGAAATAACGAGAGAGGACGTCGCGGAGCTCATTTATAAGGACGCCGATTACAGAATATACGAAATGACCGACGCCCTTGCAAGGCGAAATTACGATAAATTCTGCGCCGTGTTCAGCGATATGCTCGCAAAGGGCACGGAGCGCAACGTCATAATTGTTTCGCTGCACAGATATTTCAAAAATCTTCTTATCATGCTGTCATCCTCGGAGAGCGACGCTGCCGTCGCTTCAAAACTGAAAATGAAGGAATACGGCGTAAAAAAGAGCCGCGAGCAGGCTGCGAGGCTGGGCAAAGAGCGCCTTGAACGCCTGACGTGCGCGCTCTACGATTTTTCCGCGAGGATGAGGAGCGGAAAACTTACGCCCGAAGGCGCGTTTATGTGCGCGATAAGCGACGTTTTGTTCTGCTGAAAGCGCGCGCCCTTTCAAATATTGCCCCGTGCGGCAAATATTGAGGAAAAAACGCTTTATTTTTATCTTAAAACATAATATAATAATTTTATAGGCGCGCATATGGCGCGCGGGTAAACAAAATTACTCGGAGAGCCGCTATGTGGGAAAAAATAGGACGTAAATTCGTGGGTATGTGGAACGGTATGGACTGGACGTATGCTGTGCAGTTCATTGCTTTTGCCGTTCTTTTTTATCTCGTTTTCAAAGTGTTGAAGGAGAACAAGGGCGGAAAATTCATAGCTCTGGTTTGCGGCGCGGTCATTGTTTTCGGGCTGGCGTGCTCTTTTTCCGACAACATCAATTCGCAGACGCTCTTAATTCTCATTTTCCTCGTCGCAATCGCGGTGATAACGATGTTCAACGTCGAAATCAAGCGCTCCATGCTCGATGCGGGCGCAAAGCACCACATAGGCAAGTCCGACATGACGGTCAGCCACATAGAAAAAATAATTCAGGAGACAATTCACGCCATACAGGATATGTCCAAGAGCAATATCGGCGCGCTGATAGTGCTCTCAAACGACAATCTTCCCGAAGGTATAATTTCTTCGGGTACTGTAATCAATGCGGACATAAACGCTCCCATGATAGAGGCGGTGTTCTATCCCAAGGCGCCCCTTCACGACGGAGCAATGATTATAGAGGGCGATAAAATTCACGCCGCAGGCTGCTTTTTGCCCATCATTCAGAACGACAATCTCCCCCAGGAACTCGGCTCGCGCCACCGCGCCGCGCTCGGCGTAACTTCCGTGGCTTCGGTTACGGCAATAGTCGTCTCGGAGGAAACGGGCATAATCTCTATCGTAAAGAACGGCGAAGTGAGAAAGCGTTATGCAAGCGACGCCGACCTCAAAAATGCGCTTTCGCAGTATTATTGGTCTGATCTGACCGCGGAGAACTGATATGAAAAAGCCTTTGAAATTTTTAAAAGAATTTTTCACGAAGAATATCGATATAAAAATTCTCGCCCTCGTTATAGCCGCGCTCGCAGTCATATTTATCAATATGCCCAACGCATAAGGAGCATTTTATGAATACGATAAAAATTCCCCGCATTCTTTTGCCCAACACATACGATTTATCCGCGTGGGCTGTCAATGCCTGCGACCAGTTCACTTCCGACGAAGAGTACTGGCGCAACCTGTATTCATACGTCGGCGACAAGCCCTCCGCGCTCAAACTCATACTGCCTGAAATTTACCTTTCGGACAACCTTGAAGACCGCATAAAGAAAATCGACGAGACAATGTATTCCTATCTCGAAACAGGTATGTTCCGCGCGGTCGAAGACGGCTTCATTCTCGTTGAAAGGACTACGCAGTCGGGCACCCGCACGGGCATATTGCTCAGCATAGACCTCGAAGATTATTCCTACGAAAAGTCAACTGCCGCGCTCATACGCTCGACCGAGGCTACTATTTTAGAAAGAATTCCGCCCCGCGTCAAGATAAGGCAGGACGCCCCCATAGAGTTGCCGCATATAATGCTCTTGTACGACGACAGGGAAAACAAGGTTCTCTCCGCCGTAAAGCGCGGAAACGTGCTGTATGATTTCGACCTCAACATGGGCGGCGGACATATCAAAGGCACGTACATAACCAACCCTCACGCGGTAATCGACGCATTTGAAAATCTGTGCGACGCGATGAACTGTTATTCCAAATACGGTTCTTTCCAGCGCCTGATGTTTGCAGTCGGCGACGGAAATCACTCTCTCGCAGCCGCAAAGGCGTGCTGGGAAAACATAAAAGGCTCGCTCAACAACGAACAGCGCGCCGTTCACCCCGCGAGATACGCCCTCGTCGAGGCGGTGAACATTTACGATGAAGCTATCAAATTCGAGCCCATTCACCGCATCGTCAAGACGGAAAAGACGGACTTGTTCATGAAGGGTCTCGACCTTGGCGGCAAAGGCAAGGCCGTCGTTGCGGTAAACGGCAGAAGGGGCGCCGTCAGGTTCCCCGAAAATATTCCCGAGGGCATAAGGGCGCTCGACGAATATATTTCTTCGTTCATAAAAAAGAACGGCGGAGAGGTTGATTACGTCCACGGCGACGAAGAACTTAAAAGGCTGTCCTATCAGGGCGTTGGCATAATGTTGCCCGCCATAAAAAAGGAAGATCTGTTCCGACTGATAATAAGCGGCGGAAATCTTCCCAGAAAAACTTTCTCTATGGGCGACGGCAACGAAAAAAGATATTATATGGAAGCAAAGGCGATTAAGTGATATGGCATTGAAAGTATGTAAATTCGGCGGCACGTCAATGGCTGACGGGCACGTAATGAACAACGTTAAAAAGATAGTTGAAAGCGACCCCGACCGTCGCTTTGTGGTCGTTTCGGCGCCAGGCAAGCGTTTTTCGGGCGATATAAAGGTAACCGACATGCTCTACAAATGTTTCAAAGATTTGCAGAGCGAGGGCACCTGCAAGACGGCGTTTTCAGATGTAAGAAAGCGCTTTGAAAGCATAGTAAAAGAGCTCAACCTCGATTTCGATATGGATACTGTCCTCGACGAGACGGAAGCGCGCATAGATATAGAAAAGAGCGAAGATTTCACTGCTTCGCGCGGCGAATATCTCTCCGCCGTGGTTATGGCGCACCTTCTTGACGCAAAGTTTGTCGACAGCGAGGATGTCGTTTTCTTCGATGAAAGGGGACGCTTCGACGACGCGAAGAGCTATAAGGCTATCGCCGAGGCAGTCGAAGGCTGCAAAATTGCGGTATTCCCCGGCTTTTACGGCAAGGATGTCAACGGAAAGGTAAAGACCTTTTCGCGCGGCGGTTCGGATATTTCCGGCGCGATAGTCGCGCGCGCAGTGGGTGCGAGCGTGTATGAAAACTGGACGGACGTTTCCGGTTTCCTCGCCTGCGACCCCAGAATAGTCGAGAGCCCCAAGAGCATAAAGTGCCTCTCGTATAAGGAGCTTCGCGAGCTTTCCTATATGGGCGCCAACGTGCTTCATTCCGAAAGCATTTTCCCCGTGCGCAAGGCAAATATCCCCATAGTGATCAAAAACACCTTCCGCCCCGAGGACGAGGGCACTTCCATTCTGCCGATAGCGCAGTATAAACCCAGCGGCAACATAGTAACGGGCATTGCGGGCAAAAAGAACTTCAGCGTAATATTCATAGAAAAATCTCATATGAACTATGAAATAGGCTTTGTCCGCAGGGTGCTTTCCGTATTCGAGCGCTTCGGCGTTTCGGTCGAGCATATCCCTTCGGGAATTGACACCATGTCCGTAGTTGTGGAAAGCAACCAGCTCAAGGGCTTTAAGCTCGAACAGATACTCGAATGCATAAAGAGCGAGACCGAGCCCGACTTCATGCGCGTATCCGAAAATATCGCGCTGATTGCCACCGTCGGACACGGCATGTCGTCGTCGATAGGCACTTCGGCAAGGCTTTTCAAGGCGCTTGCGGAAGCGGGAATAAACGTCAAAATGATTGACCAGGGCTCATCCGAGCTCAACATAATAGTCGCCGTCAAAAACGAAGACATGGAAAAGTGCATTGCGGCAATTTATCGCGAATTTTTCGGCAACAACTGATTATAAATAAACCTATTGTACATACAAAGCCGCGGAGGACTTTTAAAAAGTCCTCCGCGGCTTTTTTATGCTTTCAACCGCACATATATGCGGGGCAATTACTAAAAGCAGTGTTTTTATGCGTTGCCTTTTTGTCGGCGGCGCGAGCGTATTGGTCAATCAAATCTCTTTTTTCCAGAAATACTTTCGCACACCACTTTGTAAACTGCAACAGTCGGCAGCGCGGCGCATTCTTCAGCCGAATAATTTTCAAATCCAGTATGCGAAAGCAGCGCCTTAATTCCGCGTATTTTTTCCTCGCCTTGGCATTTTTCGGCTTTTCCCTCGGCTATAACGCTCTCATAGTCGGCAGTTATCGAATGCCCCGTCTCGATGTAACCGTGCATGATATCCCATTCGAGGCACACGCGGTTGTCGGCATTCAACAAGTCGATTTTTCTGCCCTCAGTGGCACAGTGAAAAAATACCGTAAGCCTGCCGCCCTCGACCTCGTAACCGAAGGAAAGGGGAACAATGTAGGGATATTCCTCGTCCTTCATAGCCATTCGCACGGTTGCACACCTTTCAATTACAGATATTATGTCATCAAATTGCTTTATTTCGCGCTGAAATTTTCTCATGTTATCTCCTTTTTTATTATTATATAAGCTGCTTCGGCGGCAGTCAAATAATTTTATCTTTTGCTCCGTAACGCGCCGAAAACTGATTTCATAAAATATATAGATGACGCTGACGGTATGTATGATTGTAAAAAATGAAAGCGATGTCATTGAGCGCAGCGTAGGCTGTGCAATGTCTGTCGCAGACAGAGTGATAGTCGTCGATACGGGTTCGACTGACGGAACGGCGCAAATGGCAAAAAACCTCGGCGCGGACGTATTCAGTTTCGACTGGTGCGACGATTTTTCTGCGGCGCGCAATTACTCGTTTTCTCTGGCGGACAGCGATTATGTAATGTGGCTGGATGCCGATGATTATATTTCTGCAAGCGACGTCGATGAGATAAAGCGAATAGTTAAGGAGGGCGGCTTCGATGTCGCCATGCTAAAATACAAAAGCGGCGATCTGACCTATTACCGCGAAAGAATACTGCGCCGCGCGATGAATTTTGAATGGTGCGGAGCAGTGCACGAAGTGATAACGCCGCGCGGAGAGATAAAATACTTTTCCGCCGCGATTGAGCATAAAAAGATAAAACCTACCGACCCTATGCGAAACCTTTTGATTTATCAGAAGCAGATAGCAAAAGGCGTGCGCCTCGACGAGCGCCAGAAATTTTATTACGGGCGCGAGCTGTTTTACAACAGAATGTACTTGCAGGCGACAGCCGTTCTGAATGATTTTTTAAAAGGAAATGGCTGGGTGCAGAATAAGGCGGAGGCGTGCAGAACGCTTTTTTATTGCTATCAGGCGATGGGCGAAAGGGAAAATGCGCGCTTGTCTCTTGTGAAGTCATTTTTGTATGTCCCGCCCCGCGCGCAGGATTGCTGTCTGCTTGCCGACAGCTTTTTTTCCGAAAACGATTTCGCAACGGCGCAATACTGGTATAAGTGCGCGTTGAATTCAACGGAAAGGGCGGAAGATGGCGGCTTTGTGGACGATAAGTATTCCGGCTATATCCCTTGCATTAGCCTTTGCGTGCTTTACGACAGACAGGGCGATTACAAAAATGCATTTTTTTGGAACGAGCGGGCGGGTGAGTTTTCGCCCGACGATCCTTCTTACCTTAAAAATAAACTTTATTTATCTTCAAAACTAAACGGAGAAAACAACTGATGACAAAAGATATATTTATCCGCATGATGTGCTGTAACGGCTGCGGCGGTTGCGGCGGATGCGGAGGCGGTTGCGATGACGGCAGTTCGGTTGTAACGCGCGTTGTGTACACTCTTACGGGCATCACGGGACCTACGGGCGCCACAGGACCTAAGGGTTCAACGGGAGCGACGGGACCGACAGGTCCGACGGGCGCCACAGGTGCAACTGGTAGTACAGGTGGTACAGGTAATACAGGTAGTACAGGCGCAACGGGACCCACAGGCGTAACAGGACCCACGGGCGCAACGGGACCCACAGGCGTAACGGGACCTACGGGTGCGACGGGACCCACGGGACCGACTGGACCTACGGGCGTGGCTGATACATTGGCAGTCGGAACAACCACAACGGGCGACGCAGGTACGCAGGCGTCCGTAACCGATGTCGGCAGCGGAACGCAGCATATTCTCGACTTCGTTATCCCCCGCGGCGACACAGGCGCCACGGGACCTACTGGTGCGACGGGACCTACGGGTGTAACAGGGCCTACGGGCATAACAGGACCTACGGGCATAACAGGACCTACGGGCATAACAGGACCTACGGGTGTAACAGGACCTACGGGCACAACAGGACCTACGGGCGCAACAGGACCTACGGGTGTAACGGGACCTACGGGTGCGACGGGACCTACGGGCGCAACAGGACCCACAGGCGTAACAGGACCCACTGGTGTAACGGGACCCACGGGTGCGACAGGTCCCACGGGACCGACCGGACCTACGGGTGTCGATGGTACAACTTCAACGCTGGCGGTCGGCACGACGACTACTGGCGACGAGGGCACTTTTGCGGCGGTAACCGATTCGGGCAGCGGCAACGACCATGTTTTCGACTTCTACATTCCCCGCGGAGACAAGGGGGAAAAGGGCGAAAAAGGAGACCCCGGCGACTGTTCGCCCATATCTGTGGGTGCAGTCTTTATTTCGTGCGACAATGTGGAGCCCGGCGAGGAATTTGCCCGCTTCGACACGCATAAGGTTTATCCCGAAACAAGCGAAGCGTTCGAGGTGCGCGGTGAAAAAATTATTTTAAAACAGCCCGCGCTTTACAGCGTATCCATAAACGTCTGCTACTGCAACCGTGCCTGCGAGTTGGGCGAGGTCGTATTGCACCTCAACGACCAACCTATTTGCTACACGCGGCGCAGCATGCCGCCCTGCACGATGGGCGCTTCGTCCGACTACACTTTCATGGCGGAGGACGGCGACACGCTTAAAGTTGCTTTCAGCAAAACGGATAATTTCAAAGATATCAGGTTGAATGTTACGATTACTCAGATGATTGTAAACGATAACTGAAATAAAAGGGGAGGCAGGGTAAAACCTGCCTCCCCATATTTTGCTTAATTTTTATTAAAAACTTAAAATGCTTTTGTCTTGTAAGCATACTCATAAAGCGCGTTTTTTATTTGTTCAAGCTCGTCAGCCGTCGCAACTGCGCCATGCGTCATCAGCATCAGCCGCTTGGGTTTTCCGTCGTCTGAAAGCGGCGGCTGGAAATATTCATATTCGTTGAGGTAAAAGCCGTGCCGCATGTAAAAATTTATGCGCCTTGAACAAATCTCACTTTCGGGCGGCTCCACTTCAAGACATATTTGTCCTTGCAATAAATTTAAAACTTCGTCCAAAAAAGCTCCGCCCAGACCTGCGCCCCTTAAATCTTTTCTGACGGCAAAATGTTCCAAAAAATTAAGTCCGTCTATCTGCCACGCCGCAATAAAAGCAGCTATTTTTCCGTCTTCGCCGCGGGAAAAATAAACTTTGTAACGCTCGTCGTCAAACAGCGCAAGCTGTTTTTCGCGCGGGCGGTATTCGTCCTTGGGAAAGCTGTCCTGCATGACGGCGAACATCTCGCCAAACATGTCTTTTTGCATTAATTCGACCATATATCGGGGTGTAACTCCAAATTCGTACATTTTGTGCGCAAGTTTATGCACTATAATTCAATAAAATAAAGCAAATTTTTCGCGCATACAGATTGTATCATACAGATTATATATTGCCGCGCGATTAAAGTCAAGCGGCGGTGGTTAAGAGCGTATTTGCTTGCCAAAACGCGGCAAGTAGTGTTACAATATAAAAAATAAATCTTAACGGAAAAACTTTATGAAATTTACCGAAATCACTGTTCATACTTCTTCGGAGGGAAGCGAACTTATCGCCGATATTATGTGGCGTTATTCGTCCTACGGAGTGGCAATCTCGGACGTCAAAGACGTAATTGCTTTGCAGAACGATAAAGTTATGTATTGGGATTACATGGACGACGAACTCACGCGCGATATGTCGGGCGACGTGCTCGTCAAGGCGTTTATTCCCGTGGATATTACCGCGCAGAAACTGCCCGAAATCAGACGCGATATTGATGAAATGGCGTCGTCCTGCGGCGGAGCTCTTCCGCTCGGTTCGCTCGAAATGACGACGCGCGTCGTCGAAGGCGACGATTGGATAGAAATCTGGCGCAAGCATTTCCGCCCCATACATATAGGCGCGATTGTTGTCGTGCCCGAATGGATATCATACGAAAAGGCGGAAGGCGAAGAGGTTGTAAAGCTGGATAACAACATGGCTTTCGGAACGGGCGAACACGAAACCACGGCTATGTGCGTCGAACTTTTGCAGAAATTTTTAACCCCCGACAGCGTTTGTATAGACGTCGGTTGCGGCAGCGGTATTCTCGGCATAAGCGCGGTCAAACTGGGTGCGAAACACGCATATCTTACCGATATAGACTATGTTGCGGTAAAGAGCGCGACGCATAACTGCGCGCTGAACGGCGTATCGGACAAAGTTACCGTCGCTCATTCCGATTTGCTTGAAAATTCGTCCGTAAAGGGCGATATAATGCTCGCAAACATAACTGCGGATATCCTTGAAAGGCTGGCGCCTTCCATACCTAAAAATCTCGCGGACGGCGGCGCTCTCATTCTCAGCGGAATAATAGACGAGAAAAAGGACGGCGTGATAAAGGCTTATACCGCGCAGGGGCTCGAGCTCAAAGAGGAGATGAAGAGGGGGGAATGGAACGCGCTCGCGTTCGTCAGAAAATGAGTGCTCCCCACAGATTTTTCGTAAGCTCCGTAAATTATCCCGAACAGAGCGAAATCGTCGTTGACGGCGACGAGTTTATCCATGCAAAGACTGTGCTTCGCGTAGAGGAAGGCAGCGAAATTATACTTCTCGACAACAGCGGAAAGGAATATTCTGCGATCGTCGTTTCGGTGGGCAAACGCGCTTTGACGGCACATATTACGGGGGTAAATGTCGGCGACAGACAGGCTTCTACGCCCGTATATCTTCTTTGCGGCGCGCTCAAAGGCGATAAAACCGAACTCGTCGTGCAGAAAGCAACAGAGCTTGGCGTTTCGGCGATAGGCGTATTCAAATCGCGCTATTGTTCGGCATATCTCAACGAAAACAAAATAGAAAGGCTCAACAAGGTCGCGCGCGAAGCAACCAAACAGTGCATGCGCAGCATAGCGCCCGAAGTCGTTTACTTCGATGATTTCAAAAGCGCGCTAGCCTCGGCTGAGGGTTATAAAAATAAACTGTTCGCCTGCGAATTTGCGGGCGCAAGCGATATTGATATCCGCGCTTTATCCGGTCCGACCGCCATTGTAGTCGGCAGCGAGGGCGGTTTTTCCGACGAGGAATATGATATTGCAAAGAGTGAATACGGCTTTTCGGGCATAACGCTCGGCAAGCGCATACTCCGCGCCGAAACGGCGGCGGTCAGCGCGTGCGCAATAGTTATGTTCTGTCTGGGTGAAATGCAATGAAGGCGGTTGTGTTTACCCTCGGCTGTAAGGTCAACGAGGTTGAAAGCGCATCTATTATGAGCGCACTCGAAAAGCTCGGCTGGGAAGTTTCTTCTTCGCTCGGTTATGCCGACGTGTATGTCTTAAATACCTGCGCCGTTACGCGCGAGGCGGAAAAAAAGAGCCGTCAGCTCATTGCAAGGGTAAGAAAATTTAACTCACAAGCCCCCGTGTATGTCTGCGGCTGTGCTTCCGAAAAGAACAGCGAACAGTTTTCCGACCGCGGGGTAAAATTCGTGTGCGGCGCTAGGGACAAGCAGAGCCTTCTCGACGCCATAGCGCAGGATTTTGGTTGCGGCACGCGAGTTGTCGCGGGGCTTCCCAAACAGGTGCGCACTCGCGCATTTATAAAAATAGGCGACGGCTGCAATAATTTCTGTTCGTACTGCATTATACCTTATCTGCGCGGGAGGGTGTCTTCCCGTCCCGTAAAAGATATCGTTGACGAAGTCGCCAGAACGCAGGCGGACGAAGTTGTGCTTACGGCGATAAACATCTCGGCTTACGGTATGGACATTCAAAGTTCACTGA
The DNA here is from genome assembly GCA_905207235.1 of uncultured Eubacteriales bacterium. Classification (GTDB taxonomy): domain Bacteria; phylum Bacillota; class Clostridia; order Christensenellales; family Borkfalkiaceae; genus Coproplasma. The sequence continues at coordinate 80,135 of CAJLKN010000004.1, forward strand.
CAGAGCTTATTCTCGCCCTTTCAGAAAGCGAAAAGCGCATACGCCTCGGCTCTTTGGAGTGCGGCGTGATAGACGACGAGTTTTTGAAAGCCTGCGCAGGGCTGAAAGATTTTGCGCCGCAGTTTCATCTTTCCTTGCAGAGCGGTTCGGACAAGGTTTTAAAGGCGATGAACAGGCACTATACCCGCGCGCAGTATCTCGAAAAATGCAGGCTCATTTATAAATACTTTCCTGGCGCGTCTATAACCACGGATATAATCGCAGGGTTCTGCGGCGAAACGGATGAAGATTTTGCAGACAGCCTCAGTATTATAAAAGAAGCGGGTTTTGCCCGCGTTCATGCGTTCGCATATTCGCCCAGAGAGGGTACAAAAGCGTATTCGTTGCAGGATATCCCCGCACCAATCAAGGATAAACGCCTGCACGCGCTTATTGCCGAAGGCGAAAGGGCTGAAAAAGAATTCATATCTTTGCGCGAAGGAAAAGTCAGACAGGTAATATTTGAAGACTTCGACGGACAATATACCTGCGGATACACTCCCGAATATATTAAAGTTTACGTCGCGGGAAATCATCATGGACGCGCGGACGTCGTGTTGGGCAAGGCGTTCCGCGACGGGGCAATGGCTGAATTTAAAGACGGGGCTGCCTATCGGTTATAAAGGAGTTTTATGGCAAAATTAAAAAAAGGCGCGTCGCTTGCGATGTCGCAGACGGTATGTTTTTTCAAACAGACGTTCCGCCGTCATACGCACGATGAATATGCGGAATTCGTTACCCGCGGAGTAAACAGGCAGGATTACTTCCACAGGAAGTATCCCTGGTTTTATATTCGCCTTTTTGCCGCATGCATAATACTGTTTGCGGTTTATCTGTTAATCATCCGCTTTACGTCAAACGAACTATTCTCGCCGACGGTAATACTTTTTGCGGCGCTTGCGTTCAATATACCCTTTCTCGTTCTAATATACGAGATATACCCTCGCGGCGATCTGAGCCTTCTCAAAGTCTTTATGGCTCTGCTGATAGGCGGCACGGGCGCGTGCGTCGTAACGCAGATTTTCTATGCTTTGTTGCAGCTTTCAAACGAATGGCTGTTTGCGCTTTACGCAGGTTTTGCCGAGGAGTTTTCCAAAGCCGTAGCAGTAATAATAATTCTTGCGGTCATTAAAACGAAGCAGCCGCTGGTTGGATTTATCATGGGCGTGGCGGTCGGTTGCGGCTTTTCGGTGGTTGAGGATATGGGCTATATTTTCGTCTATTCCAACGAACTTCCCGCAATAAACATAACAACGACGATAACTCTCTTTTTCGACAGAGGACTTACCGCACTCTGCACGCATTCCGTGTGGACGGCGGCGGTCGGCTGGGCATATTGCTTTTTTAAAAGACCTTTTATAAATCCGCTGTTCTATCTGACGTTTGCCGGCAGTTTTGCGCTTCATGCACTGTGGAACATGCCCTTTTACGGCGTTACAGAATATATTATTACGGCAATTTGCGTCGCCGTTGCGCTTGTTTTTGAAATTATAGTAATTTACAAAGGCAGAAAGGCAATGTTCGACGAGGCGGGCGAGCAACCCACGCCCGAATTTTTCCGCTCCGACGAGCAGTCCTTAAAGAAGAATAAACAATATTACGTTCATGTCGGGCATTTAAGTTTATCCGTTGCCGCGGTGCTTATGTCGTTTATCGCTATTATCTATTGCGCAATTCCCTTCCGCGAAACCTATTACAGCCAGACTTTTACCGACAAGCAGGAATTTATTTCCTTCATGCAGGACGGCTACGCGCTGACCGATGATTTCGACAGGGAGTACGACGAAAATCTTCCCGACAGTTCAAGCACGTCTGTGGACGGCGTAACAACTGCCGTAACGCAGAAAGTAGAGCAGGACGGCTTTACATATTATTACTCGTATAACGTCGCTGGCGACGGTAATATTTCTTTCTATTTCCTTACAGAAATAAGCGTCGATATAACGACGGATACGGGCGTTTATAGGTATTTCAAAGAAGATTTGTACGACGCTCACGGAATAATTTACGCTTCATATTTCCGCGTTCGCTCGGACGTAACAGGTTTCAATTTGTCCGCGACAAATGACGAGGTTACCGCATTTATATATAACCCCGCCTTTAAAATCGATTATTCGCAACCGCAGTATGCCGTGCTTTTCTACGTGTTTGCGGGAATAGCAGGCTGTGCGCTAGCGATGTATATTATATTCTACATAGTATCGAGGAGGATAAAAGATGCTGAATGATAATTGCGTATTCTGTAAGATAATAAAGGGCGAAATCCCTTCGCAGAAAGTTTATGAAGACGATTTAATGCTCGTATTCAAGGATATTGAGCCTAAGGCAAAGGTTCACCTTCTCGCCGTACCCAAAATGCATTTCAAGCTCATTTCGGAGGCGGGAGAGGAAGGACTTTCCGTCATTGAACATATGCTCTCCGTTATACCCGAAGTTGCAGAAAAGAACGGCTGCGGCGGCGGTTACAGGCTTGTAATCAATCAGGGCGACGACGCTGGTCAGACAGTTTTCCATCTTCATATTCACATACTCGGCGGCGAAAATCTGCCCTGGTAATTACTTTCAGGTATAAAAATGGATTATATAATTAAAAGCAGCGGACTTCAGGTTACGGTAACCGACGAGGGCGGCAGCATGCGCTCTATTATTTATCTCCCTACGGGCGAGGAGCGCCTCTGGCAGGGCGGCGAGGCATGGACCAGTCGCGACGTGGTTATTTTCCCTATCATCGGGCACGCCCAGCCTTATACGGTCGCGGGTAAAACTTACAGCCTTAAATCGCACGGAATAATTCGTTACCGCACGCTTAAAGTGCGCGATATCGGCGACGATTTTATCGAATTCGGCTTTAATTCCGACGAACAAACGCTCAAAGATTATCCTTACGAGTTTTTGTTTGTGCTTCGCTATGAAGTAAGAGATTTTTCGCTTAAAGTTACCTATTTCATTCAGTCTCTCGGCGGCAAAATGCCCTTTTATGTCGGCGGACATCCCGGCATGAAAGCTCCCGGCGGCGAGGCTATGATAGAGTTTTCCAACCGCGAACATCCGCTCATTTATCCCGTTGGCGAGGACGGCTCTGTCGCGCCCGACGGCATAAAGCGCATGATTTTAAACAAGGAATTTTTTGCTCAATGCAAAACCTTGCAGATGGGCAACCTTTCTGGCGGCAGCATAAAAATGAGCACGGCTGACGGGTTTACAACCGAATACTCATCGTCGTGCCCCATTTACGCATTCTGGTCCAACGAAAAAGAGGGCGACTATGTCTGCGTAGAGCCGTGGTGGGGAATAAACGATTTTTCCGCCGCGCCGAGGGAGCTTTCCTTAAAGCCTTTCATAAATTTCGACGACGGTGCGGGGCAGGCTTTTTCTTACCTTCTCACCATATCCAAAAACTGATTTAAACTGGCAAAAGAAAATTTGGTTGCGTTCAATAACTAAAAATTTATAATATTTTATTTTAAGTCGCGGGCAAATTGCCCGCGGCTTTCCTTATTGAATTTGTGTTGTCGCTTTTATATACAAAAATATATAACTTTAATTAAATAGGCGTCAGTCTGCTTGTTTGCGCTATGCATTTAGGGTTTTTAACGTGTGTTTGCAGTTTAAATTATTTTTGGTGTTTAGCGCCTTGTTAAAATTAGTTGTTTTTATAAGGTTTTTGACTATTTTACACAATGCATTGTTGTAGCTTGCTAAATACAAGCTATTCAGCAAATTTATAAGTGGGTTAGATTAAATCATTCAAACTGTCAATTTGCGGTGCAAAATTATTATATGTTTTGTTCCAAGTGTCATAACTGTACGAAATTCAACAATGTTTTATGTGTTTAGTAAGGAATGTAAGGTATTCATTGTTACTTTATAGGAATGTTCGCGCTTGACAACGGGCGATATTTAAAATATAATTTAATAAAAATTTTGCGGGGCGGGCGATGAAAAACAGCGAATCCAAAGAAATGTATTTAGAGACAATCTTGCTTTTAAAAAACAGCGGAAAAAGAGTGCGCGCCATCGACGTGGCAACGCAGTTAGGTTATTCGCGTCCCAGCGTCTCGCGCGCAGTTAATATTTTAAAGCAGGGCGGTTACATATCGGTCGGCAGCGACGGAGAACTTAATTTAACAGAGGCTGGTCGGGCAAGGGCGGAAGATATTTATGACCGGCACAAAGTAATTTGCGACCTTCTGGTTATGACGGGTGCCGAACTTTCCCTCGCCGAAGAAAACGCCTGCCGCATAGAGCATGTCATCTCGCCCGAGCTCTTTGAAGTGCTAAAAAAATACGTCAAAGAGCATTCATAACTTTGATCAGATTAATTTAAAATGCGGCGGGTTTAGTTAATTTTCAAGTGTTCATATGCCCAGCTTTTTATACGAGCATATCGGCATAAATTTCAGCGCGCTTTTCTGCTTTAATATCGGTTTTTTTTAGTTTTTGCGCGCCCCGACCTTTTGTTCGGGGCGCGCGTTATTGTTTAATTGTACCTTTATTTAACCAAAATAAAAAGCGCATTTTGCGTTTTTACTTATCCGTGTAACTTTTATTGCAAATATAGCCTTTTTATTATAAGCGACTGTCCGACTGAATTAAGGTATTAAATTTATACCTGACTTATTTATATCTTCCGACGTGCGCAAATTCATTTTATATTACAGACAATAATCTCTTGCAAAATGCAGCCCGAACTCCTCACCAAGACTGATAAAACGCAGTTCTATGTTAAAATAAATTAAATCCAGAGCTGTTCAGTTAATATAATTAATAAAATATAGTAGAGATATAAAGATAATTTCAACTGCTAAAATACAGCCAATAAAATTCAGCCAAGATTTTGGATAAGCAGGATTGACAAAATATCGTCCCCGCGTAGATTATTTTAGCTGATAAAAAATACAGCCCCGACCGAAAGGTCGGGGCTGCAATTATTTATAGGAGGTTTCTATTATTTGCCTGCGAGCTTCTTGTATTCAGCAAGACGTTCTCTTGCGGACTCTTCGGTCTTCTTGAAGAGTTCAGCGGCAACTTCTGCGCCCTGCGTCTTGACAAGCGAGGAGTATCTCGTTTCGCCTGCAAGGAATGCCTGGTAGTCGCCCGTAGGATCCTTGCTGTCGAGCGTGAATACTTCGCCCTGAGGATTATACCTGTAAAGCTGCCAGTAACCGCAGTCAACAGCTGCCTTCTCTTCGAGCTGGCTCTTGGTCATGTTGATACCATGGTTGATGCAAGGAGCGTAGCAGATGATGATGGAAGGTCCGTGATATGCTTCGGCTTCGCTTATAGCTTTGAGGAACTGTGCGGGGTTGGAGCCCATAGCGCACTGAGCAACGTAAACATATCCGTAGCTCTTTGCGATCATGCCCAAATCCTTCTTCTTAACTCTCTTACCTGCGGAAGCGAACTTGGCAACTGCGCCGATGTTCGTAGCCTTGGAAGCCTGACCGCCGGTGTTGGAGTAAACTTCGGTGTCGAGTACGAGGACGTTTACGTCTTCGCCGGAAGCGAGTACGTGGTCAAGTCCGCCGTAACCGATATCGTATGCCCAGCCGTCGCCGCCGAATATCCAGATGGACTTCTTAGCGAGGCAGTCCTTACTGTCAAGGATTTCCTTAGCGACTGCAGCCTTGCTCTTCTGGCAAGCCTCAACGAGTTCAGCGGCAGCCTTCTTGGAAGCCTCTCTGTCATTGAATGCTGCAAGGTAAGCTTCGCATGCGGGCTTAGCTGCTTCATCTTCTGCTGCAAGAGCTTCAACCTTAACTTTAAGTGCGTTTCTTCTTGCGGTGTATGCAAGGTTCATGCCATAGCCGAACTCTGCGTTATCTTCGAACAAGCTGTTAGCCCAAGCGGGACCGTGGCCTGCTTTGTTGGTGGTGTAAGGGCATGTAGGGGAAGAACCGCCGTAAATCGACGAGCAACCCGTAGCGTTAGCTATAATCATGTCTTCGCCGAAGAGCTGGGTGATTACCTTTACATAAGGCGTTTCGCCGCAGCCTGCGCATGCGCCGGAGAACTCAAACAAAGGAGTGCAGAACTGGCAACCCTTGACGGTGTCTTTCTTGAATTTTGAGGTATCGACGTCGGGAAGTTCGACAGCGAAATCCCAGTTCTTGTCTTCGCCCTTTTCAAGGGAGGTTTCAAGGGGAACCATCTTGATTGCACCGCCGTCCTTTACAGGGCAGACGGTTGCGCAGACGCCGCATCCCATGCAGTCGAGAGGGGATACCTGCATTCTGTATTCATATCCTGCAAGACCGATTGCAGCCTTGGTTTCGAAAGTTGCGGGCTTGTCTGCGCCGACTTTAACAAGTGCGGGACGGAGGCAAGCGTGAGGGCATACGAACGAGCAGGTGCCGCACTGTACGCACTTTGCAAGGTCGATTTCGGGTACGGTAACCGCAACGCCGCGCTTTTCGAACTTGGTCGTGCCTGTGGGAACGTGTCCGTCTGCATTGAACTGCGAGGACTTGAGTTTGTCGCCTTCGAGGTAGAGGATGGGTTTGATGATTTCCTGATAGTACTTGTCCGCATGACCCTTTACCATCTCTGCGCCCGTCGTAGCATTTGCCCACGATGCGGGAACGTCAATTTTCTTAAGGTTGTCGCCTGCTGCGGAATCGATTGCGTCGTAGTTCATCTGAACGACTGCGTCGCCCTTTCTGCCGAATGACTTTTTAGCCATGTACTTCATGTACTCGACTGCTTTGTCGTAAGGCATGATCTGGGGATTTACGCGGAAGAATGCCGACTGAAGAATGGTGTTTGTTCTGCCCTTCAAGCCGAGCTTTCCTGCGATGTGGATAGCGTCGATTACATAGAGGTTGATTTTCTTTGTAGCAATATCGCGCTTAACTTTTGCGGGAAGGAATTCTTCAAGTTTTTCAACCGTAGTTGCGTCGGTGTTGAGAAGGAACGTACCGCCTTCCTTGATGTCGCTCGTCATATCGTATCTGGTGATGTACGAAGGGTTGGAGCACTGAACGAAGTCAGCGGAATCGATTAAGTATTCGCTCTGAATGGGCGTATCGCCGAAGCGGAGGTGGGATACGGTGATACCGCCGGACTTCTTCGAGTCATAGAAGAAGTAAGCCTGAGCGTGCTTGTCCGTATGGTCGCCGATTATCTTGATGGAGTTCTTGTTAGCGCCTACGGTACCGTCGGAGCCGAGACCGTAGAACTTGCAGGAGGTGGAACCTGCGGGAGCAGCGTCAAACTTTTCGGAGAAGTCGAGCGAGGTGTTGGTAACGTCGTCGTAGATACCGATTGTGAAGTGGTTCTTAGGTGAGGTCTGTTCAAGGTTCTTGTAAACTGCAAGTACCATGGAAGGGGTGAATTCCTTCGAGCCGAGGCCGTAACGACCGCCTACAACCTTTATATTGGTAATGCCCTTTTCGATGAGGGAGGAGCATACGTCGAGGTAAAGAGGTTCGCCGAGCGAGCCGGGTTCCTTCGTTCTGTCGAGAACTGCAATCTTTTTGCAGGTTTCGGGGATAGCTGCGACGAATGCGTCTGCAACGAAGGGACGATAAAGTCTTACTTTGATAAGACCGTACTTCTTGCCCATCGTGTTGAGCTTGTTGATGCTCTCTTCGATAGTTTCGCAACCCGAACCCATGCAGACGATAACTTCTTCAGCGTCCTTTGCGCCGACATAGTCGAAGAGGTGATACTTTCTGCCGCACTTTGCAGAAACGACGTCCATCATCTTCTGAACGATTGCGGGGGTAGCTGCATAGTAGCTGTTGGCAGTTTCCCTGTTCTGGAAGTAAGTATCGCTGTTCTGAGCGGTACCCTTCTGGATGGGGTGTTCGGGGTTGAGCGCGCGGCTTTTGAAATCAGCGATATCTTTGTCGAGACCTACCTCGTCGCAGATTGCGCGGATTTCTGCATAGTTGTCTGTTTCGTCCCAAACATCGATTTTAGCAACTTCGTGCGAGGTTCTGAAACCGTCGAAGAAGTTGATGAAGGGAACTTTAGCTTTGAGGGTGGACAGGTGAGCAACGAGTGCGAGGTCCATAACTTCCTGAACGGAAGAGTCGCAAAGCATTGCAAAGCCCGTCTGGCGGCAAGCCATAACGTCGGCGTGGTCGCCGAATATGTTGAGCGAATGAGCCGCAAGCGCGCGCGCCGAAACGTGCATAACCATGGGCATGAGTTCGCCTGAAATCTTGTACATATTGGGGATCATCAACAGCAGACCCTGAGACGCCGTGTAAGTGGTGGTAAGGGCGCCTGCGCAGAGCGAGCCGTGAACGGCGCCCGCTGCGCCGCCTTCGGACTGCATTTCAGCAATCTTAACGGTCTGACCCCACATGTTGGTTCTGCCTGCGGTAGCCCATTCATCCGCAATCTCCGCCATAGGAGAGGAAGGAGTGATGGGATAAATCGCTGCTACTTCCGAAAAAGCATACGCAACGTGGCTGGCGGCGGTATTGCCGTCGATAGTCAATTTTTTCATCAAGAAACCTCCGATAAAAATATAATTATATTGTTTTTTTCGTATTGGTAAAATATGCGGCCGCAAAATTATACGGGTACGCATACAGGCGCACGTACCCAACCGCATTATTATACATTACAATTATAAAACACAGACTTGTAAATGTCAACACACAAATCAAATTTTTTTACCTTCGCGGCGCAGCTTGTCGCGCTTTTTCTCTTTGTGCGGCAAAAGGCAAAATTTTATTGCCCTTTCACATTTTTATAATAATAATTTGTTGTTAAAAGGCGCGCAATTTGTTATAATTCATATGAATAAATTGAAGGAAATTAAGATGCAACAGTCAGAACGCGCGGAAAATACCTCCCAAAAGGAAGATTTTACCGCAATACGCTTGGACAAAGTAAAATTCACATATCCCGACGCCGACGCACCCGCGGTCAACGGCGTCAGCCTAGTCGTGCGCAAGGGCGAATTCGTTTCGATAATCGGGCACAACGGTTCGGGCAAATCTACCCTCGCAAAGCTCATTTGCGGACTTGCCGAAGCCGACGAAGGGGACATTGAAGTCTGGGGTTACGACCTCGCGGACTATAAAAACATCAATAACGTGCGCAGGCACGCGGGCATAGTTTTCCAAAATCCCGACAACCAGATGGTCGCTTCCATCGTCGAAGACGACCTCGCTTTCGGTCCCGAAAATCTCGGAATAGAGAGGGAAGAGATAGGCAGAAGAATAGCCTGGGCGCTCGAAGCGGTCGGCATGACAAAATACCGCAACGCAACGCCTTCAAGGCTTTCTGGCGGTCAGAAACAGCGCATAGCCGTCGCAGGCGTGCTGGCTATAAAGCCCGACATATTAATTTTAGACGAATCCACGGCAATGCTCGACCCCAGAGGTCGCAGGGAAGTTATCGACGTCGTCCGCCGCCTCAACGAGGAAGAGGGACTGACGATACTTCTCATCACCCACTTTATGGAAGAAGCGCTGCTCGCCGACCGCACCGTTGTCATGAACAGGGGCGAGGTGGTAATGCAGGGCAGACCGGACGAAATTTTCGAAAACGGCGAGGCACTTAAAACTTTCAATCTCACCCTTCCCGAAATTTCGCAGATAGCCAAAAAACTTTCCGAAGGCGGAGTTCCCACAACTCCCTGCCTTCATCCCGAAGAGCTCGCGTCGCAGATACTTTCCGCCGCAAAGGCGAGGGGGATAAGGTCGGAGGCGGACAGCGCAAATAGCGTTCAAAGCGACATATCCGCGGGCGAATGGGATATCGACATCGCCAATCTCACTTACACGTATTCGGCGAAGTCTCCTTTTGCTTCAAAGGCTCTCAACGGCATTGACCTGCATATATCCGAGGGTGAATTCTTCGGCGTTATAGGGCACACGGGCAGCGGAAAATCTACGCTTATACAGCACCTCAACGCACTTATAAAACTTCCGCAGGCGCAGAAGAAGTACAAGCCCAAAAAAAAGCGCGGCGTTGCGGAAGAGGTTTTGCCTTCGCTCAAAGTCGGACCGTATGACCTCGCGGACAAAAAGTGCGACTTTTTAAGGCTCAGGGCGGACGTGGGAATGGTTTTCCAGTATCCCGAATATCAGCTCTTTGCCGAAACGGTTTTCGACGACGTTTCTTTCGGACTTAAAAACTTTTTCAAGGACCTTTCCAAAGAGGAAGTGGAAGAGCGCGTGCGCGCCGCGATAGGCGCGGTGGGATTGAACTACGACGAAATTGCGCAGAAATCGCCCTTCGACCTTTCGGGCGGACAGAAGCGCCGCGTGGCGATTGCGGGCGTCATAGTTTCCCGACCCAAAATACTCATACTCGACGAACCTGCCGCTGGGCTCGACCCTCTCGGCAAGAAGGAAATAATGGAGCTTCTGCACACCCTCCATTCGCAGTGGTGCAAAACCGTCATAGTCGTTTCGCACGACATGGACGAAATTGCCGAAAACTGCACGCGCGCTTGCGTCGTTTCGGATGGAAAAATAATGGCGTGCGACGTTCCCCGCGGGCTTTTTTCGCACGGCGAGGAGCTCATATCTCTCGGGCTCGACGTTCCGCTCACGGCAAAGATATGCCGTTGCCTAGAAGAGGGCGGTCTTAAAATAGATTGCGACTACACGGCAAAGGGCTTTTCGGAGGCGGTCATAAAACTGTTCGGAGGTTGTGAAGAAAATGCTTAACGACGTAACTTTCGGTCAGTATTATCCCGCACAGTCCTTCGTGCACAAACTCGACCCCAGATTAAAACTTGTCTTTCTGATAGCGTATATAGTCGCGCTTTTCCTCGCGGAAACATTTTACGGTCTCGCGCTCTGCGCCGTCTTGCTCACGGTAATTATAATTTGCTCGCGCGTGCCGTTCGGCTCTGTTCTGCGTTCGGTAAAGGGCATAGTATTCCTGCTCGTTTTCACTTCCGTATTAAATCTCTTTTTTCACGGCGGCGAACATCTTCTTGTCAGTTGGGGGATAATTAACATTTATCTCGAAGGAGTGTTGTTTGCGGTATTCCTTATGTTCAGGCTCATTTTCCTCGTGCTCGGGTCGGCGGTTCTTACGCTCACTACTACGCCCGTCAACCTTACCGACGGCGTCGAAAGTCTGTTAAAACCGCTCGCGCTCATAAAATTCCCCGTTCACGCTCTCGCGCTCATGATGTCCATAGCGCTGCGCTTCATACCTTCGTTAATGGATGAAACAAACCGCATAATCGCGGCTCAGAAAGCGCGCGGCGCCGACTTCGAAACGGGCAATATAGCAAAGAGGGTAAAGGCGGTAGTGCCCATATTAATCCCCTTGCTTATCAGCGCGTTCCGCCGCGCGGACGAGCTCGGCGACGCCATGGAGGCGAGGTGCTATTCCTGTTGCGAGCACCGCACAAAATATAAAAAACTGCGCCTTGGCTGGCGCGACGGCATAGCCTTTATTTTCGGTGCCGCGCTCATTGCGGGCGTCGTTCTTCTCAATATTTACGCATTCGCGGTCTGGCCCGCGGCGTATCCTTATGTGGTGATATAGTGAAGTACGTACTAAAAATCGCCTACGACGGCACGTCGTTCTGCGGCTGGCAGGAACAGCCAAACGGATACTCTGTTCAGCAGGCGCTCTCGGATGCGGCGGAGGCGGCGTTCGGACAGAGGGCGGTTTTCACCGCGAGCGGCAGGACGGACAGCGGCGTTCACGCCGAAGGGCAGATCTGCCACGTGAACCTCGACATCTCCGTTCCGCCCGAAAAACTTGCCGACGCGCTCAACTGTCGGCTTCCGTCGGACGTCAGCGTTCTCAATTCCGCCCAAGCTCCCGAAGGTTTCGACGCCAACCGTTCGGCGAAGAAAAAAACTTATATTTACAGAATGTATATCGCCGCGCGCAGAAACCCTTTGAAAGACAGGTATTCGGTGCATATCAAGGGGGCAATCGACATTGATAAAATGCGCGCCGCGGCGGCTTTGTTCGTCGGTGAACACGATTTCAGGGCATATTGCGCAAGCCGTTCGCAGGTTAAAACCACCGTCCGCACGATATATTCTTTCGACGTGATACAGGACGGCGGGGACATAAGCCTTGCGGTATGCGGCAACGGCTTTCTCTACAATATGGTGCGCACTATGGCGGGTACCGTGCTCGGCTATGCGCAGAACGCAATTACCCTCGAACGCATACGCCTTTCCCTTCAAACGGGCGACCGCTCGCTCGCGGGCAAGACTATGCCGCCCCAAGGGCTCTTTCTCCGCGACGTGGATTACGGCTTCGAACTGTTTGCAAAATAAATTTTACAAAATTTTCACAGAGTTGTTTCAAGTCCGCAACAAAAGGCGGATAATATATAACATAAGAAAAATATAATTGCATCGACTGCATTCAAGAGGGAAATATGGATTTTTTTGAATTTACGGGCATAGCCGGAATGTTTATTCCGAGCAGTCTGCACCCGTTCACGGCGCTGTGGGTTGCCTTGCTGATAGGCGGAATACTTTTCGCCGTCGTGTATGGCTTTCAGGCGGCTGCGCTTTGGGTAATTTCGGGCAGGGAAGGTTATAAACACAGATGGATGTCGTTTGTGCCCTTTCTTAATACCTATTACATCGGCGTGCTTTCCGAAAAGAACCGCATTTACAATATCCCCGCAAAGAGGTTTTCGCTCGTCCTCGCAATTCTCGAAGCGGTGTGCGTGGGACTGTTTATCTTCGACTATGTCTGCTCGGGTATTGTCTTTGCGGGCGACTTATACGTTGAAGTAACTCAGACCGACATGATAACGGGGCTGGAATATGCCTCGGGCTATGCCGCTTCTACGGCTATACAGGGAACGTGGCTCGCGTGGGTTTTCGATTATTTCAGCGGATACGTCCTCAACTGGATAAACCTTGCCTATATACTTTTCAACGTTCTCGTCGTCATTTCGTTCTTCCAGACGTACGCATGCCGCTACTTCGTCGTTTATTCGCTATTTTCGGTATTCTTCCCCATAAAGGGAATATTGTTCTTTGTCGTGCGCAAAAACCGCTCGACCAACTACCGCAATTACGTCCGCAACCAGCAGCAGGCGCGCTACGAAATGTACCAGCAGTACAACCGCCAGAACGGCGGAAATCCTTATGGCTACAACCCCTATACGGGTCAGCCCAATCGCCCCGGCAGCCCTTACGATACCCGCCCTTCGGGTTCGGCTTCCGACCCTTTCGAGGAGTTTGCCAATTCCACGTCGCCCCGTCCAGATGATAAGGATGGCGGCTCGGACGAACACGCAAAAAAGGACGGCGATAATCCGCCCGAAGATCCTTTCAGCGAGTTCGATAAATGATTTTGCAAAACGCAAAAAACGGCGCATTGTGCGCCGTTTTTTTATTGCATTAAAATAAATGGTATGATATAATTTAATTGAAGTTATAAGTATTAGTTATAGTTAATCGCGGGTCAGTGATATGTTGAATGAAAATATAGCGGCAATTTCCACGGCGGACGGCGTCGGCGGAGTTGCAATAATACGCATAAGCGGCGACAGCCCTGTCTGCGTCGCAAAAAAGATATTTGCCCCCAGCGGCAAGACGCCCGTCGAGGACTTTGAGCCGTACAGAATGTACCCCGGTAAGATACTTTGCGACGGCTTCGAAGATTTCGGTCTGTGCGTATATTTCAAAGCGCCCAAATCGTTTACGGGCGAGGACGTGGTCGAATTGCATTGCCACGGCGGTTCGCAGATCGCGCGCGGCGTTTTAAAAGCCGCTCTGTCAAACGGAGCTCGCATGGCTGCGAACGGCGAATTCAGCAAGAGGGCTTTCCTCAACGGCAAACTTTCCCTCGCTTCGGCCGAAGGGCTTATCGACATGATTAACGCCTCGAGCCTTGCCGAAGTGCGCGCGGGCAATATGCTCTACAACGAAAAACTTACCGAAAAAGTCAAAGAGTTGCAAAGCGAGCTCAAAGATATTCTCGCGGGCATTTCTGCGGACATAGATTATCCCGAAGAGGACGTCGCGGCGACGCAGCTTTCCGATGTCGATGCAAGGCTTAACGCGGTTGACGGGCGCATATGCACCATGATAGACAGCTACGACGGCGGCAGAAAGATAAAAAGCGGAGTAACTGTTGCGCTGTGCGGCGCACCCAATGCGGGCAAATCTTCCCTGCTCAACGCACTTATCGGTTACGATAAAGCCATCGTTTCCCCGCGTGCGGGAACGACGCGCGACGCGGTGGAAGGGGTCATTCAGATTGACGGTGTAAAATACAATCTCTACGACACGGCGGGAATAAGGGAGCACGCCGACGAGATTGAGAGCGCGGGCATATCGATAGCAAAAAAGATTGTCGCTTCGGCAGACGTCATAGTATATGTCTGCGAGGGCGCATACGTCCCGCTCGAAGGCGTGGCGGAAGACGACCCCAGACTTATCAAAGTATTCAATAAGTGCGACGTATCTTCTGCGGGTTCGGATAAATTCGACATAAGCGTGTCCGCAAAGACGTCGGAAAATATTCAGGAACTCAAAAAACTTATGTCCGCCCGCGCCCTGGGCGCGCATTCTCTCGGAAGCGCATACATTACCGAAGAGCGCCACTACGAAGCGCTCTGCCGCGCCAGCGCGTCTTTAAGAAATGCCGTCGGCGCGATAGGCGCATTTCCTCTCGATATAATATCTCTGGATATCAACGACGCATGGTCGGCGCTCGGCGAAATAACGGGCGAGACGGCAAACGAAGAGATAATAAGCGAAGTTTTTGCAAAATTTTGCGTAGGAAAATAATGACGTACAGGAGAAATTTATGGTAAACATCGAACTTTACAGGGTCTTTTACACGGTCGCAAAGTGCGGCAGTCTGACGAAGGCGGCGGAGGAGTTATTTATTTCGCAGCCCGCCGTGTCGCAGGCGATAAAACAGCTCGAAAGTCAGCTGGGCACGTCCCTTTTCAACCGTACTCACAGGGGAATGGAACTGTCCGTTCAGGGCGGCAAGCTCATTTTCAAGCAGGTAGAAGAGGCCCTCGCTCTGCTCGACGCGGCTGAAAATAAACTTATCGAACTCAAAACCACTGCAACGGGCACGATAAGAATTGGCGCAACCGACTCCATTTTCAGCAATATTCTCGCCGATAAAATAGTGGCGTTCAATGAAAAATATCCCGCCGTCAGATTCGAGCTTATCACGGGCACTTCCCCCGATACGCTCACGCAGCTCAAAGACAACAAGTGCGATATAGGTTTCGTAAACCTTCCCATAGAGGATAAGGACGTAAACTTCACCGGCACGGTGGCTCACCTTTCGGATATCTTCGTAGCGGGCAAAAAGTTCAGCGACATAAAGGACAAACAGATTAATCTTAAAGATCTGCACGAATATCCCCTTCTCATGATAGAGGAAAACACCGTCGCCCGCCACGCACTGACAAAATACATCCAGACTATGGGTATATCGTTAAGCCCGTATATCGAAGTGGCTAACTGGGACCTCATGTTAAAGCTCGCCGTAAGCGGCATGGGCATAGGCTGCGTTCCCCGCGAGTACGCGCTTAAAGAGCTCGAAAGCGGAGAGCTCTTCGAAGTCAAGGTAATACCCGCATTGCCCGTGCGCGGAGTGGGCATAGCTCTCCCCAAGAACGTTCCCATACCTTTCGCTCTGCGCGAATTCATAGCTCTTTTCAATTAAGCAAAAAAAAGCGTTCGCCGCGGCATATGCCGCGGCGAACGCGCTTTTTTTATATTTTATCCGATAGCCAGATACGTGAAATATCCGCAGTATGCGAGCAACATTATTATGCCCGTTATTCGCCCTATGCCTTGTCTGAACAGGCAGGGTATCCAGAGGAGCACAGCCGCTCCGAGAGCGACGCCCGTATCTATGAGGAAGTTCGAAGCGAAGGGAACGGGGGTTATGACGGCGGAAAGACCCGTTATGAATAAGATGTTGAATATGTTGCTTCCGACGATGTTTCCTATGGCGATGTCGGCGTTTTTCTTTATCGCCGCCGCGACGGAGGTGAACAGTTCGGGCAGGGAAGTTCCGAGGGCGACGACCGTAAGACCTATAAATCTGTCGCTTACGCCCATCTTCGCAGCGAGGTAAGTTGCGCTGTCAACTGCGAAGTTGCTTCCTAGTATAATCATCGCAAGTCCCAAAGCGGTAAAAAACAGAGCGAGAATAAATGGACGATCTTTGGGTTGGTTATCTTCTTCGGCATTTTCAGCCGCCGCGCTTTGCGCGTTGGACTGAGGGAGCGCGTCTGTTGCGGATAAAACCTCGTCGGCTGTCGGCATGTCGGCGGCAGGCATGTGGGTTGCCACCGTGTTCTGTGCCAGGGGAACGGCTGCCGCGCGTTTGTTTATGCGCTTGCGCGCAATAACAAAGAGGTAAGCCATATATGCTATGAATACGACCAGGAATATTATGCCGTCCCAGAGACCTATCGTGCCGTCCAGTCCGAGCAGCAGCAATATCACTGTTGCGCCAATCATGACGGGTATATCTACAAACGATGTGTCCTTTTTCACGCCGAGCAGAGTTATTACGGAAGACAGACCCAGAATAATTAGTATATTGAGTATATTGCTTCCCACGATGTTGCCGATAGTTATTTCGGCATTCTGCGCAACGGCGGCGCTTATCGAAACTGCGGCTTCGGGTGCGCTCGTTCCCATAGCAACAATAGTCAGACCTATTATTATCTGGGGAATTTTGAGTTTGGTAGCAATGCCGCTCGCGCCATCGACGAAGAAATCTGCGCCTTTGGTCAGCAGAAGAAAGCCTGCGGCAAGCAAAATAATGTTGCCAAAGATATCCATAATCATTTTCCTCTGTAAAAAATTTTTTAAATGCCGAAATTTATTATAACATAATAATGCCTGCCGCGCAACAATTCGAGCATAATTTATTGCGCGCTTAAGACTTTATATGCTGTTTATAAAAAAGGCATATGCTTAAATGGTATGGAACTTAAGATAAGATATTATTCAGACGAAGTGCACGACGACTTTGCCGATACACATATCGCGACGAAGCATCTGCCCGATAATTTTAAATATCATACGCGCAATCCTTTGGTTGCGATAAGGCGGTTTTTGATATACCGCGTGTTTGCTACGCCTTGCACATTTATTTATACCAAAATTTTAAGGCGCATAAAATACGTTAACAAGAAGTGTATGAAGGGCTATAAAAACCGCGGTTGCTTCATTTACGGCAACCACACGGCGTTCGTCTGCGACGCTTCCAATCCTACGGTGTTGTCTTTTCCCCGCCCTGCAAAGGTTATGGTCAACGAGGACACCACTTCGATAAAGGGCATGCGCTGGCTGGTAATGGACGTGGGCGCTTTGCCAATACCATCCGATTTACACCTCATGAAGGAATTCAACGACGAAATAACCCGCGCCATAAACAAAAAATACTGGGTGGCAATATACCCCGAAGCGCATATCTGGCCGTATTATTGCGGAGTGCGCAACTTTCCCGCCGTATCTTTCCGTTATCCCGCAAAGCTGGGCGCGCCCGTGTTTTCTTACACAATGACGTTTAAAAAGCGCAAACATTCGGATAAACCCAAAATAACGGTCTATATCGACGGTCCGTTTTTTGCCGATGAAAATCTTCCCCTCAAACACGCGCAGCAAAAATTGCGCGATCAGGTTTATGCAGTAATGAAGGCGCGCGCCGACGAACACTCCGACTACGAATATAAATTCAGATATGTTTACCGCCCCGCAGAACAGGGCGTTTCCGACCCCGTAAACTCCGAGGTTGCGGCTGCGCAACCCGAAAACGACTGATAAAGAGGGTTTATAAAAATTATTTGGTTTACGCGGGCATAGAAATTTCCTTGCCCGCAGTAAAAACAATGCAGTTGAATTTAATAAAAATCGGGCGCCCTGCGGCAGTTGCCGCAGGGCGCCAGTGTTTATACCTGAGATATCGTTTAAATTAATTCAAGTTGCACTTTTTTTGCCAAATTTTTATACCACAATACTTTGTCGCCGCACTTAAAACCAGAAAAGTATAGCTTAATAATTTTTTGCCTAATTGTCTCAAAAGTTGTCCGAAATAAAAACTCAAAGCGTTGTTGACGATGACAATCGCAACTTATGGCGTAAATTGCAACTCATGTCGGACAATCGGAACTTATTGCGACAATCGCGCCTTGCAAGCGGGCAATGTAAACATGTAAGCAAATAATTCAAGTCAAACAAAACAAAAAACCGCCGTTTTCTGGCGATTTTTGTTGTATTTACTGTATTAATTGTATTTACTGTATTATATTCTGCAATACGTCGTTCATGTCGTACAGACCGCATTTTTTGCCTGCAATCCATTTTGCGGCTCTTATTGCGCCTGCGGCGAATACGCGCTTGGAGCGCGCGGAGTGGGAAAGGGAAATAATCTCGTCCTCGCCCGCAAACATTACTTCGTGTTCGCCTACGATTGTTCCGCCGCGCACGGCGTGAATGCCTATCTCCCTGCCGCGCTTGCCTACCTGACCGCTTCGCCCGTCAATATAAGGTTTTTTGTCCTCAAACACTTCGTTTGCCGCGTCTGCAAGCATTAGGGCGGTGCCGCTGGGTGCGTCCACTTTCTGGTTGTGGTGG
Organism: uncultured Eubacteriales bacterium; assembly: GCA_905207235.1. Lineage (GTDB taxonomy): Bacteria > Bacillota > Clostridia > Christensenellales > Borkfalkiaceae > Coproplasma. The sequence goes on from CAJLKN010000004.1 coordinate 98,707, forward strand.
CGTTCGATTATTTCTATGTCGAAGTCTTCGCCGAGCACTTTCGCCGCCTTTTTCACTAGCTCTACCAAAAGGTTTACGCCGAGTGAAAAGTTCGCCGTCTTGAAAACCGCCGTCTTTTCGGCGGCTTTCTTTATTTTTTCAATATGTTCCGACGTATATCCCGTCGAGCCGATAACGAGGGGAATGTTGTTTTTCGTGCAGTAAGCTATTTCGCTGTCGAGTACGGCGGGGGAGGAGAAGTCGATTACGGCGTTCACCTTCATATCGACTTCGTCGAATGAAGAATAAACGGGTATGCCGCAAACTTCGCCTTTTTTAATATCGACGCCGCAAACGGCGCGCGCTTCATTGTCGGAGGAGAGCAGACTGACGAGGTTTGCGCCCATCTTGCCGCCTATGCCGCAAATCAAAAAGTTTAACATAATTTCATCCCCGCAGCTTTAATACATTTTTTCATGAGTTTTTTGTGCTCGTCTTCGAGCTCTGTCAGCGGCGCTCTGGGAACGCCCGCGTCGAGCCCTATCATGTTGCAGCCCGCCTTGACGGGTATGGGATTGACTTCCACGAAGCAAGCGTCGATTAAAGGAAGTATTTTTTCGTGAATTTTATTTGCTTTTGCCAGCTTGCATTTCTGCATAAGCGTGGCAACTTCCTTAATCTGTGCGGGAACGATGTTCGAAGCTACCGAAATGAGCCCCGCGCCGCCTATCGCCATAATGGGAATATTTAAGTTGTCGTCGCCCGAATAGAGGTCCATTCTGGGGCGAATTCTGCGCATGGTTTCGCAAATTTGTTCCATGTTTCCGCACGCTTCCTTAATGCCCGCCATGTTGGGTATGTACGAAAGTTCTTCGGCTGTTGCGGGAAGAATGTTCACGCCCGTGCGGGGAGGAACGTTGTAAGCGATTACGGGAAGGCTTGTCGCCGCGCATATGGCTTTGTAATATTCCACAATGCCTTTTTGAGTACATTTATTGTAATAAGGGGTAACGGCGAGCACTCCGTCCGCGCCGAGCGCTTCGGCGCGCTTTGTTGCTTCAACTGCCTTTGCAGTGCAGTTGCTGCCCGTTCCGAAGATAAGTTTTGCCCTGCCCGCGGTTTTTTCCTTTGCGAATTTCATTACGGCGACCTTTTCGTCCTCCGTCATCGTGGCGGGCTCGCCCGTCGTGCCGAGCACTACGAGCGCATCGGTTCCGTTGGCTATCTGATATTCAATCATATTGCCGAGCGCCGTGAAATTTATTCCGTTTTCGTCGAACGGCGTTATCATCGCCGTCGCGGAACCGTAAAAAAAGCCTTTCATGTCAACCTCCAATAAAGATTAAATCAGTCGAAGTATCCTTTTGCGGCGAGAAGTTCTGCCAAAAGCACAGCTCCGCCTGCCGCGCCGCGCAACGTGTTGTGCGAAAAACCTATAAACTTATAGTCGAAGAGGTTATCTTCGCGCAGTCTGCCCGCGCAGATCGCCATGCCCTTTTCGGTCATTCTGTCGAGCTTGGGCTGAGGGCGGTTGTCCTCTTCGAAGTAGTGTATGAACTGAGCGGGAGCAGAGGGGAGTTTGAGCTTCTGGGGCTCGCCCGAAAATTCTGCCCATGCCTGCAAAATTTCTTCCTTCGTAGGTTTCTTTTCGAAAGAAACGAAGCATGCCGCCGTATGTCCGTCGGAAACGGGCACTCTCAGACACTGCGCCGTGATTACGGGACCGTCTGCGAGAGTTATTTTGCCGTCCTGCACGCTGCCCCATATTTTAAGGGGCTCTCTTTCGCTCTTTTCTTCTTCGCCGCCGATGTATGGTATGATGTTGTCTATTATTTCGGGCATGGTCTCAAAAGTTTTTCCCGCGCCCGAAATTGCCTGATAGGTAGTTACGGCGGCGCAGCGTATGCCGAATTTTTTAAGGGGATGAAGAAGGGGAACGTAGGATTGAAGCGAGCAGTTGCTCTTTACGGCTATAAAGCCGCGCTTTGTGCCCAGTCTCTTTCTCTGAGCGGCGATAACTTGCAGGTGGTCTGCGTTGATTTCGGGAATAATCATGGGCACGTCTTCGGTAAATCTGTGCGCAGAATTGTTCGAAACGATGGGGCATTCGAGTTTGGCGTAAGCGTACTCGAGCTGTTTGATCTCATCCTTGGGCATATTTACCGCGCAGAAGCAGAAATCAACCATCGAGGCAATCTTTTCCTTATCGGCGGAGGCGTCGAGTACGACCATGGAAGAAAATTCTTCGGGCATGGGGTCGGAAAGGTGCCAGCGCTTTACGGCGTCGGCATATTTTTTGCCTGCGGAAGAGGAGGAAGCGGCTAGCGCTTTCACCTCGAACATCGGGTGGTTGCGTAAAAGAAGGGCAAAACGCTGACCGACCATGCCGGTTGCGCCTATAATGCCTACCTTATATTTTTTCATAATATATTCTCCGAAATAAAAAATTGTTAAAATAAAAAGCGGCGCCGCGCGCCGCAATACATCCGAAAAAAATACGAATACGTGCAGATAGCGCGACACAAAAAAGTGACAGTCGCAAAGGTGTTGTCCCCTGCGCCCAGCGGAATGAGGCTTAAATTCCGCTTCGGCGGAGATGCCCTTTTGCCTTCGGATAAGCGGGATATTGCCTTAAATATCCCTGTCCGGAGGGTACTCATGCTCGTCCGCTCCTCTAATCAGCAACGTGATAATATCATATACTCAAAGAAAAGTCAAAGAAAATTTGCGCAACTTCGGGTAAATTAATTGAAATATTTTACTCGATACTGTATAATAAATGAAAACATAAAAACAGCCGCCGCGAAAGCGGAGGCAATTAAATTTAACGGTATAATTTATGGCAGAATCCAAATTGCAGTCTCTCGTCGGCAACGACATGGCCGACGACTACGTCAGAACTTATGTGCCCAAGGGCAGATGGGGCGACACATGGGCGCTCTTCAAGGCGAATTTCGTAAAGTTCGTCATTATCAACGTGCTCACGCTCGTATTCTTCGTGCCCGGCATAGCTTTAATGTATTTAAGATTGGCTTACGTTACAAATCTGGCAGCGCTGTATCCTTTTTCGGCTAATGCGGGAATAGCGATATACACGCCTTCTACGATAGGTATAGCCGAAAGTCTTGTTCTTTCGGTCGATCTTGTTTATTATGCGGCTCTGATTGCGGCAGGACTTATCGCGGCGATCGGTATTGCAGGCGCGGCTTACTCCGTCAAAAAGATGATCAATTCCCACGGCGAATTTACCGTAAAAGGCTATTTCCACGGCGTCAGACGTTGCTATTTCAATGCGGTTGTTCCCATAATCGTATTCCTTGCTTTTTATTATGCGTCTGTAATAATCAGCGACTGGGCGGCGCAGACAATCGCCTACGGCGCTTCCGCCGCTGGTCCGATAACCGCAAAAGTGTTCATCATAATTGCCACTGTGATCGTGGGTATTTATGCTATGTGGGTTCTGGCGGTAGGCGTAAGCTATAAAGTAAAGTTCAAATATCTGCTTAAAAATTCCTTCGTGCTTATGATAGGCAGCGTTATCCAGACGGTATTGATGCTTGCTTTCGCTCTCATACCCGTATGGCTTATGCTTCTGGGGCTTGTTGCTTCATTCTTTACTTTCGTAGGCATAATCGTCTTTCTGTTTGTAGGTTTTTCATTCATAGTTCTTGTGTGGATGGCTTATACGCAGTGGATGTTTGACAGCTTTATAACTCCCGCGATTGCAACCGAAAAGCAGGCAAAACTCGAAAAGATGACGCCCAAACAGCGTGAAGCCGTAAAGAGAGAGGAAGACATGCAGGCTGCGAGAGAGCTTCTCGCCGCAGGCAAATCCGAGCTCGTCGGCAGACCCATAAAGCCCATCGACGACGAAATATCCGTCCGCGAAATTCCCGCAACGTTCGGCAGAGGCGACGTAGCCAAGGCGCAGGAAGACCGCAATGCCATGAATAAGGGCATAGACGATTATTACGAAGACCATAAAAATGAGACCAAGTATGTCGAGTACAACAAGATGTTTGCCGAGCGCGAAAAGGCGCTTTCGGATACCGACAAAAAGGGCAAAAAGAAGAAGATAAGCTCGGACAACCTGCTCAAATAAATCGGACAACCTGCTCAAATAAAATTATGAACGAAAGCTATTCTGCCCTCGGCAGCTGGTTTGAATATCTCAACAAAGACTGCGACTATTATTCATGGTCGCAGTATTTAATTAAAGGGCTGTGCGACATAAAGTCGGGTTCCAGGGGCGTCGATATAGGGTGCGGAAACGGTTATTTCACGCGCGCGCTCAACAAGGCGGGATACGACGTCTGCGGAGTGGATATATCCCCTTCCATGCTGTCCGTCGCAAAGACAAAAGCGGCGGCGGAGGGAGTACGCTGTGAATTTTTACTCGGCGATATAACCAAACTTAAACTGACGGGCAAAGTCGATTTCGCCGTGGCTATAAATGATTGCCTCAATTACGTCAGCCCCGACAAGTTAAAAAGCGCGTTCTCTCACGTTTACTCTTCGCTTAAAAAGGGCGGAAAATTTTTATTTGATATTTCCAGCAGCAACAAACTGCGCAATATCATAGGCGAAAACATGTTCGGCGAAGACGGAGAGGACATCTCCTACATGTGGTTCAACAAGCAGACGCCCGACGGCGTCATTATGGACCTTACATTCTTCGTAAAGGGTAAGGACGGCAGATACAGCCGCTACGACGAGCGGCATGTTCAGTACGCCCACGAAGAGGGCGATATCGTGCGCATTCTCTCCGAGGTCGGATTTCACGATATAACCTCGTGCGGGCATCTAGGCGGGGAGGACAAATCGGAGCGCATAAATTTTGCGGCGGTAAAATAAGACGGTAATAAATATGAATAAACTTTATAAATCTCTCGTCTATGACAAACAGGTTTCCCTTTCGGTTCTCGAAACGACGGACCTCGTCAACAAAGCGATAAAAATACACAATCTTTCGGGCAACGCGGCATATCTTCTCGGCGGACTTTTAACCTGCTGCGCATATATGGCAGGCTGTCTTAAAAGCGAAAAGGGCGCGGTCTCGCTCACAATAAAGAGTGCGGAAGGCGACGGCTGCGTTTCCGTTTCGGGCGACAGCAAACTGCACATACGCGGATATGTGGACGGCTCGTGCAGACATACATTGAAGGGCGGCACTCTGACGGTAATAAAGGACGACGGATTTTTCCGCCCCTTCGTCGGCGCGTGCGAAATAGAAAGCGACGACATATCCGACATATTCACCGAATATTTCCGCGCCAGCGAACAGATAGTAACGCACGTAAGCGTGGGTGTTAAACTTTCCGAAGACGGTTCGTGCCTGAGCGCGGGCGGCGTTATAATGCAACAGCTCCCCGGCACTTCGGAAGTAAACTCGCAAAAATCAAACGAAAGAATGAAGGCGTTTTCCAACGTCGCGGGCGTGCTCGGCGAAGGCGGCGCCGAAGGGCTGATAAAAAAATATTTTGACGGTGAAATTGCAGATAACGGCTTGTATCTTCTTCATCCCGATTACGTGTGCAACTGTTCGCGCGAAAAAATTGAGGGCGTTATAATTCCACTCGGCAAAGAAGAGCTTTTAAAGGTGTGCGAAGAGCAGGGCTGCGTGAGCGTGCACTGCCATTATTGCAATACCGATTATACATTTAACGCAGACGACATTAACAAACTTTTTGAAAACAAATAAATGAACAAGACGACTTCGATAGACCTCAGCGAAGACCGCCTGCTGGCGATTGCGGCGGACTACATCGAGGATCACAATTTCATAGCCGCGCTGAGGATGCTCAACAAAAACGCGGAGCTCAACGGTAACGCCGAAGATTCGTACATGATGTACGCCGAAACCTTCGACGATATGTCGCTGTACGAAAAAAGCATAAACGCCTGGTTCAAATATATCGATTACGTAAGCATATATCCCGACGCGGAGCTCGCGGACGCATACGAAGGGCTTGCGGTAAATTACTTAAATTCGGGCGACGAGCAGGTCGCCGCATATTACTACAACAAACTGCTCATAGAGACGGCGGGCGATCTGAGCGCGGACAGCCGCCGCGAAATTATTAATAACTTCATTTATTCGCAGAAATCGCCCCTCAAATTTGCATGGCCGCCCAGACTTGCCGACTTTACGGAGGAAATGCAGAAGGGCATATCCTTTATGCGCGAGGGCGATTACGACAACGCAGTCAGGCAGTTCAATCTCGTCGATGAAGGCAACGAAAAATACCTTTCCGCCCGCAATTATATCGCCATGTGCAATATAATTTTTGATAAATTCGACGAGGCGGAACAGGAGTGCCTCAACATACTTAAAAAGCATCCGCAGGACGTTCAGGCGCTGACCACTCTCGCAGCAGTAAAAAATCAGCAGCACAAGAGTACGGAGAGCCGCGCCATAACCGAAAAACTTCTCTCGCTCGGCGCGACGGCGACGGACGATATTTATAAAATAGCCACAGTCTGCTGCGAAAACGGCATGCACGACGAAGCGTACAAGCTGTTCTGCCGCATAGAGGAAGATTTGCAGTACGACAATTCCGTGCTCTATTTCAAGGCAGTGTCCGCCTACAACAGCGGAAGAAAGCAGGAGAGCGTAGATGCTTTCGATAAGTTGATTACCATCTATTCGGACGCGGTAACGGCAAAGTATTACCTCGACATCGTGCGCGAGCACATGGAGGACGACGATTACAAGCAAAATCCTCTGTCGTATTTTTACCGCCTGCCCCAACAGGAGCGCGAAAGCAACATAGAAATTCTATCCGCGTTCGTCCGCCTCGGCGAAAAGCAGGTGGCTGCGCTTTCTGCGACGGTCGATGTAACCGACTGCATACGCTGGTGCTTCGACGAAGGTTCCGAAAATACGGGCGCGGAGCTCAAAATGCTGGGCGCGGCGTGCGCGGTGAAGGCGCCCGACTGCGACGACCTTCTGCGCGACGTGCTTTTGGACGCATATCTGCCCGACTCGCTGAAAATGCACACGATAGGCATGATAGCGGAAAGAAACGAGCGCTGCGAATACGGCGTTGTAGTGTGCAATATTTACCGTAAACTTAATTTAATTCCGCTTGAAGTGGGCAGAACAAAACGCAAGATGTTCATAAGGGCTTACGCGCTTACCGTTTCGCGTTTCGGACTTATAAATTCAGATTATATTTATATAATGCACGAGGCGGCGGCAGGGCTGTATAAAAAGCTCTCCGAACAGAACAGGCTGGGCGACGTAAAGGACGCGCAGTCGCTCGCTGCGGCGATTTATATGCTCAGCGGAGTGCAGGAAAGCGGGCTGGACGATGCGACGGTGTGCGCTTTCTTCGGCGCGAAGCGAAAAAATTACGAAAAAATAATTGGTGAAGAAAAATGAAACTTTACGACTTCGACGGAATGTTCGACGAAAAACTTTCGGAATATATAAAGCGCAACCCCCGCGGCTACACCGAAAAGCAGTGGGAAGACGTCATTCCCGAAATGTACTCTAAATTCGGCGATACCGTAGTAAAATCCATAGGCAAAACGCCCAATCAGTTCTACGCCGAACAGTCGGACGAACAGCTTATAAAGAGCCTCACCGCCCACCTTAAACAGGGCGTTCCCGTCAGCGAATTTCTGTGCAACGCCATCGAGGGCAGACATATGGACGAGCTTCTGTTGCCCCTTTTGAGGGGAACGGAGGACGAAATATCCTACGCTCTCAACCTTTTGGGCGCATCCGAAAAGGCTCTTCCCGAGTATATGCGCCTCATTGTATCTTCGGAAAGCGAGGACGTGCGCAACACCTGCGTGGACTATGTCAAACTGCACGCGGACAATGTAAAAGATGAAGCGCTTGATTTGTACAACAAGGGCGTTTCGGTCGAATATATGCTCGAAATACTCTCGCGCTGCACCATCCGCGACGAAAGAATTTTCGAAGCGCTGATAAAGGCGTTCCGCTCTGACGATGAGAACATGGCTCTGCACGCAAGTTTCCTCGCGGCATACGGCGACGAGCGCGCGCTTGAATATCTTTACGACAAGATAGAGCAGGACGGAATTACATACGCCGATTTCCAGGAAATCAAATTTGCCATAGAGGAGCTGGGCGGAACTTACGATAAAGAGCGCGATTTCTCCTCCGACCCCTATTATCAGCTCATAAAATCGCACGGCGCGTCGGACATTGATATTTTCAAGGATATCAAATAAAAATGATATGTTTTAAAGGATAACGATAAAAAGAGAATAAACCTTCTTCTTTACGGTAATAACGTAGGGGAGGAGGTTTTTTTATGACAGAAATAACGGCGAAAGAACTTACTATGATTTCGGACGCATTGACTTACGAAGGACTTATTTGCAAAAAGGCGAGAATGTATTCCAAAACGCTCACGGACGTAGATCTTGCCGAGTGTATGGCAAAGGTTGCAGACGAACACGAGGCGCGCTACTGCGCGCTCCTCAATATCATAGGAGGTTAAGTATGAAGCAGTCAAAGTCGGATACACAGCTCAACGAAAAGGACGCAATTCAGGATATGCTTAGCAGCGAAAAGCAGCTCATGTCCTTTTATGCCGTCGCTCTCTTCGAGGGCAGCTCCAAGAGCGTGCGCAAGGAATTTGCCGCCAACTTAAACGCTGTTGCGGCGGCGCAGTACAGTCTGTTCACGCAGATGAGCTCGCGCGGTTATTACGCGCCCGCTCCCGCGGCAAAACAGATGGTCGACCAGATAAACGACAAGTTCAAAAAGGAAAAGAAAAACCTTCAGGCATAACCTGAAAACGAACAACTTTGCAATGTGAATAAAGACGGCGCCGCGGCATTGCCGCGG